>CP064980.1:326875-653750 GCA_016699535.1 Myxococcales bacterium
TGGTTTTTGCCGATTATTGCTTACTGCTTTTATGCCACCAACCGACAAGGCCATCTTGGCCTAACTGCCATGGCAGCTTTGTTTGTAGCAGGCATTCTGGTCTGGACTTTTGTGGAATACATGCTGCACCGTTTCTTATTCCATCTGAACGGTGGTGACGGCGGTTTTCGTAAGTCGATGCTCTTTATGGCGCACGGCTACCACCATGAGTTTCCAAACGATCCTGGACGATTGGTTGCCCCTCCCATGATGAGCTGGCCTTTGGCTGCAGTATTTGCAACGCTCTTTTACTTCACCCTCGGCATGTACTGGCTGCCAACCTTCGCGGGCTTTGTGGCGGGTTATCTCGCCTACGACTGGGTTCACTACTACACGCACCATGGCCGGCCCACGACACGCGTCGGTAAGTTCCTAAGGCGTTATCATTTCGAGCACCATTACAAAAACCATGACACTCAGTTTGGCATTAGCACCCCACTTTGGGACTTGGTGCTAGGCACCTTCAGAAAACCAGGCGCACTGATCAACCCCTCGCTTGACTGCGATCAGCCACAAGCCGCACTGAAAACCTAGATTCCTAGAGCATGAGCCAAGGCGGAGTGAACTTCCATGCCAGGGAACTGCTTGTCGATTCTAGAAACGCAGGCGCGCTGCCATGCCGGACCAGACGGGTCCAGGGCGAATTTCGAGGCGAACCACATCACAAGGATTGCGTTCTTTGCTCTGAAAAACGATCGCCCCCTGCTGAATGCTCCGTGCAGCTTCGGTCCAAATAGGCACGATGGTATCATCGAGAACTGTATTTGCCATGGCCTCGTCACAGGGTTCCTTGCTGGCCATCGGCTCGGATGAGTCGGAATCAAAATCCAATGCAACTTGAACGATGTCGGTTTCTGTTAGGCTCAGTGGCTGCTCCGCCTGAGGCAGCGAAAGTGCCAAGGAGGAGTTTAAAATAGCCAGACTTACCCAGGAGAATAATTCCATTCCCAAGCAAGCTGCAAAAGCGATGCCAAGAATTTAACACGTAAATATTAGATTTTTTTAGGCTCGAAGTGGGGTCTTGGAGCGCTCTGGGTTCTACTGGGTACAAAATAGTCTCACTTACACGTGGTTTTTTTAGCCACATTGCGATATAGACCGCGCTGCTGAATGGCTTTTGTGGCCCTTTTCCGGAGTCGTCTAAAGGCAGGACATAGGACTTTGAATCCTAGAATGATGGTTCGAATCCATCCTCCGGAACTTTAACTTGACTGTTTGTACCGCTGCGTAGCAGCGCTCCAAAGAGGGGATTCACGACAATCCCCTCCCGAACGCGCTTTGCGCGTCGGCTCGCTTTACTGTTTGTACCGCTGCGCAGCAGCGCTCCAAAGAGGGGAGACACGCGTCTCCCCTCCCGAACGCGCTTTGCGCGTCGGCTCGCTTTACTGTTTGTACCGCTGCGCAGCAGCGCTCCAAAGAGGGGAGACACGCGTCTCCCCTCCCGAACGCGCTTTGCGCGTCGGCTCCCTCCCCTGCGGGCTCGCGTTGCTCGCGGGGTGGTTGGTTAGCTGGGTTTGGAACTGATTTGCTCTTGAGTTTTTTGAGCCAGATGAAGATTTCGCGGTTGCCTTTGGGACCGGCGATAATGCAGTCTTGTTGTGCACGCAGGGATAGTCCTAACAACTCAGCTTGGTGAATGACATCGGATGCGGCCTTGCGGCGCAGCGCATCGTCTCGGACCACCCCGGAAGAGCATATTTGCTCTTTGCCAACTTCGAACTGAGGTTTCACGAGCGCAATCACGTCACCACCTGGTTTAAGTACACTAACAACGCTTGGAAGCAGCTTGGCTAAGCCTATGAACGAGGCATCAACAACAACCAGATCCATGGCTTCGGGTAGATCACTCGCTTGAAGATAGCGAGCGTTAATGCGCTCCATGACCACTACGCGGGGATCATTTCGCAGGCGATAGTCAAGCTGACCGTAACCTACATCGATGGCATAGACACGGCTCGCTCCGCGCTGCAGCAAGCAATCGGTAAAGCCGCCTGTTGAGGCGCCAAAATCTGCTACGACATGAGTACTTGGATCGTAGGCAAAGGCGTCCAAAGCTCCTTGCATCTTAAGGCCTCCGCGAGAAACGTAGGGATGATCCTGGCCTTTGAGTGTAAAAACGGTATCGACTGAAAACCGTTCACCCGCCTTTTCGACGCGCCTATCGTCCACATAAATTTTGCCCGCAAGAATCAAGGCTTGCGCACGCTGACGACTTGCTGCGAGGCCTTGCTCAGTCACGAGCAGATCTGCTCGTTTTTTCTCAGTCACGGAGCATCTCCATAGATGGATTGGAATAGCAGCTCGACTGCGTCGGCAATACGAGGGCCAGGCCGCAGTAGTCTATCGTCTTGAATCGTTATAACTTTCCCATTCTTGACCGCAGGCATGCTTGTAAACCGCGACCATTGAACACCGGACTCTGCATCGTTGCTCTTTGCTTCCATAATGGCTCGAACAATCACATCGGGAGAAAGGCTTACGATGTGCTCTAAACTCAAGGTTGGATAAGCTGGTCCACTACCCATGACGTTGATCGCACCAGCATGCGTGAGCACATCATCCGCAAAACTCGTAGGACCGGTAACCGAAAAAGGTTGCTCAGAAAATAACAACAATACACGCGCTTTGTGTTTAGGAAAGTGAGCTTTCACCGAGGCAAGTTTTTGCTTTATCTCGCTAATACGTGCTTGTGCTATCTTTTCTTGGCCCGTGCGTTTCGCTAGGCCACCAAGCAAGCCGATGATGTCAGAAACGCTGTGGATCGTGGGGAAATAGGTGCTCACCCCTTGTTGCTCCAAAATCCTAACAACCCCACGGTTGTTTGGGCTACGTGCCCCTACAACCAAGGTGGGTCGTAACGCTAAAATTGCCTCAAGCGACGGGTCAATGAACCCACCAACTTTTGGAAGGCTTTTGGCGGCCGGTGGATAGTTGCAAAAACGGCTTACTCCAACCACTCTTGGGCCCAGACCAAGCGCAAACAAGGCCTCTGTCGTACTTGGTGCAAGCGAGACAATGCGTTGAGTTTGCCTTTCAGTCGAGCGCTCATGGCTCGCGCCCTGCTCCTTGCCGCAAGCGACAAGAGCAACGGAGATACCCAGCACACACCGTAGCGTACGCAGCCCAGCACTAATTGTCTTCATTAGAAGGGAACGTCATCATCAATCAAATCATCGGCAGGAAAATCAGAAGGCATATCCGAAGGACCAGAAGATGGCCCACCATAGCCGCCTGTATCCGAAGCATCGCCTCCGCGACCGCCACCTCCACCACTGCCGCCCAGCAGAATGATATTGGTTGCAACGATGTCGGTGTTGTAGCGTTTGTTGCCGTCTCGGTCTTCCCAGCTCCGGGTTTGAATGCGCCCTTCGACACAAAGTGGCCTGCCTTTGACCAAAATCTTATGCAACGCCTCGGCGCGTTTGCCCCAAACCACTACTGTATGCCATTCCGTGCGACTTTGACGTTCACCGGACTTGTTGACGTACGACTCGTTGGTAGCCAAACGAAGCCGCAAAACGGCCTGGGAGGATTGGGTGAACTTGAGTTCTGGATCGGCGCCAAGGTTTCCGATTAATATTGCTTTGTTCATGCCTTCTGCCATGGTGTTCCCCTCGTTGTAATATAATGTCGTGTTCCGTTATCGGCGCTTGGGCTCAAAAGTTGTGCACGAAACATACCCTCTGCTCAATAAGGAAAAAAGAGGGAAATTGTATTTTCCTAGTATGTTGTTAATAAAGAATAATCCCGCACGATATATGGCGAGATCTGCGTGGAACAACAGGGCTACGCCGAAGCCTACAAGACCACCAACTGCGTATGCCTTTATGCTAAAAACCAATCCCGCCATGGCTAAATGCGCTACATGCAGACGCTCCAGCGTAGCCCTGTTGTTCCACGCTCACAAGACTGCTTCCACTCTTCGACTATTGGGCGAAGCGACATCAAAAAGCGTCACCAGTCATTAGCCTCCGCGGGGGTATTGTTCCGGAGCGTCTGCATGTGGCGCACAAAAATAAATAGCAGGACAGCAAAAGCTTTCAGCCTCCCGCAGTTATTGGTCTTGATGGCTTCGGAACAATACCCCCGCGGAGGCTTGCTGTTCGAGATAAGTGCTAAGCGCACCATGCTCTCTGTCGGCAAATGAACTGAGCGCAAATTTTCTAGAAAAATTGTTGAGCTTTTTTTCTGGGAGTTTTGGACGGATAAATCGGAGTGTTGGGCGATTGCCTTTGCATCCATCCATTTCAGGTTCTTCTCTATTCTTGCTTCAGCATCCTGAAGGACAAAAGCATATCTTAAATCAAAGTGCTGATGCGCTGGCTCGTGCCCAAAAGCCGGGATGGCATGAATGTCTACATCAAAGAAACTTTCATGCAATGGTCGAACCGAACTCGCCGCCAGCGCTGTTTCTTCTTCAAGCTCTCTTAGTGCAGCAGCTAGAATACTCCTATCCCTTCTTTCCATATGACCGCCTGGCTGCAGCCATTTTTTGAGCTTGGGGTGGAAAAGCACGAGAAGTTCAGCATCGTCGTTGAATACAAAAGTGCTGACCGTAAAGTGTCCCGGAGAGAAACAGTCTCGATACAGACTCTTTTGCCCCTGAGCAAGAAGCTCCAACGAAGCTGCTACTTCGGCTTCACGATCGCGGTGAGTTTCAATGAAGTGATTAAGCTGTTGCTGCAGATGAGGAATGAGCATGCTTTTTGTTAGCTGATTCTTCAGCTTGCAGCAACTGCGCAAGCTCGATTACGGCACGCTCTTTTTGTCGCGCAAAATAGTTTGGACCTATCGTTGAATCTTTGAACTCTTTTTCAAGCATAGCAATTTCATCAAGCAACGCCTGTTTGCGATCTGATAAATCGTTTTTCGTCTTAGCGCCTTGTCCAGCTCGCCAAAAGAGCACGCTTAACGATAAGGCAAGAAGTGCAGCAAGAAAAAGAGCAACCCAACGCATGGGGCCTGGACCCGGGATTCCGCGAACATGCACAATAAGACTTTTGACAGGTGGGTCCTGTGGTCTTCTTCGCATCTCGGTGCCAAGCAGTGTTCGCCCGTCGTGCTCAAACGATGTTGTTTCTGGTAAGCCTTCGACACTCATTTGAATGCCAGCAATGGCTGGAATCACGATCTGATAGCGAAAAGTATTCCAAGTAACTGGCAGCTCGATGGTCATATCCCCGCCCTTGACTGGCAAATGATAACCCCAGCTCAAGGTTACCGCTCCTGGTAGCAGCGAGCCGAACACGCGAAAACCAACGTTGTCTTCTTCGACCATCCGCTGATCGGTCATCAGCTCTTGGGACTGAAAATTAACAAATCCCTCAGGAAGCCGAACTAGCTTTCCTTCTTGCGGGAAAGCATAGGCCTCGGTACCAAAGTTACTCAACTGAGCGTGTTGGACCACATGCAAACGTTCGTCTTGCAGGTCAAGAATAAATTGCCCGTGCTGAAGCAGTGGTCGCTCATCGGTGCTGACAGAAAGCAGCACAAGCCTTGCTCGATAGCCCTGATCGGTGGGCAAGCGAAAAGGGTCTGTGGCAAAACTCACGCCTTGATGCACCGATTTTACCCGATAAGCAGCTAGTTCGCCCGAGGTCAGTTCCTTAAATTGGCACTGGCCCTTCTCATCGCTTTGACAAGTTTGATGGACACGCGCGCCGCCTTGAGCCATCACGCCAAGAATCACGGTTTTTCCTGGCATGGCTAAACCTTCGGCGTCCATCACGGATACAGCGATGGTCCCTGCCGGGAGCGTCTCATCCGCTTGCGCGTGGCTCTGTAGCGTTTGCTGCATTCGCAAGTGTGCATTGAGGGCATCTTGCGGACTGTCGCTTTGCGCTTGGGCGTCTTGCGCGAAAGCAATCAGGCTGCCTAAAGCGGCCAGCAGAATGATACTGTGCTTGAGCGAACGCTCGATGAGTTTTTCAGCTTTCTCTTTATAAGGCCCGATATCTTTGTCGAGGGCTTCAAGCACAACTTTTGCACGCTCGCGGTATTGTGCGTTGAGCTCCGCAAAGTCTGCTTCGGATATTTTGCCAACCTCATTTTCAAACTCAAGATCTTTGAGACCAGTAAGCAAGGCCTGTTTTTCTGCAAGCAATCCAGCACGATCTTCACTGAGATTGGCTACGTGAGATGCAGCGTCCCTCCTTGTACTAAACAAGACAAGCAAGCTCTGAAACAAAGCGTATACGACAGCACCAGTAGCCAGCACGGAAAGAACAATGAAAAAATAAGGAAGAAAATAGCTCACGACTAAACTCCTTCCTTTGCTTGCTCCGCATCCACAACACTCGCCTTTGATGAAGGCGGATCCATGGAGAGCAGCTCCGAGATGCGAGGAGCCATGGCGATAATCACGCCTAAGAGCAAAATCAAAGCCCCTATCCAGATCCAAATCACAAGGGGTCGGTAGATCACTTGAAAGGTACCTATCTTTGTTTCGGGATTAACGGAATTCATGATCACATAAAGATCGTTGCTAAGACGGGAGCGAATAGCGACTTCAGTGGTTGGCATCTCTGGATGGGTTGTGTAGATAAATTTTGCAGGTGAAACCTGATCGACTTTTTTCCCGTTGTGATAGACGTCAAACTCAGTAAACACCATGCGTTTATTTGGATCTGTAATGGACCGAGCACGAATGTATTCAAAGCGGTAGTTATGAATCTCTAAGCTCTCACCAATATGAAGCGTGGCTTCTTTTTTAATGTCGTATGCTGCACCCGTGAAACCGATGCACATAAGCACGATGCCGACATGCACAATATAGCCGCCGTAGCGACGACGCGCTTTGGCTACCAAGGTCACAAGTGCCTTAAAAAACCCTTCTTGGGCGTTTTTTCGCCGCATCTTGATGCCACGCCAAAACTCTTGAACGATGGTCGCGGTAACGAAACCACAAAAAGAAAAGGATATGAGCGGCGCTGCTGAATAGACAGCGGCAAACAATCGGCCGGTGCTTGTCTCGTAGATCTCTTCTGAAGTTACAACAGGTGGAAGACCAAAGGCTTTGCCAAAAAAGATATGGACAAGTGCAACGAACACACCGAAAAGCACAGGCCACTTAAAGGCTTGCAATAAATTTTTTCTTGGTTGCTCTACGCCAAGCCAACAGTGGGCCGATGCCCATAAGCAAAAGGAGTATCAGACCGAGCGGAACTATCCATTTATTAAAGTAGCTCGGACCAACAGTCACCACTTCGTTTCGAAGCCATTCACTGATGCGCGGAAAAAGGGTTGCAACAAGGATAAAGAAAAGAATGGCAAGCAAAATCCAGTTCTGAAGAAGGAAACTAAACTCACGGCTTAGGAGTGAATCCATTTCGCTCTTTGCACGAAGACGCGGCAGACGCCAAATCACTAAGGCAATACAAAACACTGAGACGCCGGCTAAAAACCACAAAAAGTAAATGCCGATATCCGAACGCGCAAAGGAATGAACGCTCGCTATCAGCCCAGAACGGGTCAAAAAAGTGCCGAAAATCGTTAAAAAGAAAGTGAGACAAATAAGTGCCACGTTCCAGACTTTGAGCATGCCGCGACGCTCTTGAATCATCACCGAATGCAAAAAGGCTGTGCCACTAAACCAGGGTAGGATTGCTGCATTTTCAACAGGATCCCAAGCCCAGTAGCCTCCCCAGCCAAGTTCTTCGTAGGACCAAATCATGCCAAGCACGTTACCAATGCTAAGGAAGGTCCACGCTATCAGCGTCCAGCGCCGAGAAGCATAAATCCACTCTTCACCGAGCCTACCCGTAATCAGCGCCGCAACCACGAAGGCAAAAGGAATCGACCATCCGACAAAGCCCATATAAAGGGAGGGTGGATGAATCGTCATCCAGTAGTTTTGAAGCAGAGGATTGAGTCCTTCGCCGTCGATGGGAGATCCCGCATAGCTGGTCGCAAAAGGGTTCGCTGCAAAGAGCATCAAGACCGCAAAAAACGCAAAGATGCCCATCAAGGTTGCTAGGATAAAGGGTTGCAGTTCGAGATAGCGGCCTTTTAACGATCGGAGACAAGCTGCGGTATAGAGGGAGAGCAAAAAGGTCCACCATAATAGTGATCCGTCTTGACCACCCCACAGCGACGCCAGCAGATACCACCAGGGCATAGAACGATCGCTATAGCGCGCTACGTAACGAATACGAAAATCGTGCGTTTGAAAAGCGTAAGCCAAAAGGCAAACCGCAAGCAGCACAAGAGCACAACTTGCGTAGGCACCAAAGCGTGCGCTACGAAGCAAGGCGGGCTTGCGGCTTGATGCAATGGCAACACCAAAGGTGTAGCCAGCCAGGATAAGCAAGGCCGAAAGAATCAGATTACCAAGGACGGGTATACCACTATTGAACATATCGGCGGCAGAGTAGAACCACAACGCACTTACTTCAAGTTCACACCCGCAAAGACGCGAAACTTCACGATGTTGCTCGGAGAAAAACCGCATCGCTACGCTGCGCCAGACAACGACAGACAGCACAGAACATGACTAAAATCTCGCATAACCAAGTCTGGCGACTCGCAACGCCCATTATTATTGGGCATATTTCGGTGCCTCTATTAGGCATGATGGATACCGCCGTGGTGGGCCGCTTGCCAGGTCCAGAGCCACTTGGGGCACTCGCATTGGGCAATTTGGTTTTCAATTATCTGTACTGGGGATTTGGTTTTTTGCGCATGGGGACAACCGGACCAACGGCACAAGCCTGGGGTTCTGGTAATCACGAAGAGGTCTCGAAGCTTGCAAAGCGAGCTTTTGTGCTGTCGTTCTGTATCAGCATTGTTATCGTATTGCTTCAGGTTCCAATCATTTATTTCGCGCTTCGCCTTATCAGCGCAGATGAACAGTTAAAAACTTTAGCTTCTTCTTATTTCTACGCACGGGTTTGGGGGGCCCCAGCTGCTCTTGGTAACTTTGTGATCATTGGCTGGCTTTTAGGCATTCAACAAGCACGCAGTGTTTTGTGGATTCAGCTTTGGATGAACGGACTAAACATCGTCTTGGATTTACTTATGGTGTTTGTTTTTCATCAGGGGGTAGCCGGCGTGGGTTATGCCACGGCAGTCTCCGAATATGCTGCATTTGCCGCGGGGATTGTTTCCATGCAGCATTTTGCTCCACAACTATTTGAACTCAAAGAATGGAAAGAAGCGTTTCACTTACGCGCCCTTGCACCCATGTTGAGCATCAACGGTGATTTATTTGTGCGAACACTATGCTTGATTTCAAGTTTTGCTCTATTGACTTTCATGGGTGCACGCATGGGACGTTTAGTGCTTGCATCGAACGCGCTATTGATGAATTTTCAGCTCTTTGCATCCTACAGCTTGGATGGTTTTGCTCATGCTGCCGAAGCCCTTGTGGGCCAGTCTCTTGGCGCTAAAGATCGCAAAGCGTACTGGAGTGCAGTCAAGATAAGCACGGTATGGGCTGCCGGAATGGCGATCATCTACGTTCTTGTTTATGGGGCTTTCGGCGGAGCACTGATTGATACGCTGAGCATCGATCCTGCTGTACAAAGCGAAGCGCGTCGTTTTCTCCCGTGGCTTATCATCACCCCAGTTGTTTCGGTATGGAGCTATCAGCTCGACGGCATCTTCGCGGGAAGCACACGGAGTAAAGAGATGCGCAACAGTATGATGCTCTCCTTTGCGCTTTATGTTGCTCTTGTGTTTGTTTTGGTCCCACGCTTCGACAATCACGGACTTTGGGCAGCATTTATGCTTTTCATGGTCTTCAGGGCCATTACCCTGGGCCTTCGCCTTTTTCAGAAACGCGACGAGGATAGCCAAGATGACGAAAGCCGGCCTTTATGCAACGGTAGCTAGCAGTATGGCCCAGGCACGCATGCGACCGGAGTTCGAAGTTGTTTTTGAAGGCCGCACAGAGCTTTTGCTGAGCACACTAAAAAACAAGCTCACCGAGCAGCAATGTCCCTGCGCAGGACAAGTGTTTCGAAAAGAGGCCGTACTTTGGATCTGTGAGCAAAAACGCCATTTTTGGTCGCCGTATTTGTACCTACGTTTTGCCGCCGAAGAAGATACAAAAAAAATATGTGGCCGTTTTGCACCTCACCCTCATGTCTGGACCATGTTCATGGCAATGTATGGGGTACTTTTATTGCTGGTACTGGCTGGGATCGTATATGGCGCATCGCAGCACATCCTCGGACAGCTCCCTTGGGCCTATCTATTGACGCCCTTTGCTCTAGCGCTTATTGCTTTTGTGTACGGCGCAGCATTTATCGGTCAAGGATTAGGAGCTGAGCAAATGTATCAATTGCGCAGTTTTCTCGATGACGCTTTGAAGCGATGCAAAGCAAGCTCTTAGCGGGCTCCATGCACAAAACTATTTCATTGAAGTGCGAGTGCACTGGGCCTTCTATCTAAAGGGCTGACAAGTCATACCAATCCAGTGATTCGATCGAAACTGGGGCATCAGAAAAACTAGCTCTTATCTTAACGTTTTCGTTTTTAGGAAAAAGACGCTCGGTGAAGACAACTTTTCCGTCGTTTGCAAAGACTTCCATCGACGTGTGGTCAAAGAAAACGCGCAAATGAATTCGGCCATTTTCAGCAACCAGAGGCGCCGTGTGAACCACTCCAAAATCAGGAGAAAACCCCGTGATACCTGATGCACTTCGATCCACAGAAAGCTCTTGCTTCTTGGCCGAATAACTCACGGTGCAAGTCTCATGTTCGCCTGTATGGATAACAACAGAAAAAGCATTTTTTAGATCGTCTACTTTTACCGTAGCCGAAAGTTCAAAACCGCGAGCCCTAAGCTCGCGCAAAAAGGCATTTGCTTCATCGACGGAGACATCTCTGATGCTTCGATGATTTTTCTGAAGCACGGCAAGTTCGCTGACAGGTTTTTGAACAAGTTGTATTTTGTGCTTGCTTTGTCTCAAGGACAAAACACGTGGCAGGGAAAAAGCCCCTCGCCATCCCGAGCTCGGTATTTTATCCGCATAGTTCCAGTTATTCATCCAGCCAATCCAAATGCGTCTTCCATCCCTCAGATCGTTCCACGATTGTGCTGCATAAAAATCAGCTCCATAATCTGCCCACACTATTGTGTCTCGCGGATACAGTGGCTTGAAGGTTTTGCCATCAAAGTCCCCGATAAAGTATTGATTACCACTTCCTCCAGCGGGCGCTCCGTTGTTAATGCCAACGCTTAGCACCCACTTGCGCTTGGAAGTCCCCTCAATCGCAAGCTCAAACAAATCGGGCGTTTCCCAAACACCACCGTGCGATCCATAAGCAAGACCAAATTCACTTGCTTTGATCCAGTTCTTTAGATCGGCAGAGTGATAAAAATGGATGCGATCTTTGACGGCCAAAGCCATAACCCAATGCCCTTTTTCATCGCCGTACCAAAACACTTTTGGATCTCGAAAATCCGGGCTGCCCTGAGGCGTCTTGAGCACAGGATTACCCTCGTACTTTTTCCAATTGCGACCTTGGTCGCGACTGTACGCAAGACTCTGCTGCTGTGCTTTGTCTTTGTCGTGGGAGAAAATCGCCACCATCGCCTCAGGACCGAATCCCGCGGTGTTGTGCCAATCGATTACCGCGCTGCCCGAAAAAATCGTGCCAAGCGCGTCCGGATAAAGAGCAATCGGCAGATGCTTCCAATGCACAAGATCCTGACTTACCGCATGCCCCCAATGCATGGGTCCCCACACGATGTCATTTGGATTATATTGATAAAACAAATGGTATTCGCCCTTATAAAAGACAAGACCATTTGGATCGTTCATCCAGTGAGACTTTGGCGTGAAATGAAACGCTGGACGCAAAGAGTCACGACTTGCCTCGCTGCCCCCTTCTGTCATCGAAGACCTTTTCTCGCTTTGCTTGTGTTCAGGGGATGATGCGCAAGCCGCAAGAAGCAGTGGAGCGCAGATCAACATTTTTAAATACATAACCATACCCACCTAGATATATTTCGTTGGACTCCGTTAAGGGTTGTGCTTCGTCATGACAACGCGCGGAATCAACACATCCTTGGGACGACTCAGTACGAACAAAATTGTTTCAGCAACGTCTTTGGTTTTCATCATCCATGGTTGCCCATGTGCCCAAGCACGTCCCGCACGCTCATAGAGCTTACTCTCAAAACCTCCAGGGAAAAAGGCTGTTAGTTTAATCTGCGATTTCTCCTTTTCCAAATCCAAACGCAAGGTTTTGGTGTACCCAGCGAATGCCCATTTTGATGCGCCATAGGATTTCCAACCTTTGTTGTCACCTTCTTTGAGATCAGGCACCGCAGAGGTCGAAATTACATTTACAATATGAGCGTTTTTCTGCTTTTTCAGATAAGGCAACATCGCTTCGGTGAACTGAATATTACCCAAAGCATTCACCGCAACAACATTATCACGTAGTTCAGGAAGCCTAGGGATTCCGAAGGAGGAATTTGAAGTTCGGAAGGTGGATTTGGCAAGCAAACGCCATGGAAAAAGGGTCGTGGCCGCCGTAGCAAGTTGGCTTGGGGAACCAGAGCGCAGAATGGACCGAATAGTGACCAGTGTGCCACAGCCCGACGGGAAAAATCCAAGAATGAGGCAACGCGGGCGCAGCGGGGCATCACGGTCCTGTTGAGTCAGCCGGCAAAGAGTAAGAATAGTTGTGGGGTTGATGCCGGCTGCCTCGGTGGCGAACGACTGCTCGGCGCTTTTCCGGCATCCACAAACTCAACTATTTTCGTCTTGCCGCCGCAGGAGGGGCATGGGCAGCAAGCACGCCGTGATACCTGAGGAGGGGAAACCTCGGATCTCGCTGAATCGTCGAAGGATAACGTCTACATGAACTTTACTTGTTTCGAGGGCACATTAGGCTGGCGCAGTTGCCAAGGGAGCAACAAAGGCTTTTTGGTTGGTGGTTGTAATGGCTTTCCATTGAAGGAAGATCCCTTTGATGGAGGACTTGGTTACCGTATCCAAAATTGCGGAGGCACAAACAACGCATCTGGCATAGCCAAGATTTGTGTCCAGAGCGAAGGCACCTGGGACTATAAAGACTATGTTGACGTTGCCGCGGGATATCTTAACTAAGGGCAAAGAAAGAAAACTGAAAGCTCATAACCTATGGCATTATACGGGGCGCATGGCTGAGGCCGTGGTTGGATTTTTTTCGACGAGAAACACCTTAATCCCAGCGTGCGATTTCATGATTCTAAAAAAGCGATGACGTTTTCCGATAGTGACAAAAAAAAATATGTTTACCGTGTAGAAGATAGATCATTGCTTTTGCCATTCTTCCGACAATTTTTCTGGCGACCAATCCTGCAGTTTATTCCAAAAACGATTTCACCCAATGTTTTAACCATATGTGGCAATTCTTTTGCTTGGTTTTCTTTTCTTTTGATCGTGTTGGCGCCCAACTCTTCAAAGCTCGTTTTCCTAGTATCGGGCCTCTGTATTGCGGCATACATCACGATTGACAACCTTGATGGAGAGCATGCTAGGCGTACTGATCGCGCTTCAAAGCTTGGGGAATTTTTGGACCATTGGTTTGACAATTACAGCGCAGCGTTGTGTGTTTTTGGTTTCGCTCTGATGCTTGACTTGAGTCAAGGTTTCACTCTTTTGGGAGTTGGGACAGTATGTTGGGTGAGTATGATCACATTTTGGGAGCATCTTCGAAGAGGAGAGGTGGTTTTAGGTTTCGTTGGCAATATAGAAGCCATGACATCAATCATTCTGACCTACGCGTCTGCTCTTATCTTTGGCGTGGAAACTATCAACCAAAAATTCCTGTTTTCGTACCTTTCAATCCCCGAAACACTTTTTCTTGTCATGAGCATTGGTGTTCTGGTTAGTCTTATGTCCCCCATTCGGCGTTTGCGAAATCATTTTTCAGACCTTCTAGCGCCCAGCATTTCCTTTGTTTTGCTCGTAATCTGGGCTGAAAACACACAAGGGCCTCTGCTGCTTCACGGTTTGCTGCTACTGCTTCTGGGCAACTACTATGCAGGAAAATTTGTTGTCGCCAGATTTGGACATCAGGCGATAAAAATTTCTGATCCCTTTCTTGTCATGGTGCTTGTCTTAATGAATGCGGCAGGTTGGTTGTTCCCTTTGCCGCAACATCAAGAAACAATTTTGGGGTGTTTGTTGTTCTTGTATCTTTTTGCAAGAGTCATGCTTGAGTTCTTTGGAACCATAACAACCATATCCAAACATTTCACGATGTGAGTCTGGGATACCTGGGTAAAGCTACAGGCTTTACTCTTGATCGCTACTACCACCTGCGTCGTATCAACCAACCCACCAGCAGCAATACCCAAAACCCTTGGGCCGCGCGGCTGGGCCTTCCGCCAAGTCCGCAGCTGCAGCTGCTGTCATCCTGCGTTGGCTCATGATTCGTTGCATTGCCGGCAGGGTTCAATAAGCCTAGGGATTCCGAAGGAGGAATTTGAAGTTCGGAAGGTGGATTTGGCAAGCAAACGCCATGGAAAAAGGGTCGTGGCCGCCGTAGCAAGTTGGCTTGGGGAACCAGAGCGCAGAATGGACCGAATAGTGACCAGTGTGCCACAGCCCGACGGGAAAAATCCAAGAATGAGGCAACGCGGGCGCAGCGGGGCATCACGGTCCTGTTGAGTCAGCCAGCAAAGAGTAAGAATAGTTGTGGGGTTGATGCCGGCTGCCTCGGTGGCGAACGACTGCTCGGCGCTTTTCCGGCATCCACAAACTCAACTATTTTCGTCTTGCCGCCGCAGGAGGGGCATAGGCCCACATCGGGTTCTAATGTGGGGATCCCGAACATCTTTGATGTTCACCCCACCCGGGTCGTAGCACTTCCCTGCGGCCCAGAGCTACCGACCCTCCGAGCTTGAAGACTCTGTTTAGGTGTCATTTAATTTAAGTGTCAGGTCGCTTCATGTAGGCAACGTAAAGATTAAACTTTCTAGCACAAAGCGAACTAGCCCTACGTTGTCTACATGAAGCGACCCTGTGTCTTGAAGATTTTATAGAAAAAGGTGGGAGCCTCCCTCGCGACCGTCGCGACCCAGGTTTTGGAAAAACCGTGTGTCAGCTTGCTGCGAGGCCTTGTTTTACGGCGAAACCAGTTGGCGCAGATGCGAGGTGATGAGCAGCGGCGCCTATCGCAAGCAAGGCATCCATGGATAAAGCGTCATCTTGAGCAAAGCATCGCTTATCTCAAAGAGCAGACACAGATGCTTGAGGCAGAAATCACAACCCTCCTTGAGGCAAACAGTACGCTTGGCTGCAGAGCAAGCCTACTTCAGAGTTTCAAAGGGATTGCTCAGAGCAGTGCAGCGTGCCTACTCAGTGATTTTCCTGAACTTGGCAGCCTTCGCCCTAAACAAGCCGCAGCCCTAGCCGGACTTGCCCCCTACAACTGCGATAGCGGGCGGTTTCGAGGCAAACGACGCATCCGCGGTGGCCGGGCCCATGTACGGCGCAGCGTGTACATGGCCATGCTTGTCGCCGTGCGTTTCAACGCAACACTCCCCATCTTCTACGAACGACTCATCGCAGCAGGAAAGCCACCCAAAGTCGCCCTCACAGCAGCGTCCCGAAAACTGCTTTGCATCCTCAATGCCATGCTGTGCGATGACTGTTCTTTTCGGCCTATGCCTGCAAACTAACATCTTTCTTCAAAACGGTTGCTGACACCTTTTTCACCTATTCTTTTAATCGTACCAAGCGCGTCCGGATAAAGAGCAATCGGCAGATGCTTCCAATGCACAAGATCCTGACTTACCGCATGCCCCCAATGCATGGGTCCCCACACGATGTCATTTGGATTATATTGATAAAACAAATGGTATTCGCCCTTATAAAAGACAAGACCATTTGGATCGTTCATCCAGTGAGACTTTGGCGTGAAATGAAACGCTGGACGCAAAGAGTCACGGCTTGCCTCGCTGCCCCCTTCTGTCATCGAAGACCTTTTCTCGCTTTGCTTGTGTTCAGGGGATGATGCGCAAGCCGCAAGAAGCAGTGGAGCGCAGATCAACATTTTTAAATACATAACCATACCCACCTAGATATATTTCGTTGGACTCCGTTAAGGGTTGTGCTTCGTCATGACAACGCGCGGAATCAACACATCCTCGGGACGACTCAGTACAAACAAAATGTTTCAGCAACGTCTTTGGTTTTCATCATCCATGGTTGCTCATGTGCCAAAGCACGTCCCGCACGCTCATAGAGCTTACTCTCAAAACCTCCAGGGAAAAAGGCTGTTAGTTTAATCTGCGATTTCTCCTTTTCCAAATCCAAACGCAAGGCTTTGGTGTACCCAGCGAATGCCCATTTTGATGCGCCATAGGATTTCCAACCTTTGTTGTCACCTTCTTTGAGATCAGGCACCGCAGAGGTCGAAATTACATTTACAATATGAGCGTTTTTCTGCTTTTTCAGATAAGGCAACATCGCTTCGGTGAACTGAATATTACCCAAAGCATTCACCGCAAAAACATTATCGCGTAGTTCAGGTCGTTTTTTTTCAAGTTGATCGTCGGTCCATACTCCAGCGTTGTTTACCAAAATGTCTACTCTTTTATAGTTAGAAAAAACCCACTTCACTGCCTTTGCAATTTGTGGCGCTCGGCGAATATCACAAAGTACATAGTCTGCCTTGCCATCTTTAGCTTGTATTTCACGCACAACGTGTTCGAGTTCAGTTTTTCATTGGAAAGGAGGACAAGTACAGCGCCACATGCTGAAGCATCGAGTGCAAGCTGCTTACCCAACCCGGAGCTTGCGCCGGTCACAAGCATCACTTTGCCAGCAAGATTGCGGTACGCCGTGCACTTTGAATGCTTGGGGGAGGAAACTCGCTCAGCCAAAGAATGAGAATCGAAGACACAAATAAAAAAACACAAAGCAATCAACCACGTACGTATTTTACCCAAACGATGCATCTTACAACTCCTTGGCCTTTTTTCAGATCGATCTAACTTCCACTTTCCGGTGTACGCCGGCAGGCCCACTTAAGGACGGAAGGAATACTCAGACCTTGTATTACGATTGAAAAAAGAACAACCCCAAACACAAGATCGATAAGCAACTTACGATATGCAAAATCAGCTGGCAGACCTAGCGCAAGCACCATCGATAGTCCACCACGCAAGCCACCCCAACTTAACACAGCAGTCCATGACGTCGGCAATTGTTCTTTGCTTCGTTGCACCGAACGCTTCACCAACCAAACGACAAAAAAACGTCCGATCAGCAACGACAGCCAGGCAAAGACCACAAGGTCAAGGTGCGAGCCAAGCCTGCGTAAATTGATTTCCTCACCAATAAGAAGAAAAACAAATGAATTGGAGACAAAGACCGCATACTCCCAAAAACCAGCTACCGCCTCATGACTGCGCTCCGATAGACCAAACTTTGCACCAACATTGCCACATGCCATACCAGCCGCGACGACAGCAAGCACACCCGATACATGCAGTTGCCCAGCAAACATATGACTTGCAAAAACCGCAACGGTGCTAAGCGTGATTTCAACTAAACGATCATCGCTAAAGGTCAGCAAATAGGAAACCAGTAAGCCAATGACTGCTCCAAGCCCAAGGCCACCTAAAACCTCCCAAGCGAAAAAGCGTGATACCCATGCAAAACTAAGCACGTGCTCCGTGTGTCCTAAGCTAAGATTCGCAGCCAGCACCGTAAAGAGCACCACAGCAACGCCATCGTTTAGCAGAGACTCACCTTCCATAACCACACTCAAACGTTTTGGGGCACCGAGTTCTTTGAAAAGCGCGATTACACTCACTGGATCAGTTGCCGCAAGCATCGAAGCAAAAAGCAGCGCAACACCCCAGCCCCAGTTGATTCCCGCATAGCGACCCAAATACACACTGAGCGTTGCAGCAATGGCGGTGGCGAGCAACACGCCGGGGAAGGCAAGCAATGTAATAATGCGAATGTTTTTGAAAAAAACGTTGAAACTTAAATGAAAAGCAGCTTCAAACAAAAGCACCGGCAAAAAAAAGTCCATCAACAAATGCGGTGTAAGACGCAAACCATGAAGAGGCAGACCGGGCCAGGTCCACGATAAATGCCGCAAAAGCAAACCCGCCGCCACCAGCGCCACCGTGTACGGAACACGAATCCGGGCTGCAATCACCGCAACGACACTGGCAACCAGCAATAACAAAAGAAGCGTGCTTTGCATGCTCCCAGTCCTACCTTTATCAAGATGGGATTGAAAGAGACACCCCCTCAACACGGGGTCACTTTCCCAGCAATTGCAGCCCTTTAAAACAGGCCTTTACGCCACCAGTTTTGCCGTTTCTCGCTACTCGCAAAAACTATCTCGCAGAGGTTCCATCTGGACGAAGGACACCTTTAAAACACTTGTCTCCTCGTACCTGCGTGCCAAACACGTCGAATTCCTTATCCCAGCCTTGGCGGCGGGCTCGATACTCGCTAAGCCATTTGGCGTACGAAGCTTGTCGCCCTTTAGCGGTAGTAGCAAGTGCGAGATACCAAGGACTCGGAGTCCACAGACACTCCGGAATCGTAAGACTTGGTTCACCTAGATGAATATTCTTGGTACTCCACGCTAAATAACGTTTTGGCATACCCGACAATTCGGGATTGAGATCAATATAGCCGCCAATAACTCTCATGTGATTGTCATTGGCGATCACCCGACATTCGTAGCGCTGTTCGAAAAGCTTGCCTGTTCCCCCTCGACGACGATTTCGATAGACGGCATATTTCTGACCAACAAACTTCATCAGCTTACTTAGTGTCTCGAGATTGGGCGGTGTCAGCGCATAGTGTATATGGTTTGTTAGTAATGCAATGTGATGAAGTAAGCAGGGATACTTACTCAAGCCTTCTTCCAAAATCATAAGGTAGCGGCGACGCTCGACACTCGACGAGAAAAGAGTTCTTCGATTATTTCCACGCATATAGACGTGATGAACTCGGTCGGGAACGAGCACTTGATAACGGCATTTTCTTGGCATCATCCTTTATCGGCTCCTTCTCAACGAAGTTTCCGAATTGGATCATTTTATTCCTTTAAAAAGCAGCGAAAATTAGGTGGAAAGTGACCCCGGGTTTTGTGGTAAAGCGTCATTTATGAAACAGCCATCCACCAGTCAAAAGGAGTACTTGATAAGTGGAGCGATTTTGCTTTTTGTCAGCCAGACTTGGCTATCCTCGGATCTATGGCCACTCTTTCCCCATGCCTTTGTGTTTGGCGCTTTGTTTGCAGCGCTCTTTGTGCTTGCCAGCAAACTTTTTCCATTGAATGATAAACGAAACAAATGGGCGGGAACCGCTGCTCTGTTGGTTCCTGTTTTATTCAGCGGAGCTCAGTTTACTCGCTCCGTATTGCACATTTTTGTCGCCAGTTTCGTTTCGTTACTCGTGCTCTGGATAGTGTGGCGACCACAGCGCTTCTCCAACGAACTTGAAAAAGACTTTTCTTTATTCAGACAACTTTTCGAATCAATAAGCGGCCATCCCGCACGTCTACTGGTCACAACCTTTGGCCTTTTGTGTGTGCTTGGAACGGTACTTCTTATGCTGCCTGCCGCCAGCACAACGCGATCGTTTGCGCTCGTCGACGCAGCGTTTACCTCTGTAAGCGCAGTGTGCGTCACCGGACTTATCGTCCTTGATACGCCCCATGATTTTAGCTCGTTTGGGCAGGGTGTCATTTTGTTTCTAATTCAGGTTGGCGGCTTAGGGATTATGACGCTTTCAACAGCAGTGCTTGGCCTGTTTGGAAACCGGATAAGCCTCAAGCACGAAAGCGCTGTTGCTGAAATCGCAAGCGCCACCAATCGCAGTTCTCTTTTGGGGGCCTTGAGTGTAACGCTACTTGTTACAGTGTGCTGCGAGAGCATCGGAGCTGGGCTTTTAGCGGTACTGTTTAAAAGCGATTCAATCCCTTGGTCAGGCGCCATTTGGAAAGGTGTTTTTACGGCGATCTCTGCGTTTTGCAACGCTGGCTTTGCCCTGGATAGCAGCAGCATCATTCCTCACCAACAAAACGCCTACATCATGCATACGGTGGCAACTCTTATAATCCTCGGAGGGCTTTCACCTGTTGTGATTTTGGGCATTCTTAAATTTCGAAAAGAGCGTTTATCGCTGCGTGCAAAAATCGTGTGCTACACAAGCGCAGCTTTGCTGGTTTTGGGCTTTGTTCTGTTTTTGCTTTTGGAGTGGAACCATTCACTTGAGGAATTAAGTATCGTAGAGCGCCTGCACAATGCATGGTTTCAATCCGTCACACTCCGTACGGCAGGCTTCAACTCTGTAGACCTTTCACAAACCACCGCGGCCACACGCACGATCATGATGATGCTTATGTTCATCGGTGGAAGTCCTGGCAGCACAGCTGGCGGCATCAAGACAACAACTTTATTTGTGCTTGTTATGGCTGTTATTGGCGCGTTACGTGGACGCTGGCAGGTCAATGTTTTCAAACGACACATTCCCAATCAAACGGTATTTCGCGCTGCTTCTATCACCGCCCTCGCCGCCTTTGGAGTGCTGTGTGCCAGCATCTTGCTTTACGCAAGCCAGCACATGCCCGCGGAACTGATCGCTTTTGAAGTGGTCTCTGCCATGGGAACTGTAGGATTATCACTTGGCGCAACGGCGCTGCTTGGATCCTTCGGCAAAGTTGTCATTATGATTTGTATGTTCATTGGCCGCGTAGGGCCTCTGAGTGCGCTCACGCTTTTTCACCTTGATCGAAAAGTAAGTGAGTGGTTTTATCCGGAAGAAGACATTGATGTGGGTTAGTGCATCAGCTAAGAGAATAATATGAAAAAACAAGCTCTCATTATCGGCCTTGGTCAATTTGGCATGGCTGCTGCAAAATCGCTTTCGGAACTTGGTGTCGAGGTTTTAGCAGTGGACAAGTCACAGCGCAGGGTCAGCATCGCCGCTGAGTTTGTTACTGAAGCCGTTCGTTTTGATGCCACCGATGAGCAAGCCCTGCTCAAAACGGCACCCAAAAACCGCGACGTTTGCATTTGCGCCATTGGCGATGAGTCGCGCGAATCCTCGATCTTGTGCACCGCGCTACTCCGACAAATGGGAGCCAAAAAGGTTTTTGCCCGAGGCAACGACCCTCTGCACGAACGAATCCTACGCTCGATTGGTGCACATGAAGTCATCAACCCCGAAGCCGAATTCGGCTCACGTATCGCAGCACACCTTGTCTATGAAGATGTTGTAGGCATCGTGACCATGGGCCGCGGCATGGCTTTTGGAGAACTGCACCTTCCGCCCTCCTTTGAGGGAAAAACATTAATCGACTTGGCCCTGCCGCGACGCTTCGGCGTCACCGTTGCCGCCATCGAACGGCAAGGCAAAACCACGGTTGCACCCAACCCGCAAATGCCTCTGGAAAAAGACGACGTCCTCGTTGTGATTTCTCAAAAAGAAAACATCGTTAAGCTTATGGAAGAGAGCGTATAGCATGCGCATTGCAAAAGAGATTCACCTTATCATGGTCGTTCTTTTGTTGGTGGTGTTTTCGGTCACCGCAATCGCTCTTTCTGCGCTCGCATCCGAAAACGCCATCGCTCACACAACGAGCCATGACGCATCGTCGTGGTCCGTCGCCGCCATCGGTATTATCGGCCTGACACTTGTGCTTTTTCTGTGGTCTCGAATTCGCCTAAGGATCCTTGCCCCCTTATTTGAAATAGCCGAAGTCCTCTCCCAAGTTGAGTCTGGCAACTCTTGGCGTCGTGTTCATCTCGAGCATGCTGCCGATGATGTTCACCTCTTAGCCGAACGTCTCAACAAAAGTTTTGATAAAGCCACTAGCACAACACTCAAGGATGAATAACTTTTAGACGCAAATAGCCCAATACTTTAGCATCAGCATTTAGACTACGCACCGCTAGGCTTAAAGTAAACTGTTTCGTTGTTGTGTTTGTCTTCGGCAGTTGCTTGCTCTCCAACATGGCCATTCCCACAAGCTCATCACGGGTCGCATCCGCATCAAAGATCATAAAACGCAAAGGTAAGTCTAGCTCAGTAAAACGCCGCGGCAACTTTCGGTTAAAGACAGCACGCTTATTGTCCTGAACGGTGTTTGTGCGATCCAGCTGTCGTTGCTCTTGCCCGTAAGATGAAACAACAAAGATGTCAGGTCTTCCGCCAAGTAAATCCCAGTCACGGCCGTTGGCGTCTTTGCCCGCCAACTGCACATCAAGCAAACTGACTTCAACCGGATAGTGCACTGCACTGGCACCTTGTAGCTGCGCGCCTTGCTGATGAAGCAACGCTTCAGGCATATCGCGGTAGCGCAAGGTCACCGGCTCTGCATTCCCCGCAGCAGGTGTGATCATGACCACTAGAGGGCATGACAGGTCTGGCAATTTAATGCTTTCTAACATGCCAACTTTGTCAATTTTTGATAGTTTTCTTGCCAACTTTGGCATGTCGCTTGAAAAGGCCTGCTCGCCGCGCAGAAAGTCTTGCATGAGCTCGGCACACAACACCGATAGCTCCGCGGCATGGCCAGTTTCAAGTCCGACTTGCAGCACTCGCGGCTCAGGCTGCTGTGGAATCGGTCCAAGGATATCCCAACCCCCAGGCCAGATTTTCGAACGGCCGTTAATCAACCACTGTCCTTCGAGCAAATTATCAAACGGTCGTTTAGGCAGCTCACCCAGCGCAAGCTGACCCACCATAAAGTCGGATTGTTGTTTGCCGAGATCGATACTCAAGGTAAAACCCTTAGCCAAAATACGCTTGAAGCGTTCGGTGCCCGTGTGCCGGGCTTGCTCGACAGCTTGTGCATCAACGCTGCTGCCTGCAAAATCAAGCACACCACCAACCACCGACGAAAAGACGTTGGTCGCTCTCGCGCTCACATCGCCTTTCGGCTGCACATTGGCCTGCACTGCACCATCGGGAATCAGCCATAAAGAAACGACTTTCTTCGTTGGCTCATAACCAAGATGTGCCTTGGCCCGAAACGAAGCCGAAGCATCAAAAAATAGATATTGCTTGACCTGAAAACCAGAACTTTGTTGATCCACCCAAGTAAAACCACTGCCTTGCAAAAAGACTTCAAGTACATCGTCTTTGATTTGGCTCTGACAGCTATCAATGTTCCACCTCCCTACCGCAGGAGCACTTGCCGCAAGAGGGCCCTCGGGAGCGCCTTCTTCTGGCAGCGCTACAAAACTACCTTGCACCCGCGCGCAAAGCTGCGGCGCCAGGACATCCCGCAAGAGGGCCTCTATCTCCGGTTGGCTGGCGGCTTTTTGCTCTTGCACCGGACAGCTGACTGTTGCTTGTCCTGCAGACGATGCACCGGATCCGCCACAGGCAACCACCCACACAAGTGTTCCAATCAACACGCTCAATAATTTCATCTTGTTTCTTCTGATTTGCATCGGAGTCATTTTACTCAGTACCTTGCCGACGCAACCATACGAAGCCGCAAACGGACTTGTCTAGCTTCGTGTGCTGAAAAGTATTGAGGCATGAGCTGACGCACTGTGAAAAGTTTTGACTTTATGCATGCCTCTATTTTTGAAATTGATACACGCCAAACAAGAACCAGCAATCCGTGGCATTTTTTCCAAGAAGTCGATGCGTTTTTTAGTTAATTTGACCCGGTAAGTCACGCAGTCGCTGAATTTGGTCGCTGGTTATCTCCACAAAGGTATCTACATGATCGTTACTTGGTGTGCTGGGTAAGGATCCTCTGAGGCGATCGAGCCAGTCATGTTCCGGAACGATTTCCAATGCGATTGATTGAAACTCTTGTATTCGGTTTGCCAGACGGGTAGACCCAACCGAAAGCACATCCAGCCACGCGTCATCGAAAATGTCTTCCATCGCTGCGATCCAAAGCCTGGCGTTGTCCTCGCTCATGAACGCAACAAACGCAGCCATATACTGCATGTACTCTTCAAGTACCTCGTCTGCCGTCCTTCCGACAAATTCAATTTCATCGGCTTGCTCCTTCGCAAAATTTTCGATAAACGTGACCAGGATAAGTCTGGGATCACCCGACTGGCCTCGTCGTAGGTCTGCAGGGTCAACCTCGAAAAGGGGATCAAGAAAACTATCGATTCGCTCAAGGTAGCTTTGTGAGAACAATTCGAAATCCAGTCCGTTGGGAGGATTGTTATTTCTCAGAAAGTCTATTAACTCGTCAACCATGGTATCCAGAGTCTGTGCAAACCGAACATCTTCAGATGCGACTTGTGCATAGATATCGGTGTGCATGATGATTAAGTTTGAAGCAAAAGCGTAAAACTCCTCTAGTTGTTCGGTGCTACGAAGGCCAACGAGTTGCTCAGAAATAGCAAAGACATCTTCCGTGGTTTGGTAGAGTATTTCCAACCAGCGCCGACTTTCTTCGGGGTGAAGCACGCTGTGAACCAGCTGTCTGAGATGGTCTCCAAAGAGATTGTCAAAAAACGCTTCCGCACTATCAAGGTTCGGCATTGCAGTAAAAGCCCGGGAAATGAGCCATTCATCAAGTATTTCTAGCTTGTTGGGTGCTTGCTGTATCAAATCCAGCCATTGTTGGTCGGTCAAGTTGCCGCGGCTTCCATGATATTGAAAATATTTCTCAATAATTTCTCCTGCGCTAAGTTCATCAAGCGTACCCAGCTGTTTCAGCTGAGCAAGCTCTTCTTGGCATCGCTTTAAGACATAGACAATCTGTGAGTTGCTGCCTACGAAGCCTACTTCCGGTCCTCTCATTCCAAGCACTTGTCTCAAATATTCCATAGGCTCGAACTCATCTAAATGAGGAGGATCTGTGTGGGGTGTAATTTCGTCGATGGCCGAAGCGGCGTGGCTGAGCGCTGCATCGGGCGTAAGCAACTCGGTGACTGCATGTTGCAAATCGAGTACGTCTACCACGCTGAACATGACATCGTAGACAGCGACAGCGCTCATGATTCCGGAATGGTCACTGACTTCGATGGCTTCTTTAGGGGGAAACATGGCGTAGTCTGATCCCATGAAAGCTAAGGTGTGAGCAGCCTTGGCGAACTCAGCAAGGGCAAGAGCATCTATACCACCAGCCACCGTCGCTATACCGCACGCGCCTAGGCCTAGGATGCGAATGACAGGATGCAACGCCCCGGCCAGACTGAGGACAAAGCATGCGCCTGAAGCCACAAGCGTCCAACCGCTGTCTTCCCGCAGAGCATTGGCTTGTGCGAGCAATCGGTCATGGGCGGCTTGCAATCCGAGAGGCTGGCCAAAATCATCATAACCACCATAAAACGACATGAGCTCTAGGGTTTCTGCCGCAAGGGCTATTTGCCAGGCGTTTTCAATGCTGGAGTTTGACGCCATCATGGCCTGAATCGTTGCTTGCGCTTGTTCATTGTTAGTCACATTTGCGTTCAATGTTTCGATAAGCGCTTCAACAAAGATCGTTAATGCTTGCTTTGTTGTAAGCCCTGCATCCACTGCAGAGGCAAACGAAGCAATGTCGCTTTCAGGTAGACCAAAACTTTGAGCTAGACGGCCCAGTCGTTGTGCTCTGATTTCTTTTGGCACATCTTCGGAATTCAGCAAGGAGAACACCGCGACTTGTGCGTACTCACCTAGGCTTCCATGGAAGGCACGAATGGGAGTGTTGTCCGGTCCATTGCGCTCAGGAGCGAGCTCCGAGTCAATCCACACATCGTAGCGCACCATGGGATAAAGCTGAGAGGCTGAAATCAGCGCTTGTAGCTGCTCGGTATACAGCATATGCGCCATTTCCGATGTTTCTTTGATGCGTTGCAGGGCGCTGAGCGTTTCGGTTGCAAGTGGATCGATGCCTTGCTCCAAATACGAGGAATAGAAACCGACGGTTTGATGAATAGCATTGGCTTCGCTAAGGTCGATCACCAAAAGTTCGGGGTGTGTCTCGTTGATCTGATTCAAGCGATCAACAATTTGCTGACTGTAACCCATGCAACGATCGAGTAATGCTCGGTACGGATCGCCAGCTACGAGGCGCTGTCCTGAGTAGCGTTCGGAGTATTCGCTGCACTTTTCGAACTCGGCATCCACATTAAAGCCCATGTCTTCAAACTCTTCCACGTGATGATCGATGCCTCGTTCAGGATGCGTAAGATTGAAATACAAACCGGTGTACTGAGCGGCAATGCGCAGTAAGCTCTGCTCGCTTTGAGACAGACCATCGCCGGTGGCTTGTCGCTCGAAGGCTCCGGAGCCCAAAGCTTTAACATAACGTAGCGTCTCTTCGAGACCTTGTTTCTGCTGGTTCAGGAGCGGAAGAACAACATCGGAGCCAAGTCTTGTGACGTAGTCACGATCACTGAGCTGTTCAGCGGCAAGGCTTTGCGCATTGGCTTTTGCTTGGTTTGCATCAAAGGCAATGGCCTTTAGTGCGGGATGCGAAGCAAGATAGGCCTGGGTACTGGGCGCAGTGGTCGTTTCATCTATCCAGCGAAGTGCTTTGCCTTGAACGATTCCTTGTCCCGATTGCGGAATGAAGCACTGGCCGTTTGCATAGACATATTGGTTTCCATAGTGGGCTGCACAACAGGTTGCACTGTAACATCGCAACTCCGATGTTTCTTTGCCACTGTCCGACCCGAGTTCGGGAATGAGACCGCAGGCCGTCAAGCTCACAAAAGCGAAGTATGCAGTAAGTATTTTGGAGATAGATCTAGGATAAAAAAATTTCATTCCAAACCCCACGTTGCAAATTCCGTTCCAGAAAGAAAAACCAGAACACTCCCTGTTGGATACCGAATTTATTCAAAGATCTTTATTGCGATTTGCAAGGCCACACATTGACATACCCGAACTATCTTCACTGCTGGGGTCATCTGGGTATAGGAAATCGGTGCACCTGCGTGCAAACCTGGCATCGCATGAGCCTCGATTTACGATGATAATGACCAGCATGAATGTGGTGAGTTTTCCTGGGGTATCAATCACTACCAATCACTGCTGCCAACGCGTTTTGTTTTGTGGATGGGGTCTGCAACTTCCAGCACTGATCCGAATGCCATGGCAAACTTCGGTACGCGGGCTTATTCGAAGAAATTGCGTCTTTTTTTTGGGCACAGCTTTTGCATTTGCTTTGCACTATGACTTGGAAAATTAGAGCTTACATGTGCGTTTTTCTCTGCTTGTCACTGACTTTGTCAAGTTGCATGGCCGAAACACCCCAGGATGATGTGGCAGTCGATAGCGCCGAGAGTATGACAGGCTTTCTCTTTACTGAGCTTGGCGCCGGTATTTTGGTTTGGGAAGCAGCCGTTGTCGTTGGAGGAGTCATTCTTTGATACTTAGCTGCGCTTGAAGCACAAGGCTACGATGTGCCCGATGCGCTATGGGACACCGCCAACACCATGGTGAGCGGTGCACAATACATTGCTGATAACGCCTGGCCCACCTTGCAAGCCTTGGGCGATCAAGTCTGGGACATGATACAACTACTTGCCCAAGTTACTGGGCAAAAGCTCTATGCGATTGCTCAGAGCCTCACCCAAGAGCTGTCACAGCGCATGGCTGCAATCGAGATGGGACTGCCTGCTGCCGATACCTTTGGCAGCGAAGCTTTCAGGGAGCATATCCAACGGCTTATCGAGCTAGGCGGCCACCCGCGCCTTGCCACACCCAATCCCTACGATCCAAACGATCCCATGAACAATCCGGATTGGTGCGACGCCATGGTCACAGGAGCACGTGCGCTAAGTGAAAGCAATGGCTACTTCGAGTTTCTTACGCCACAAACCGTGGGGGCCGAATCTTTCCTTACAAGCGCATCCGGTTTCTTCTCGTTTGGTCCAACGGGAGTACCCCTTTTGAGTGTCACCTACATGCGCGCACTGCAACGAGGCACTGGTAGTATCTGCAAGTTTTTGTCTCGTATGCTTGCCTGCGGGCGAGCTCATGGTCTGGACAGCGTTCGAGTCAGCCTAACGCGACCCGAAAATTTTGTTCTTGAGAAAATGGTTCGAAACTTTGGCGAACCGCTTTCAAACCAGGTGGGCACCGTCTGGAACCTGCAAACCGAAGGTTTTATGTGCGTCGATGGTCTAGAAAGCGGAACCGTCACTCAAATTCACTATCTTCCATAACAGTTCCGACGTCGATCATAAAAGTCTACAGAATCCCTAAGTTGTTCTATAGAAATCATGGTACCTAACTCAGCTTCTCCCGCGAACAAAGCAACGTCTACCAGATTTCGATCTCTGGGGCTGGTGATTGGGCAGCGGTATCGGAGTGAAGTTCTATGTACAGCACTGAATATCGCGCTTTATCGTCGGGGAGTTTAGCGCGCGTGCGTTGCTCGCCTTGTTGGACTTGCAAGCAGCCTATGAACTGCGGGCTTGGTAAGCAGTTACTGTAGAAAAACAGCACTTGATCATTGGAAGTCACAGTCGAAACAAGCACCCTTTCAGTCGGATTTTTCCGAATAGGAAATTGATAAAAGCGTGACGCAGCGTACTTTCGCCATGCCGAACAGATTTCGAAATTTTGTTCGATTTCTACTACTGGACTTACATCCGAAAACTGAGAAATGGTGGACTGATTCACCATCGCTGACACGCAACTTTGAGCATCTGAATCATTGCATTGGCCATCCACACAAAGCTGGTCGATTCCGCATGACCTTTTGCAATCACCACAATGCTGCACATCAACGTCAACATCAACGCAATACAGCCCACAAAGTCGCTGCGGAGCTTCACATACGATTTCACTGTCTTCGGAGGCTGCAGCGCATTCAGAATCGCTATTGTCCGTGCGTCCATCACCGTCGTTATCCACACCGTCGTCGCAGGAGCTACTTAAATATGGATTGAGTCCGCAACTCGCTACAAGTACAAAGCAAACACACCATTTCATAGGCTGTACCCCACGCTAAGTGACACAGGAACGGGATAGCTTTTCGTTCACGCTCAAGATCAAAGGCTATGCCTGCGCGCGCACCAAACCAAAAGCCATTCTCTGACCACGGCAGCCATCGCAATCCAGCACACATGGACATCACCCAGCCACCCGAGGTGTCATCCTTAAGCGAACGCACAAAAGCATAGCCCGCTTGAAACCAAGGAAAGGGGCGGAGCACTCCGTCAAGCAACTCCCAGCCCACGCTGAGACTTGCCGTAGCAAAAGGTGCGAGAACTTCACCCTTTACAAACAAACCAAAATCAAACAGGTAGCCACCCGCAGCGAAGGGCCAAACGCCGCCGGAAGGAAGCAGCAGATTGCTAAGCAATCCACCTTGCAAGAACAAACCTGAATCTGAAAGCCACTTTTCCTCTTCCTTGGGTGATGTTTTATCAGAAACCTCTATTTCAGGTCGCATTTGATTCTCAAGTTTACGTTGTGAGTTTTCAATTTTCTCTCGCAAGGAATCGCTAGGCTCTTTTTTGTCCAATGCTCGTTGGTAGTACTCTAACGCCTGCTTAGCTCGACCTTGCTTTTCGTAGACAATGCCTATGGCATATAGAATTCCCGCAGAGGGATATTTAATAAAGCCTCATCAAGCAAAGACAACGCCTGCTCATAGTCGCCTTGAGCAGCACGGTGTTGAGCTTGCTGATACAAAAGACGCGCAGCTTTTTTATCTTGCACTGAACTCTGAGCATGGGCCGTGACCGAGAAAAATAAGCACAGCACTATCAACACACGCATCATAATGTTGGAAGCTAGTCCAGTGCCTAGCTATTTTGCAAGCAAACTCCGCTTTGATAAAGGATCAGAGTTAATCACCAAAGACTTCATCAACCTTTGGCAAGATATTCGTTTTGTTTTTTTTCGGGGTCTTTTTGCTGGTATTGAGTTTTTGTTGCTTTGTCGAAGAGACATTTGCTCTTTGCTTGGGAACCTTCGATGCACCGGTATTGGGGGGCGGTAGCAACTCAATACCTGAATCCAAGCTTTTAGTGTCCTCGATCTCTTGGCTTGATACTTGGATCCTTTTAGCTGCCTTGGGAACTTGAGAACGCGTGGCTGCGTAAATTCCAACACCTAGCAGACTAACAGCAATCACGATCAACAGAATGCCTAAACGGTAGCTCTTCAAGCGAGGCGTATGAAGACTAACTGTCGGAGCGGTACCAAAAACCGATTTAGGATCAGTTGAAGAAGGATATTTCGACGCTGCACTCAGAATCTCGCGCAATGCTGCTACAAATGCTATGCAGCTTGAAAACCGTCTGTGCACAGAGCGTGAAAGCGCTCTCTCAAAAGCATGATCGAGGCTGCGATTTTCGTAGCCAAGCTCGCTTGGCAGCCTGGGCTCTTTGGTCAGAATCGCTACAAGCATTCTCGAGGGGCTATCCACTTCATAAGGAAGCTCCCCGGTAAATAGCTCAAGTGCTATGGCCGCAAAGGCATAACGATCAGCTTCGGGGCCTATATGTTTACTGCCTTCAGCTTGCTCTGGCGCCATGTATGCCGGGGTGCCAAGCACCGATCCAGTTTGCGTGGCCAAGGAGTGTTTACTTTCGGTGTTTTTGGCTAAACCAAAATCAAGCACTTTGACAAAGTCGCGTCCGGCTGCGCCTTGTATCACAAAAACATTATCTGGTTTCAAATCTCGATGAATCACGCCACGTTCATGCGCGTAGTCAACCGCAGAAGCAATCTGCTCCAACAACTCTAGAGTTCTTTGCTCTGGCAGAAGAGTTTCTTCGATCAACTCGCGCAAGCAATGACCTTCGAGCCATTCAAGTGCGATAAAATAACGACCATCATCGAGACGATCAAAATCAAACACCTTGATGATATGCGGATGGTTAAGCTCTGCCGCTAACCTTGCCTCGCGTTCAAAACGTTTTTGCGCATCCTCAGTATCGCGATACTCAGCATTGAGTACTTTAATGGCGACCGTATGTCCCAATCGCAAATGCGTTCCACGGTAGACCCTTCCAATGCCGCCGTCGGCTACATGGGCGTCCACCCGGTAGCTACCGGCAAGCACTTTGCCAATTAAGGAATCCTGCATCGCGCTGCGATAGTAGCACTTTTCTTCGTGGCTTCACGAGACAATGCCAGTTTTAATGCATCGTGATAACGGACAGGTCAAAGTCGTGTTCGCGCACGATTCAATTGTGCGCACATCTTTCGAATAACATGCTGAGGTGCTGCCCCGAGAGCACTAGGTCTCGGCAGCACCTCAGATGTTTATACCGCGCAAACAGTTTCTTAGAACAGAACTAGCGGTTGATTAGGCGCGTTCTTCAAACTCTGCATCGATGACGTCGTCTTTTTTCTTGTCATCGCTAGCTTCATCGGATGAACCAGAAGCTGCTCCTTCGGCCGCAGCCCCACCTGAAGCGGTAGCGGCTTCGTAAGCCTTGGTGGCAACTTCTTGCATGAGTGCTTCAACTTCTTTGATGCCACTTTCGATAGCTGAGGCGTCGTTCTTTTCAATCGACTCACGTAGAGTCTTGATTTTACCCTCGACCTCTTCGACCTTGGCTTTTTCTAGTTTATCGCCAGCTTCTTTGACTGATTTTTCAACCGAGTAGCAAAGCTGATCGGCTTTGTTGCGAAGTTCGATTTCTTCGCGTCGCTTTTTGTCTTCTGCTTCGTGCGAGGCTGCATCATCGACCATCTTCGAGACTTCATCTTCTGAAAGGCCAATGCGTGCTTCGATTTTCACGTTCTGCTCTTTGCCAGACACTTCGTCTTTGGCATTGACCGAAAGAATACCGTTGGCGTCAATATCAAAGGTAACTTTGATCTTAGGCACACCGCGAGGCGCAGGCATAATGCCATCAAGGAAGAAACGACCCAGTGTGCGGTTGTCGCTAGCTTGAGCACGTTCTCCTTGGAGTACATGAATCTCAACCCGTGGTTGATTGTCATCGGCCGTCGAAAAGACTTCTTCTTTTTTGGTTGGAATCGTTGTGTTACGCGCAATGAGCGTGGTCATGACGCCACCAAGGGTTTCCACACCCAAGGAAAGCGGAGTCACGTCCAAAAGCACCATGTCTTTAACATCGCCTGCGAGCACACCGGCCTGGACCGCGGCACCAATGGCTACCACTTCATCAGGGTTCACACCGCGATGAGGATCGCGACCAAAGAATTTCTTGACCGCTTCTTGCACCATTGGAATACGGGTTGAGCCACCCACCAGCACCACTTCTTGAATGTCGCTTGCCGCTTTGCCAGCATCCGCCAAGGCTTTTTTGCATGGCTCGAGGGAGCGCTGCACCAAGTCGTCAATCATCGACTCAAACTTCGCTCGCGTCAGCTTGAGGTTGAGATGCTTAGGTCCGGATGCATCCGCCGTAAGGAAAGGCAGATTGACTGTGGTCTCAAGTTTTGATGAAAGCTCAATCTTTGCTTTCTCAGCTGCGTCTTTAAGACGTTGCAGCACCATTTTATCTTTCGAAACGTCGATGCCTTGATCTTTCTTGAACTCTTCAATCAAGTATTGCATCACAAGCTCATCGAGGTCATCACCACCCAGAGAGGTGTCACCGTTGGTGCTGATCACTTGGACAACGTTATCGCCGACCTCCAAAATCGAGATATCAAAGGTACCACCACCAAAGTCGTAGACCGCAATGAGTTGCTCGTTTTTCTTATCAAGTCCGTAGGCAAGTGCCGCAGCAGTTGGCTCGTTGACAATACGCTTAACCTCAAGCCCAGCAATTTTGCCAGCATCTTTCGTGGCTTGGCGCTGCGAGTCGTTAAAATAAGCGGGTACCGTAATCACCGCTTCGGTGACTGGCTCGCCAAGATAGTTCTCAGCTGCCGTTTTGAGTTTACGCAGCACGTGTGAAGAGACTTCGGGTGCGGCAATGGATTTACCTCGCACTTCAAAACCCGCATCGCCGTTTGGTCGTTTGACGACTTTGTAGGCTGCTTTGGATGCAACGGCTTCGACTTCATCAAAACGACGGCCGATAAAACGTTTTGCCGAAAAGACGGTGCCTTCTGGGTTGGTAATGGCCTGACGTTTTGCAATCTGGCCCACCAGAACGTGGTCTTGGTCATCCCAAGCAACGACCGATGGCGTAATGCGATCGCCTTCCTCATTGACAATCACTTTAGGCTCTTTGCCCTCCATCACCGCAACTACTGAGTTTGTCGTCCCTAAATCGATACCAATAATTTTTCCCATGTTCCTACTCCTCCAAGGGCCTGTGCGATTGCCCGGCGCTTTTTTCAGGTTTTCAGGACTTGTTGCAAGCCCAAATGCCTCTAAAAACCAAGCTAACCATCAAAATTTCACCGTCAACCCTTAAGCTATGCTAAGCCCTGGCTATGAAAAGCCAACGATTTTGGATGTTTTGCCTGTTGTTTGTGATGTTGCCAGCCTGCCAAAAAAACGGCCCAGGCGCATCCGATGAACTAATCGCCAAACTTCGAGCTAATATGGATAAAGCTCCCGAAAGCGAAGCGCAAGTCGAAGATCTCAACAGCCTTGCCAAGGAGATCGTCGAAAAGGATGCCTTCGGCGATATGCGTCGTTTTGAAGTCCAAGGCAAAATTGGTAAAGGCGAGCCCTGCTCACGCCATCCCGATTGCATGCAGCGTGGATTTGATGCCGACGATTGGGTCTATACCATCGGCCAGCAACCGGAAAGCGGTGTTTACTTCTTGCCCATGTTGTTTATTGGTTTTGATCGCGAAGGACATCACAGCCGCTCGCACTACATCGTTCGCGATATACCTGAAGAGACGAAATAAGCGTAACGTCGGATTCCGTGTCCACCGAGGCAAGTCACAAACCCACTCATGCAGGCAGCGGCGCCTTGGCCATCGCTTCGGCAAAGATGTACTTCATTCTTTGCGCCTACGGCGTGCAACTTCTGTTGCCGCGCTTTTTCGATAGCAAAGCAACCTTTGGTCTGTTCGCCTCGATCATGAATCTAACGGCTATCATCAACAACGTGTTGGTGGTTGCAACCATTCAAACCGTAAGTAAGTTTGTAAGTGAAGATCCCTTGGCACGTGAGCAACGCTTGCGCCAAGGTATTATTTTTCAAAGTCTTGTGGGATGCATTCTGGCACTAAGCGTATTTAGCAGCGCAAAGTGGGTTGCTTACAATCTTTTGCTCGATCCGAAGCTCACGTTGCTGCTGCAAACTGTTTCTGTCGTGATGTTTTGTTATTCCCTCTATGCCGCGACGGTAGGCTACCTCAACGGCTCTCAGTCGTTCGTAAAACAAGCGGGCATGGATTTTGTTTTTTCCACGATACGCACTGCGGGCATACTTTTGGCAGCGGTCCTGGGCTTTGGCGCCCTTGGATCCATTCAAGGTCTATCGCTGGCCTCCATAGCAATTTTGGTTTTTGCCTTGCTCACGGTTGGCGTCGGCAAAGCTGGCGAGTTTATCCCCTGGAAACGTTGGCTGGCTTTCACAGCGCCTATCTGGCTCTATCAGATTTTCCTAAACAGCATCATGCAGATTGATTTGCTGGTGCTCAAACGAACCGTCGCAGAGCTTGGCATAGCCTCCGGCCTAAGTACGGCACTAGCCGCAGAACAAGCATCAAACCTCGTAGGCGAGTACCGCGCTGCGCAAACCTTTGCCTTTATCCCTTATCAACTCATCTTGGCCGTAACCTTTATTGTCTTTCCCAAAGTATCACGCGCAGCCAGCAGTGGGGATCCCGCCACGGCCACCAAAACGATTCGCGAAGCAATTCGGTTTTCCTCGATTGTTCTGCTCGCCATCGCGTCCCCCATTGCCGGAGCCGCTGGTGGCGTGATGCGTATTGCCTATCCTGATAACTACCTAGGAGGCACAGGCGCACTAACCGTGCTGTCTTTTGGAATGGCTGCCTTGGCTCTGTTCGTGATTCTTGCCACTGCGCTAAGCGGAGCTGGCAAACCCACACTCGCCGCAGGCATTGCCGCCGTTGCCGCTTTCATCGTCTTTTTTGCAAATCGCATCCTCATACAACAGGCGGGGATCGGTGATCACACGCCAGTTGCAGCAGCCACTGGCACAACCGTCGGCACTCTTGTCGCTCTTGTATTTGCTATTGCCGTCACACGAGGCATCTTTGATGCTTGTATTCCATGGCTGAGTTTTTTGCGCACGGCGCTCGCTGGAAGTGTAGCTTTTTTTGTGGCTCATGCCATCGCTCACCAAACAATCCTCGGTGCGCTGCTCGCGTTGAGCGTAAGTGGCCTGGCCTACCTTGGCGTTCTTTTCATCAGCAGAGAAATCAAACTCTCCGAACTAAAAGTTTTGATCGCTAATGCGCGCAAACGTTGAAGTTCTTATTCCAGACAACTAACTGTATTATTGATTTGAGTTTAGCGATTTTAAAAACAGCAAGCCCGTCGCAATGGGTTGTTTTTTTCATAATAGTCTTCAAGGACTCGTAGTTCACGGCTAAGTTCTTGTTGAAGCTTCGTTGCACACTTCGCTTTGACAATTTTTCAAGAAGGTTCCAGCGCAAGAGCCATTCGTTCGGATAGTCTTTTTGTAGGATCGCATAGATATCATTGACGATGCGTTCAATCTCCTTCGATGACATGCTTTGCAGATCGATGGCAGCATGCTTTTCATACAGCGTAAGCAAGTGCGTTTCTTGTTCATCAAGGCTCGGTACCAATGGCACGCGTTTCGTTGGGTAGGCTGCCTGGGGCCAAAACGCGGGATCACATGCTCCAGCGTGCAGCGTCTTTACTTCATTGCCAAGGATAAGTGGGTAGAGCCCGGAATCACAGCGCATAAGTAAGATTTCACCCTGATAGATTTCGCAGTCTCTAATCCACAGCAGACCCAGTCGATCCTGCTCTCGAGACTCCACTCGCTCAAGTTTGCCCCTTAACTTGCATACCCGAACGGTATTTCAAATGAAGTTTCGCATCCGAAGTTAAGTAACGTTTACGAAATTCAGACTCGCTTTGATCTGAGGGCTCTTCGCCATCAGCAAGTCTTCCCAGTGGCAGCAGGTACTCTTGAGCCAAACAATTTGCATCCGCTGCACTCACGACAATGCGGTCGTTTTCAGCAAGCGCAACGGGCCCCTTGTAGGCAATCAGATGCACTGTGTCTTGCTCCACTGTCGCGTGACTAAGCTCTGCGATGATTTGCATGCCAGAGTTAAGCACCGTTGTGGCGACTTCTTGACTGCTAAGTGCTATGCTCAGAGCTTTTAGGCCACCTTGTCGATAGGCCATTGTCTCAGCAGCCTGCTCAAGTACCTCGTTGAGCTGCTCAAAGGATTCAGCCACGAAAAGCTGCGGCTGGGTGCGCGTAATATCGTAGCCGGTTTCTAGACATTCTAACGATAGTTTACGTTTTTCAACTTGGTGAATATGACTTATGTGGCTTTCCCCGAGCGAAGATAAAAGGCCAGCGCCGTAAATCTGATAGTCATCAAGCGTGCCGACAAGGCCATATTCCACTGTCCACCAATAAAAGCGCGCAAGCCGTGCCGCTTCGCTAAGGTCATGCTTTTCTTCAACCCGCGCACTCAAGTTTGCTTCTGCGCGAGCTATCTCAGCCGCAGTTGCGTTGGGATTGCCTTTGGTTTCAGATAAATCGAAGATTGCGTTGTACAGGCGCGCATCGTAGGGACAAGAAAAAGCCTTGCTACCGACTTCACCGCTCTTCTTTAAGAATGCGGCATAACCTGGATCCACCAGGATAGGAGAGTGGCCCGCCGATTCGTGGATGATGTCTGGAGCAGGTGTGTAGGGCAACTGATCGCGGCTACGGATATCCGCTGCAATCGGCAAAATTGCGAGTCTTAGAAACTCTTGAAATGCACGTGGCGGAATAAAGCCATCGACACATACAGCGCCCCAACCAAAGTGAGACAGGCAAGTATCCATGTAAGCTATGCGAGGAATGCGTTCGACAGAGATGCCAGTATCGCTTAAGCCGCGGCGATACGCCGGATGAGCTGTGTCCTTGAGATGCGCTCCTGTATGCAAAAGCACGAAGCGCCAGACGGCTTGATCCATTTCATTGTAAGCACTGTAGTCCTGCTCCACAACGAAAGGTCGCAAATGAAAAGGAACACGATCCAGAGTATGGGTTTCGCTCATAGCCTTACGCATAACAGTGTTCCACCGATCGCTTCAAACGCTGCGCTTGTTACTGCGCAAAACAGGCTATTTCTCTTCCATGGGATTGACGTAGATCAATTTGATCGACGGAATGCCGACTCCAATAGTGTGCGAAGCCTAATACGCTGAGCTATAATTTATTGTATGGCCGACATCCATCGAAGAACTCTTTTTGAGCTACGTCACATACTTTTTGTTTTTGCCTTGCTTGCATCTTGCGTCAACGGAAAAGTAGAATCTTTACCAACAAACACCGGAACAGGAACAAACGACGCAGGAACGAACACTCCTCCCGAATACCATCCAAGCCCTGTAAGCGCACCAGAGTTAACTCAAAAATTAAATCGTCCGGCTAACTTTCTGATTGGCATGGGCAATGACCTGTCGAACGATCACAATCAAGACGGCATCTATTCCTTGGGAGTAACACTCGATTTGCACTATGCTTACTTGGTCGGTCTTTCTGGTCAAGGCGGTTGGCCGGACTGGAATGAAGGCGGCAGCTTCGTAAACATACTAGCTGATAGCGCTGATTCACATGGCGTAGTCCCCATGTTTACAACCTATTCCATGGCCGCATGGGGCGAAGCCAATCTCTCGGTACTGACCAACGATGAGTACATGCAAGCCTATTGGAATGACACAAGACTGCTCTTTGAACGCCTAGCCATATTCGACAAGCCCGCAGTGGTACATTTGGAGCCTGATTTTTGGGCTTATGCGCAGCAGCAATCGTCTGGGAACGACCCTGCTTCGCTCGATGCGCATGTCTCTTCCTTCGATCCACTATGCAGCGGACTAAGTGATAACCTCGTTGGCATGGTTCAATGCATCATTCATCTCGCACGAAGCATAGCGCCTAAAGTTGTGCTTGGTTTTCACGTTTCGCCTTGGAGCGGAAGCACTAGCGATACTATTGCTTTTATGAAAGCGCTTGGTATTCAAAACGGGGATTTCTTTGTGGTTGAGACTTTGGACCGCGATGCAGGGTGTTTTGAAGCACAAGCGCCGGAATGCCAACGCAATGATGGTCCATGGTATTGGGATGAGACCAACCAAAGCAGCCCCAACTTCCACGAGCACCTGAGTTGGGTCTCTGAACTTTCAACAGCCTTTGATCTTCCCGCTTTGTGGTGGCAAATGCCTTTTGGGGTGCCAAGCGATCAAGAAGGTGGATCTCCAGGACAGTACCGAGACAACCGGGTAAAATATTTGTTCTCACATGTGCAGGAATTTATCGACGCTGGCGGTGTAGGTGCCGTCTTTGGTACGGGTGCAGGTAATCAAACCACCATCGATACGGATGGCGGTCAGTTTAAAGACGCCGTTAGCACTTACTACGAAACCCAAATCCGTTATAGTTCGGTATCATGGTCAAAAGACGAGTGTGGGCCCTATGCTTGACGCTGTGGCTAATTGTTTCATGTACTAACGACATCAATCGGCTCACGAACGATGAAAGCCCAGAGACCGTATTAGTAGAGGTGCCCGAACCGCTTGTTCACGGCAGCTCAGTTATTTTTGTATTTACCGGTTCCGATGATTTCAGCGTAAATGGCTTTGAATGTCAGCTTGATAGCGCCAGTTTTAGTAGCTGCTCTTCACCACACTCGATTCTGAACTTAGAGCCAGGTGGACACACTTTTGCGGTTCGGGCGGTTGATAGCAGCGGGCAGATTGATCCCACACCGGCTACGGCCGCATGGACTGTACTCGCTTCGACACCAAACAATGCTGCGCCAGAAACGCTCCTCACTTTAACGCCCGAAGTCAACTCAAGTGACGCCGATGCGGTGTTCGAATTTTCGGGAACGGACGATACCGGAATTTCCCACTTTGAATGCTCGTTCGACGGTGCAGCCTTCGAGCTGTGTGAATCACCCCTTGTTTTGTTTGATCTCGCCGACGCAGAGCACATCTTTGCTGTCCGAGCAGTCGATACGCCTCAAGGTCTCGCCGATTCCACACCCGCAAGCTTTACCTGGTCAATTGAAACTTTGCCTGAAATCGAAGTTCGCTACCAACCATCGACCATAACCCCACTCACCACGGCAACGATCATTTTAGATTCACCTTCAGCGGATTTTTCTCATTTCATGTGCGCCTTCGATTCTTCCGATTACGAACCCTGCACTGCAACCACTACCCGAGAACTCCTAAGCTTGGGGGAGCATCGCTTTGAAGCCTATGCGGTCGATACCGCAGGCAATGAGGGCGACCCACCTGCGCTCGTTGTGTGGAACGTTGTTACGCCTACAGCCTGGAGCGTATCTAGCATCACGGCAGGCTTTGATCATGCCTGCGCTATCGCAACAGACGGTACGCTTTGGTGTTGGGGTAGCAACGGTTTCGGGCAGCTCGGCATTGGCAGTGCGACGTCGCAATCTGTACCCACACAAGTCGGGACACAAAACGATTGGATTGCGATTTCCGCTGGACGGCAACATACCTGCGGGATCCGCAGCCCAGACTCTCTTTGGTGTTGGGGATACAATCTTTATGGACAGCTCGGAGTGGGGGATACAACTTCCTATGATACACCACAGCTCGTTGCTGGAAATTGGCAAGCCGTTTCTTTAGGCCATTGGCATAGTTGCGCGATCAACACGAGTGATACGGCTTTTTGCTGGGGATTTAACGAGAACGGTCGTTTAGGAAACAACAACATCGTTGGCAGCAATTTGCCAGACAGTCATGTTCCAAGTGCCGTGTACGGAGGAACTGGAATATCGAGCATCAGCGCCGGGGCAGGCCATAGCTGCGCAGTAAAGACCGACGCAGAGGTCATTTGTTGGGGATCGAACAGCGACGGGCAGCTTGGCGATGGCAGCATCGGTGAGCGCTGCGAGGGACGAGAGATGTCGGTCTTGGATTGGGAGTGCGCTCCTGCTCCGATTGCCGAAAGTGGCCCCTGGAATCAAATTCATGCAGGAGGCCGTCACAGCTGCGGAATCAAAAACGATGGCAGCGCCTGGTGTTTTGGTGCAGCGGAACATGGACAAATGGGAACGGCTCAGACCACAACGCAAGCCTTTCCGGGCTTGGTCGATACTGCAACCGACTACTCTACGATCGCAGCCGCTGGCGATCATGTGTGCGCTTTACAGAATGCAAACTTGGTGTGTTGGGGCTCCAATTCCCACGGACAACTCGGATTGCAAGGAATCAGTACAAGCACCATGCCCTCGTCCACCGGCACAGAGACGGCATGGATAGCCATCAGCGCGGCCGAGCATAGCAGTTGCGGCATACGAGCTGATCAAAGCGCGTGGTGCTGGGGTTCAACAAGCTATGTGCAGTCTTCGGTCCCAAGTTTTGTGCAAGGACCGTGAGCGGAGTACATTACCTTACTTTTCTTCGCGTTTTCCGACTAAATTTAGAATATTTATAGAATTTTATGCCTATTGTGATATCATTTTAAATTGAGTTAGTGATTCCAATTGGGTATGGGATTCAAATCACGATGCACGCTTTTTCGCTAAGAATCATAGTCTCTGGTCTATTTTTCGCGCTCGCAGTCTTCGGCTGCGAAGACGGCTCCTCAGAAGATCAAAACGCTACCTCACTTTTGCCAGGAGAGTGCCGCTCCTCTGCAGATTGTGAAGCGCAGCAGATCTGCCAGGCACTGTCACCGCAACACTATGTTTGTGTGGATTCGAACGACTCCAACGATCGCCCTATCAGCGGCGCGAAAAGCCGCGCACGAGCCGAACCACCAAAAGGGTTACTGACAGGCGAAGTCCGGGGCAAAAGTAGATGATGAAGGCTCATCTTATCGCAATCAGCATGCTAAGTTTACTTTCGTTCTCGAAAGCCTCGGCGCAAACCATTACGCCAGACTGGAGCATGGCCACAGGTGGTTCTACCGATGGGATGGCCTTGGGAGATACCGACGGTGATGGCCGCGATGAAATCGCATTGGTGATACGCGACGGCAGCTATGTTTCTGGAGACAGCCAGGCTGGTATCGGAACTTTGGCACTACTTTCCGGGAGTGGGGAGCTTCTTTGGCAAGTTCAAGCTAGCCATGCATTGGTTGGATTTCCAACAATGGGTGATTTCGACGGGGACGGATTAAAAGAAATCGCCGTGTGTGATGTCGCATCAGTCGGAACGTGCCGTGTCTATGACGGCGACGGAAGCTTGTTGTTTCAAATTGGAGATTTGTTCTACCCCGCGATGAGCAACGGTGGTCCCGCAGCCGTCAATGTCGATGCCGATCCGGCTGATGAGATTGTTGTGGTAGCTTGGGGTGGTCAAATCGTCGTGGCGGAGTACGACGGCAGCAGTACTGGATCGGAGCTGTGGCGTTACGATTGGTGGTGTCCGGAGGGCTCGTACCACGATGGCTCCTATTGGTTTTGCCCGCCAGATGATACTTGGGCCGATGAAGGGGAGAGTCTTTTCGGGCATCCGGCAATCGGTGATATGGACGGCGATGGCGCCCTCGACGTTGTGGTGTGCAGTTGGGCCGGCGCAGGCCTTTATGCTTTTGACGCATTGAATGGCACTCCCAAATGGAACGCCGTTGCAAGTTCAAATCCAGCTAGGTTTACGCCCGGAAACAATTGCAATGGCTCGGGTCCCGTGCTTGCAGATTTGGACGGAAATCCTGGATTGGAAGCCGTGGTGACGCTATCGAGCTACGATAGCGCAGTTCCGCCGGCCCTCGAAGCTTATCGAGGCGATGGATCCTTGCTGTGGCATCGAGATTTACCCGGGGCAGGCCTCGACTTTACAAGCCCAGTCATTACCGATGCCGATGGCGATGGTAGTTACGAAATATTCGTTCAAGAATCAGGCGGCACCCTGTACTCGTTTATGCAGGATGGATCACCTCTCTCATCAGTATCCGTTGGCACCGAAAGCTGGGTGACTCCGGCACTGATTGACATCAACAATGATAACTTGGTGGAGATCATCACTGCCAGTCTATCTAGCGTCAAAATTTTAAACGGGACAACCTTTGCCGAGCTTTACCGCTACGATGATCCCACAGCAGGGTTCTTTCCTCCAGCTGTGCAAGGGGAACTCGATGGCGACGGAAAAGTCGAAGTTCTTTTTAGCAGTTGGAATCCACAAAGATTATTTGGCATTAAGCTCGACGGGCTAGTGAGTTATCCGTGGACAACCTTTGCTGGAACAAGCGCGCATGACGGGTTGCTGGATGCGACCGGCACCATCAACACAGACCCCGGTGTGGTCTCCGAAGTGGTAACGACGGAGCTTGAAAACCTCATTAACGATCCCAGCACTTCTCGAAGAGCGAAACGCTATTTGACCAACACCCAAGGCGATCTCGAAAACTTTCAAATCGAAATGTTACGCGGCCGCATCTCCTCCGCACTTGACTACTTGCGTGATGCTGTCATCGAACTTTACTCAGCCGATCGACGTGGAATCGACGTAGACGCCCTTCAAGGGCAGATCATCAGCCAAATTGCACTGCAATCCTTTGAGCAATTCATCCAACGTGCTCAGTCCATGATGGGACAAAGCCATGCAGCTGTCGTGGCAGCCTACGCTTCATTGCAAAACGCCACGAATGATTTGGATTCAAGCTCGTGGCTGTCTTACTACAATGCAATTACCGAAATTCAGAACGGCGCAAGCGCTTTAGAGAGTGCCCTTGAATACGACACTAACTACTGTGCCAACATGGCACCATCCGAGCCCTACCATCAATGGATTTGTAGAGCACAACAGCTTCGTCAATCCGTACTTGATCTAATTCCAGGTGGTGCTTCCAGTCCAAACCTTGTCTCCTTTGGAGATACCTGGCGCTACGATGACCGGCGTGTGGACCGTGGCACATCATGGTTGAATTTAACGTACAACGACTCGAGTTGGTCTACTGGCTCAGGGCAATTCGGTTACGGTGATGGCGATGAGACAACCACGATTTCGTCCAACAGCAACATGCGCAGTGCCTATTTTCGCAAAGTCATCACTCTAAACGAGCCGGTCACTACCGCTGACCTGACCGTACTCCACGATGATGGCGTCGCAGTATGGATTAACGGCTCGTTGGTTTTGCAAAAATACACTTCCAACGGCCTTAACTACAGCGCTTATGCGAGCAGCACTTCCGCCGAAAACGAGCTAAGCACCTTGAGTTTCGGAAGCAGCAATCCTTTCGTTGTTGGCGACAATATCATCGCCGTGATGGTGAAACGTCGAAACAAACGTGATCGCGATTTTTCTTTTGACCTTGAATTGGTCAAAGCCTCAGCCAATACCTTGCTCACTGAAGCCGTCCAGTCCATCGAAGAGGCTGTCTATTGGATGGCACGCTTAGATCTCAAACAAGCTGGCATCGTGCCCTTGTCCTACCCAGGTGGTTTGTTTGGTTTTTCAGCTGCTGAACAATCGTTAAGTAATGTGGTGGCTTCCCCAGACACAAGTTCCGTACGAGCTGATTTGTGTTTGATTGTTGACCGGCTTACACGCATTTATCTCGATGATGCCTCTGTCACTTTCGGAACCACTGATCCCAACGTAATAAGTGCAGAAGCGTTGTACCAAGCAGCTACTGTCGATCGAAACAGTGGTAGCTGGACCACTGCAATGGACAAATACGGCCAAGCAGCTATGACCGTCTACCCCTAAAACAATATCGGGTGAAAACCCACAATTGTTTTCAAAATACGGGGTGGTTTGCGGCTCGAATCCAAGCCGTGATATGACAGACGCTGACCATGAAATTTGCGACCATAAGAGACGGCAGTCGAGACGGACAACTTGTTTTGGTACGCCGCGACGGTAGTGCTTACGTCGAACTCTCGGCGATGGCTAAGACTTTGCAGGCACTGCTTGATGATTGGGATGTGTTGATTGAAGATGTCTCTGCGTTTTACGCAAAACTCAACGCGAATGAATTGGCATCCACTCCGATCACAGACACTACTCCTTTTTACTCACCGCTCCCTAGGGCTTACGAGTGGGTCGACGGCTCAGCATATATCAATCACATTGTTCTCGTACGAAAAGCACGTGGCGCAGAAGCTCCAGCCACGCTAAAGACCGATCCTTTGGTCTATCAAGGAGGCTCGAGTGCTTTTTTGGGACCACACGACCCCATCCCCTTGCTGAACGCCGAATGGGGCCTCGATCTCGAAGCTGAAATCTGCGTGGTGCTGGGCGATACGCCCCACGGGACTACCACCAAGCAAGCCAGTAAGTTCGTGCGCCTTCTTATGCTTTGTAACGACGTAACGCTTCGTAATCTCATCCCCGAAGAACTAAAAAAGGGTTTTGGTTTTTTCAACTCGAAACCAGCGACTGCTTTTTCTCCTTTTGCCGTAACACCTGATGAGCTTGGCGTTTATTGGAAAGATGGACGCGTTCATCTACCGCTAAAATCTTTTTTAAACGGAGAGCTGTTGGGAGAGCCCGATGCAGGGCCCGAAATGCATTTTTCCTTTTATGATTTGATTGCACACATTAGCAAAACCCGCAGTTTTTGCGCTGGAACCATCCTTGGAAGTGGAACAGTCTCAAACGAGAATCCATCAAAAGGAGTCTCCTGTTTAGCAGAACGACGCATGCGCGAGATTTTGGAGCATGACGCAGCGAAAACGCCTTTTCTAAAGGCATACGATGTCGTTGAGATTGAAATGCACGATCCAGAAGGCCATTCTATCTTTGGCAAGATTAAACAAAAGGTCATCGGCCAATGATAACTCTGTACAGCTACTGGCGAAGTTCCTGCAGCTGGCGAGTTCGGATCGCTCTTCACGTTAAAGGCATAAAGCATACCATTGTCCCGGTACACCTTATGAACGAGGGCGGAGAGCAATACACCAACGAGCATCACAACAGAAACCCACTGCAACAAGTTCCAGTCCTCGAAGTCACCGAACAAAGCAATACTATTTGCCTAGCCCAATCTTTAGCTATTTTGGAATATCTAGAAGAGCGTTTTACTTCACCAGCTCTCTTGCCCCAGTCCCCTGCCGCGCGAGCCAAAGCACGACAGATTGCGGAAATGATCAACGCTGGCACCCAACCCTTGCAAAACTTATCGGTTCTCAAACACCTGAGCGAGCAGGGAATCGATGCATCAAACTGGGCTCACCATTGGATTAACCGGGGCCTTGTAGCCGTTGAAAAAGAAGCAGCCAAGACCGCGGGAAACTATTGCATAGGCGATACGCTAAGCATTGCTGACCTTTGCCTCGTGCCACAGCTCTACAATGCACGGCGTTATGACGTTAAGGTCGATGCCTATCCTACCTTGCTAAAGATTGAAGAGCATTGCACTACTCTAGAAGCTTTTAAGAACGCGCATCCAGATAAGCAAGTTGACGCGCCAACAGATTAAGGTGAAGCCATGAGCAAAACGGAATCCCTCGGTATTCGCAATCTCGAAGCAGTTCATTACTATGTACGTGACCTTGAGCGGAGCAGGACTTTTTACACCGAGCTCATGGACTTTAAAGAACTCGGGAAAAGTAGCGGCGAACTAAAACAGGCAGGTCGACAAAAATCACTCCTATTCCAAGCGGGTGGATGCAATGTTCTCGTCTCAAGCCCAAGCGATGAAAGTGCACGCGCCGCGCGCTATTTTCGCGTGCACCCCGATGGAATAGGCACTCTCATTTTCAACGTCGAAGATATTGAGCATTGCTTTTCCTTGCTCGAAAAACGTGGTGGCACCCCGATTACGGACATCCAACGCTATAAAGACGACGGGGGCAGCATTGCTTTTTTTTCCATCACAACACCTTTTGGCGATACGACTTTCCGTTTCATAGAACGTCACGGCTACCGTTCGTTTCTTCCTGGCATAGACTATTACGAAAAAGCAGGTGGCGGACAGAACGCTTTTGGCTTCGAGTGCTTTGACCATGTCACCTCGAATTTTCAAACCATGACGCCAGCATTACTGTGGCTTGAACATGTGCTTGGTTTTGAGCGCTATTGGGACGTTGCCTTTCACACTCAAGATCATAGCAAAAGCGACGATCATGAAGGCTCAGGGCTGAAATCCGTGGTCATGTGGGACCCACACTCCGCTGTAAATTCGCAAACAATGAACCGATGAGGCCGAACTTTAAACGTTCGCAAATCAATGTTTTCCATGAAGACCATCGTGGCGACGGCGTTCAACACCTGGCTATGCATTGCAAAGACATTTTGTCTGCTGTCCGTGGCCTTCGCGCAAAAGGCATTGAATTCATGCCCACCCCAGGGACCTACTACGACATGCTACCGGAACGTCTAAAGACAACGGGCATTGCCCACATCGATGAAGACATCGAAGTTCTCCGAGAGCTTGAAATATTGATTGACGGACAAGCCGAACACAAATATTTGCTACAAATTTTTCTTGAAGACTCTGCATCTTTTAACAAAGACCAAAACAGCGGGGCTTTTTTCTACGAGATTATCCAACGCAAAGGTGATCACGGTTTTGGAGCAGGCAACTTCCGAGCCCTCTTTGAAAGCATTGAACGCCAGCAGATGAGTGAAAGGGCCTAAGCTTGTGATTGAGCGTATTTTGGCTGGCGAAGTCCCAAAGAAACATCATCTTGCCTTCAAGAGCCCCGAAGGGAAGCTGTATTACGAAGAATGCTATACGCGCCAAGGCTTTGATGGCCCCTACACTATATTATACCACGTTCATCGTCCTCAAACACAGCGCCGAATTAAGCTAGACGCTCAAGGCTGGCAGCTTCCCAAAGCAGACCAAGACCAGACTCTTGCAAAGCGACATTTTCAAAGCAGCAAACTCACGAGCGGTGGCGCACCACAAAATGCTCGCATACCGCTCCTGTTCAATCGCGATGTGGTGATTTCCGTCGCGCGCCCCAACGTTGATGACGAGCTCTATTTTGTCAATGCCGACGGAGATGACCTTTTCTTCATTCATCAGGGCGGCGGCACTTTACGCACAGCACTTGGCGATCTCGCTTTTCAGAAAAATGATTATCTCTATGTTCCCAAAGGCATGCTGCATCGTTTTTCACTTGATTCAAAAGAAGAGCAGCATTGGCTTAGTATTGAATGTTTGGGAGGAATGAACATCCCAAAACAATGGCGTAACGAAAACGGGCAATTGCGTATGGACGCACCTTTTTGTCATCGGGATTTCAAGAGTCCTCAGTTCAGAGGACCTCAAGACGAAAAGATTCGCGATGTGCTGGTTAAAAACGCAGGAGCCTTTCATGGCTTGCGCTACGAGCATACGCCCCTCGATGTCGTGGGCTGGGACGGCAGTATTTATCCTTTCGTCTTTCCAATATTGAACTTTCAGCCCCGTGCCGGCTTGGTTCACCTTCCTCCAACGTGGCATGGCACCTTTGCAACCCGCGGCGCACTCATCTGCAGCTTTGTCCCACGTCAATTGGACTTTCATCCCGAGGCGCTTACCTGCCCCTATCCTCACCATTCCGTCGATTGCGATGAAGTTTTATTTTACTGCTCCGGAGAATTCAGTTCACGCAAAGGCATTAATGCAGGCAGCATTTCTTATCATCCCAAAGGAATCGTTCACGGACCGCACCCGGGGGCATATGAATCCAGCATTGGCGTTAAAGAAACGAAAGAGTTGGCCGTAATGCTCGATACCTTCGAGACTCTCAACTCAACACCAGCAGCTTCGATCATCGAAGATCAAAGCTACCACGAGAGCTTTATTTAGTATTTAGCATTGGGAAACGCTTTGCTTCAGGAAAACGATCTGCAAGATAAATAGCAATCGCTCCAAGCGACGCCTCAGCGCCAGAAACGAACGCATGCGTGAGTTCTAGTCCAGGACAGTCATTTCCTCCGTCTTGTTTGCTATCTTCATATAGTTCATGCTTGAAAACGAAAGGGGATAGCAATGGCAGCAGGGCGGCGTGTTGAGGTTTCAGAAGATTGGTCAAAACAAGCGTGGATCGATAAAGCAACGTATGAAAAACTTTATCAACATTCGATAGATAATCCGGAGGACTTTTGGGCTGAGCAAGCCAAACGCTTGGACTGGATTCAGACATGGTCCAAAGTAAAAGACATCCGTTATGATTTGCCCATCCATATTCGTTGGTTCGAAGGCGGAAAGCTCAACGCTTGCTACAATTGCATCGATCGTCATTTGCCCGATAGAGCGAACAAAACGGCTATTATTTGGGAAGGCGATGAAAACCATCAACAGCGAATCATTAGCTACCAAGAGCTTCACGACGAGGTGTGTCGCTTTGCCGGCGTCTTGCGCAAGCTTGGCGTAAAAAAAGGTGACCGCGTTACCATCTACTTGCCGATGATTCCCGAACTGGCTTTTGCAGTCCTGGCTTGTGCACGCATTGGCGCAGTTCATTCCGTGATCTTTGCTGGCTTTTCTCCCCACGCAATCGCCAATCGCATTGAAAATTGCAAAAGCGATTTTGTGATTACCGCCGATGAAGGAGTGCGTGGCGCTAAGCATATTCCACTGAAAGCGAACGTCGATGAGGCTCTGCAAGATGGCCCAACTGTTCGGTGTGTGCTCGTGCTTCGACACACCATGGCTGATATCTCTTGGTTTGAAGAACGCGATCGCGATTTTGAAACACTTGCCCAAGAATCCGTGCCCTACACGGATTGCGAGGCCATGGACGCTGAGGATCCGCTGTTTATTTTATATACCTCTGGTTCGACCGGCTCTCCCAAAGGCGTGGTTCATACCACCGGGGGATACTTAGTTCATGCATCGCTTACTCATCAGTATGTTTTCGATTGCAAAGAAAACGACATCTATTGGTGCACAGCTGACATTGGCTGGATTACTGGTCACAGCTATATTCTATACGGACCGCTCGCCAATGGCTGCACAACATTAATGTTTGAAGGGGTTCCGACCCATCCCACGCCCTCACGTTTTTGGGAGATATGCGATAAATATTCAGTCAGTATTTTTTACACCGCCCCGACTGCGATTCGCGCGTTGATGCGTCTCGGGGATCACGCTGTTGAGCATTGCAAACTCGATTCGCTACGTTTATTGGGAAGTGTGGGTGAGCCAATCAATCCCGAAGCCTGGGAATGGTACCATCGCGTTGTTGGCAAAGGGCGTTGCCCCATTGTCGATACCTGGTGGCAAACCGAAACCGGTGGCATACTAATCACGCCATTGCCTGGAGCTCACGCACTTAAACCCGGCTCAGCGGGACGGCCTTTTTTCGGAGTCAAACCAGCGTTGGTCTCTAAAGACGGCAACATAGTTGAAGGCGAAGGCAAAGGTGATTTGGTATTGCTTGATAGTTGGCCGGGGCAGACCCGAGGAATCTACGGCAACCAAGTTCGCTTTGAAAAAGGTTACTTCGAGCATTACGCCGGCAAATACTTTAGTGGCGATGAAGCTTACCGCGACGCCGATGGAGACTACTGGATTTTAGGGCGAGTCGATGACGTGCTCAATGTATCAGGTCATCGTCTCGGTACGGCTGAGATTGAAGGCGCACTCGTTGCCCACCCCGATGTCGCAGAATCGGCTGTTGTTGCTTTTGCACACGACATCAAAGGACAAGGAATCTACGCTTTTGTGACACTTAACCACTCTGCACATCCCTCACACGAGCTGCAAGCTACTCTCAAGCAGTGGGTCGCACATGAGATTAGTCCCATCGCTCGACCGGATTTCATCCAATTTTCGCCGATGCTACCTAAAACTCGCTCAGGGAAAATCATGCGGCGCATTTTGCGAAAAATAGCTGCCAATGACTACGCTGAACTGGGCGACACAAGCACCTTGGCTGATCCAAGTATCCTGCAAAGTCTAATCGACGAACGGCTTAAGCGTTAGAAGATTCGATTCGTTTTAAAAAATGAGTGGCATCCATGCCGCTAAGTTGTTGTGCATCAATGATGTCTTCAGCAAGTCGGCTGTAGCGAAGGTCTCTTTCTTTGAGCAGCTGTGGATAGCAACGCAGCAAAGCCTCTCTGTCGCCTTCGCTTGCTTTTTTTGAGAACAAGGATTGCCAAACAACAGGTTTAGGCTCTGCTAAATAAAGCTCAAGCATGCGTCGATGCTCCGAAGGAGGCATTCGCAAGTACACCACGTAACTGTGTTGGCGCAGCTTATGTTGGAGCGCCTCAGGCAAATGGACCACGCTTCCGGTCGTATCCAGGACCTGTCTGTTGCTTTTCATATCATCAAGCGCTTGGCTTAAAGCTTGATCGGTAATCTCTGCTTCAAGCTCCAAATATTGAGCTTCGTGCTCCGCAAAGTTTTTTGTCCAGGGCATACCCATCCAGCGGCCAACCGCATGCACGGCCCTCTCCCCTGGCTCGGGCACAATCAATTCGCCAAGACGTGCAGCAATCAATTGATCGCAATCAAGATGTGAAAAACCATGTGTTTCACACAGTAACCTTGACCAGTAACTTTTTCCGACGCCGGACATGCCGACCAAACACAGAGGTTTTGAACGATCCCAACCCATAGCCACAAAAGTAGCACAACATCAACGATACCGCCCTAATGCTCCGATCGGTACAGGCGCGCCTTCACTCCCACTGTGTCGAAAATACCAGGTAAACAAGAGTTTTTTCACAACACATAAGCCAATACGCTTGGAAAGTGCTCTAACGCTATTTCTGCAGTTTTTTCCTCTTGCGCCTCATCGCCTTCCTTTGCAATAAACCAATCAACAGCTTTCTCTTGAGGTCCCGGTTATGAGTACTCGAAATGTCATTATTGTTGGTTCTGGCCCCGCAGGGCTTACAGCAGCTATTTATGCTGCACGCGCTAATCTAAAGCCAATCTGTATTGAAGGTCTTGTCAGTGGCGGAATCCCCGGCGGACAACTTATGATCACCACCGAGGTCGAAAACTACCCAGGTTTTCCCGAAGGAGTTAAGGGTCCCGACCTTATGGCCCTCTTTCGCAAACAAGCCGAACGTTTTGGAACCGATATCGTTGCCGCTGATGTAGATCGTGTCGACTTTTCCAAAGCACCCTTTCGTGTTTGGGTAGGAGACGATGAATACAAAGGACACAGCATCATCGTAGCCACCGGTGCCAAAGCTCGTTGGCTCGGACTCGAGAACGAGGAGAAACTCCAGAACCGAGGCGTGAGTGCTTGCGCAACCTGTGATGGTTATTTCTTTCGAGACCAAGACGTGTGCGTGGTTGGTGGCGGCGATACAGCGTTAGAAGAAGCTTTGTATCTTGCAGGCCTCTGCAAAAGTGTCACCATCATTCATCGTCGAGACGAGCTTCGTGCATCACAAATCATGCAAGATCGAGCTAAAAAGCATCCCAAGATCAAATTCTTATGGAACACGGTAGTGACGGACGTGCTTGATATTAACGCCGGAACTGTCACAGGGATCAAAATCAAAAACACCCAGAGCGGAAAAGAAGAAATCTATCCGACTCAAGGTCTTTTTATCGCTATTGGCCATACGCCAAACACCGCTGTGTTTAAAGGTGTGCTCGACCTCGATGAAAATGGTTACATCCGCACACAAGCAGGTACCACGCAAACCAATGTTGAAGGGGTTTTTGCTTGCGGCGACGTTCAGGATCATGTTTATCGCCAGGCCATTACTGCTGCTGGCACCGGGTGTATGGCCGCTCTTGAAGCAGAGCGTTTGCTAGGCGCCAAAGGTCTCCTATAAAATCCCTTTCTACGGGATTTTTTTAGCCATCCTCCACTATTAAGGTTACACTACAAATTGGGTGATCCTTAGCTTAGCTTCTCGTGGTCATGGATTGGAAAGAGGCGCATGGAGCGTATATCGGAAGAGCTGGGTATTTCTGAGGCCATTTCAGAAGCCTTAAGTGAAACTGAGGAGCAATCTGCCGAAGCGGTGACCAACATCCCGCCAAAGGCTAAGCCCAGTCCGCCTCCTTTGCAGCAAGTAGTCGAAGAGACCTTAGAAGTCATCGATGAAGTTGAATCGCTTGAGCCAACTTCTATGACGGAGCAGCAACATGCAAACGAAAGCCCGACTGGACTGAGGCAACCAAGAGTACGGGCTGGCGACGAAATCGCGGGATTAACTTTAACCGAGCGTATGGGAAACCGGACACCAAACCCTGTGTGGAGCGTCTGGAAAGCACAAGATCGAAAGAAACTCGAAGCAGTCGCATACATCGTTCACCCCGGCGCTTCAGACGACGAAAAAGAAAAGTTTATAACCGGGACGAAGATCATGGCCAAGCTTACTAAAGCTGGCCCGGTACGTGGTGTTCTGCGTTGCTACGGCATGAGCAAAGAACGTGATGCGCTTATCACAGAATACCTGTCGGTAGGTCGCACCACTGACATCTTCGCTTTGGGTTGGCCGACCGACCGCATTCTTCTTTTCATGCAACGTCTATGCAATGCCATGGATGGCATTCATCAGTTTGGGTACGTACACGGCTGCCTTAGGCCTGGGAACATCCTACTTGATGATGATCTCAACCCGGTTGTGACCGAAATCGGGTTCATCAATCCCAAAGTAAGTCTTAAAAATGACATCGATGCCACACACGGCTACGGCCCTTACACTGCACCGGAAGTTCTTGCCGGCCATCCTCCTACCACGAAATCTGACATTTTTAGCCTCGGTAAACTCCTGCTCTTTATGTTGACAGGAGAGCATCCAAGGCAAGAGGTTGATCCTGTTCCCTCCCTCAAGAGTTATGCAAATCAACCGGAAGGTTTGATTCGCATTGCCCGACGTTGCACCTTGATGAACCCCGACGGACGCTACGCTACGGTCAAGGCTCTTGCTCAAGATCTATCGCAATGGACTCGCTCCGATACTGTTGGTATGGCTTTGCGCACTGCGCAAAAAGAACACGCGCCAGAGAGCAAAGAGCTTCACCCTGTCCAAGAGATTAGCGACAGCGAAGTTCCCGAGCCAGCGTTTGGCATGCAGAATAAAACCAGGATTGTTATTGGCAGTCTGGGGGTAGTCGGTCTTCTTGCGAGCGCCATGTTGGCCTATTCCTTGAGTGCAATCGCTACTGTTCTTCCCATAGTGTTAGTTATGGCTTCAGGTTTTGCAGGTATTGCTACGCTTTCTTTACCCGCAAGCCCCAAATACCGACATTTTAGTTTTATTGTTATCAGTGCAGCGGCTGCATCCATTGTCTACATGTCTGGACTTATTCCTTTTGCCGCGACCCTCGGTGCACGAGAGCGTTTACACGCTTCAGGACTGGAGGCTCGCACACAAGCGGTACGCTTTTTAGTAACTCAAGGTTTCAGAGACTTTACTAACATTGATCTGCGTGATGCAGATCTAAGCAACGCTGACTTAAACTTTGCTAAACTACGAAACGCAGACCTTACTGGAGCCAATCTTAGAAACGCAATGGTCCAGAGCATTGACTTACAGTTAGCTACGTTAAAAGGGCGCTCACATCGGAGGCCTAATCACGACTGATTGGAATATTTCACACATACGTGGTTTTGAGCAAACGCTTTGCGATAGCGCCACTCTGCTGCCAGCAGGGTGGGAATGCAAAAATGGAAAGACTCAGCGGCAAAGCGCAAATGCACCGGAAGAAGTAGTAAAGGAGTAGCCATGCGAAAGAGAACCTACCGCGAGCAAGGATTTACGTTGATAGAACTCATCGTTGTCTTTGCATGCATTCAAGTATTGGTAGCTTTGGCGGTTCCTGCCTTTGGCCAATATGTTAAAAAATCAAAGTCCTCTGAAGCCGTTACGCATCTAAACTCATTATTCAAGGGCGCTTCCAGCTACTACCAAAAGGGCCAGGTAGGATCGCAAGGCCTTACGAGCGCCGACGCCGGCCATTGTATTGTTGGCACGACAAGCTTATTGCCCACTACACCCAGCGCACAAAAGCAACACGTTGATTTTCAAAATGTCGCCGAATACCGTGCTATCGGATTTAACCTGACGGGACAAGCTTACTATGGCTTTCGCATTGTCAGTGCCTCAGCTACATCCGTATGCAAACAAAGCGCTAATACGACTCTGTACACTTTCATGGCGATGGGGGATCTTGATGGTGACAACATATTTAGCCGCTTTGAGCTAGCCACCGCAAGCAACGATAATAACGAGCTGTATCACCAACGCAGCATCTACATCCTGAACGAAAGCGAGTAAAAGCCCCGTAGATTATCGTCTCGCTTTTGGGTAAGATGCGCTCATGGACGTAGCAGACGCATTGGGCAAGGTTAGTCTTTTCGAAGGACTGTCTCCAAAGGGCTTGCAACTGATTGCAAGCATTGCGAGACAAGAGAGCTTCAACGCCGGTGACACGCGGGCTAGCCAAAGATGAACTCGAGGATTTGTTATTCCTTCATAAAGATCTCGCTTATGAGATCCTTTGGAATTTCGTCACCTTGCTTTCTTCACGTCTACGCGAAACCAACGCAAAGATGACCTTTCTCAGTATGTCTGGAAAGTTCTAAGAAATTAATGCATTCTGCGAACCATGCGCGGATCTCATGCTCAAAACTGTGGATGCTTTCCCACTGGACACCATTATCCTGGTATTGAAGACAGCTTAGCTGCTGTCGAAAAAAACGTCGAAGGACTTGTTAGGGAATTTGATCCCGCAGCACCTTGGGTCAGCATGCCCTTTTGCGTCATTGACTTTGAAACTACCGGTCGCTTCGCCGAGACCGATCGCGTTGTTGAGGTTGGCATTGTTTGTTTTGAAAATGGAGAATGCACGGAACGCCACAACTGGTTGGTCAACCCCACTATCCCTGTGCCAAAGGAAGCCGAAGCCGTTCATGGAATATCGGATGCTGATTTAGCCGACGCACCGAAGTGGGAAGAAATTCAAGAAGAAGTTATCAAACAACTAAGCAATCGTTTGGTCGTGGCATACAATGCCTCTTTTGACCGTGGTTTTCTGTTTGCAGAGGTCGCCCGCACCGGTCAAACGGACTTCAACCACATTCCAGCGCTGCGCCAAAACGTGCAATGGATCGACCCCTTGGTTTGGGCTCGTGAACTGTTCAAGTATCAAAAAGGTAAAAAACTCACCGACATGGCTCAGCGTTTGAATATTCCTCTTGAAAATGCGCACCGAGCGTCGGGCGATGCTGAAGCTGCAGGACGTGTATTGCTTGCTATGGCACCTAAGCTGCCCGAAAGCTATGGCGAGCTTATTCGTTTGCAAGTCCAGTATGCCGCGAGACAGGAAATGGAATTTGCATCCTGGCGCGCCAGACGTCGTTAGAATTTGTCTTTCATTCGGCGCAGTGCCGCAAAGACAGACACCGGATCCGTTGTATCAACACTTGGATCGAGTTCAGAAACACACTCTGCGAAATGCTTATCATTGCAGCGCAAAAATGGATTTACGATTCTTTGATGTTCAAGCTTACCTGGAACGGTAACTTTACCATGTTTATGAATGCTGTCTTTCCATCGTCTAATTGCTAGGTTTTGGGGCTCGATTGCGAGTGCAAATTCAATGTTTGCAAGGGAATATTCATGACCGCAATAGATATCGAGTCTTGAATCAAGATTTTTTAGTTTTTCGAGCGAGTCGTACATTTGTTTTGGGCTTCCCTCAAACAACCGACCGCAACCGCCCAAAAAAAAGTGTATCTCCACAAAAAAGTGAGCCATCGATTTCATAGGCTAAAGCACCCAGGGTATGCCCTGGAACTTCGTGTGTTTTCAAAACATTTCCTGCAAAACCAATCGTACTTTGCTCATGAGCCACTTGGTTCTGATAGGGCACTCGGCGCCGTTCAAGGTCGTAGATGCTCGCCAAAATAGCTTCGGGTTTGAAAGCCTCAACCAATTCTGAAACCCCGTTTACATGATCCCAGTGGTGGTGAGTCAGCCAAATCTGGCTTAGACGATAACCGAGCGCTCGAAGACGTTGTATAATCGGCCCCGATTCAGAGGGGTCAATACATACAGCGCTTTTGTTACTTGGATCCAGCAACAAATAGCCGTAATTATCACTCAGTAAAGGAATGGTTTCTACCTTCATAGGACCATGCTAGCATAGCTTCCGGTCGCGAATTATCTACCTCAAGACTGAAGCAAAACCATGTCCAGAGTATTTTATTCTGCTTTTTTCCTCTTATTGATTCTCGGCGGCACCGTTCTTCCAAGCAAAAGCCAGGCCAAAGGACGTCCCCAAATAGCCGTATTGGGAATCCAGTCAATGGAAGGAGACGATGACTATGCGCACCGTCTCAGCATCGCCCTACGATCAAAGGCTACACAGGTTAGCGAGTGGAATGTCTTGCGCTTAAATTCCTCAATACAACAGCTTAGTCTTGCGCATGGATGCACCAATACGGACAACGGATGTTTAACCGCAATCGCACGGTCATTGGGTGTCGATACTATTATTTACGGAATTTTAAGGCGATCAAACCACTCGGGAGATTTTGATTTCCTACTTAGTTTGCAGGTTTTTTCACTTGCCACGCGTCATATTGAATTTTCAATCAATCGGACGATCAGTCCCTATGAAACAAAGAGCGGAAATGTCGACAAGCTCGCAGCGGAATGCATCGCTCAGCTTGTCGAGCGCCCAAACCTTGGCTCAATTGCGGTCGAAGTACTAAATACCAACAAAGCAGAAGTCCGGATAAGTGGGAATCTTTTGCTAAGTTCGAACGGCAAGGATTTTACCGCAGGGCAAACGCCCATTGGTAAACACAAGCTCGTCGTTTCTGCACCTGGGTATGAAACTCTCGAAAAGGAAATCGAAGTCGATTCTCACGAACAGACCCAGGTCCGGGTCACGTTGATAAAAAGCGACTCTTCTTCCGGTAGCTCGGATACGGCTAGCTCGGAACTCGTATGGCTTGGTTGGGGATCCATCGCACTAGGCGGCGTGTTCCTTGGGCTTTCCGGTTATTCCATGTTGCGGCTGTACACCATCGATCACGATGCCGATCTCGTTGCTTATCGCGAACTTCCTGGTTTAGGAAGCCAAGATGTATGCCAAGCTGCCGCTAACGGCTTTGTTCCTTCAGGCAATGCATCTGAAATCGATGTTCAACGCGTGACGTCACTTTGCGACGAGGCAGATACCCTTGAAGTATTGCAATACGTATTTCTTGGATTAGGTATTGCTGGAGTGGGTGCTGGCATTACCATGCTAGTCATCAATGCCCAAGATGATGACCATAAGGACAACAGTCTTTCCGACGAACGCGAAGCGACTTTTGCTCTTCAACCCTCCGTGGGACGAAACCGCGCCATGCTCAATGCTTTCATTCGTTTTTAGATTGCGGGCATGAGAGTCACTGGTGGTCAATGGCGCGGACGCAAACTCATTCCGCCGAAAACAATGAATACTCGCCCGACAACAGATCGAGCACGCGAGGGTATTTGTTCAGCTCTCGCTTCACGCGATTGTATTAAGGACGCGAATGTCCTCGATTTATTTGCTGGAACAGGGGCAGTGAGTTTTGAGTTTCTATCGCGGGGGGCTAGTCATTCCACTTTGATAGAAAGCGATTCTGCAATGCGAAACACGATCGTCCGTAATGCAGAAGCCTTAGGCTCAAAGCAAAGCATTCACGTGGCAACGATAAACTTAACCTTGGCTAGCTCTCGCGCTCTGGACGATCTTCTCCGAGTCACGCAAGGACCTTTTGATTTGGTGTATGCAGATCCTCCCTACCGGCAATTTACCGATTTTTTACCGCTATTTCATCTCATTGCCGCGAGCAGTCTAGTGACCGCGGGCAGCCTTTTTCTCCTGGAAACAGCCTCCTCAACAAAAGCCGATTTCACATCACCCTTTAGTGATGCTAAGCCCTACCGATACGGAGACACTACCATTTGGCTGCTAACCATCAAAAACCAGTCAGCATGTCTGTAGATATACACACGATACTGTTTGAAGATTGGAGCATCGTTTAACATCATGTCAGTCGCTATCTATCCTGGCTCTTTTGACCCTATCACTAACGGACATGTTAGTATTATCCAGGGCGGTCTAGTTGCTTTTGAAAAAGTCATTGTCGCCGTACTTCGTAATCCAAAAAAGGACCCTCTTTTCGAAGTACAAGAGCGAGCCGACTTAATTGCGGAAACTTTTCGTGGTGAAGCGCGAATAGAAGTCGATTGCTTTGATGGTCTACTTGTGGACTACGCAAAATCACGACAAGCTCGTATCGTCCTGCGTGGTCTTCGAGCAGTTGCAGATTTTGAATACGAACTGCAAATGGCCAACATGAACCGTCAGCTCAATCCAGATATCGAAACAGTGTTCATCATGGCAAATGATGCGTACTTCTATGTAGCGTCTAACTTAGTAAAGGAAGTAGCCCGACTCGGTGCATCTGTCTCAGGCTTGGTACCCACCCACGTCGAACAAGCACTTCGTGATAAACTAAAGACTCACCGCTGAAGACACAACGAATATCACCGTTTCAAGCGTCTAGAGCAGGTACCCGGTCAGTGGGTAACAAAGGTCAGCAGTTAACCAAAAAGTATACGAACACGAGGACAAAGCCAGAAGACAAATCTTTTTCCGAGGCTTTCGTAGATTCTCGGCAGGTCTAGGGTCCCCGGAGTTCATTTCGCTGGAACTCCGTCCCAGACACCCTCACAGGGGCGAGGACGATTATACGTCAGTATATGAGGAGGAGCCCCGAGGACGCAAGCCGAATATGTCGAGTGGGTGGCTCACACCGCGCGAGCGCGTGCATCGACAACCTCGGAAAAAGTCCTTGCAGGCACCACGGACTGACCAGTTACCTAGAGCAGCTGGGTAGCGCGTTCTGCAAGCTCACTGCGCTCACCTTTTCTGAGAGTAACATGTCCTGCAATGGCCTCTTCTCGAAAGCGTTCAGCCAATACAGTAAGACCATTGCTTGCCGCATCCACATAAGGATTATCAATTTGATACGGATCCCCAGTAAGCACTATTTTAGTGTCGCTGCCACAACGGGTAATGATGGTTTTGACCTCGTGGGGCGTTAGATTTTGGGCCTCATCGACAACTAAAAACTGATTCGGAAGCGAGCGGCCTCGTATATAGGTGAGCGGTTCGACCTCAATCAAGCCACTTGCCACGAGCTCAACATAGTTCCGGCCTTGCGACATACGCGTACTGCCCGTTGCAAAGATGTACTCAAGGTTATCATAAATAGGTTGCATCCACGGATTTAGCTTTTCATCTAAATCACCAGGAAGATAGCCAATGTCGCGGCCTAAGGGGAAAATCGGTCGAGACACCAAGAGGCGTGCATACACACCCTCTTCAACAACTTTCTTTAATCCTGCAGCCATCGCTAGTAAAGTTTTTCCAGTGCCAGCTTTGCCAACTAGCGTTACAAGATTAACTTTGTCATCGAGCAAAAGATCAATCGCAAAGCTTTGTTCTTTGTTACGAGGACGGACTCCCCATGCACCATCACGCGGAATATGCAAAGGGTGGATTTCATCCGAACCACCGCGGCGCCTGCCAAGCGCTGTATGCGTTTCAGAAGCCTCATCTTTCGCAATAATGCATGCGTTGCTGTAGATATCGGATGTGGACTTTATATCAGTGATTGAAATGGTTGCTTTTTGACCTAGTTTATCCACAACCTCGGATGCGCAGCTGCCGTCCACGACACCGCTGTACAGTTCATCGATTGCGATGCGGCCGCCTTCATAGTTCTCAGCGCGCAAACCCAAGGCATCCGCACGAATCCGTAGATTCGCATCCATCGTGACAAAAATAGTAGGCACGTCGGGGTTTGCCTCATGCACTTCAAGGGCGGTTTTTACGATGGCATGATCCATCGCTGCGTTGTCCATGACGCGAAGCTGAAGCGCATCTGGCGGGACTGCTATACGCAGCATGCCACCTTCCTCCAAGCTAAAACCACTTTGCAGTGTGCCATTGGCCTTTTCACGCAAGTCATCAATTGTGCGTGTAATGGTTCGCGCATTTCTACCAAGCTCACTGGCTTCTTTTTTGAAGCGATCGATCTCTTCGATCACATAGATCGGAATCACGACTTCGTTGTCTTCAAATTTATAGAGCGCTGAGGGGTCGTGCAGGAGCACGTTGGTGTCGAGCACGTATATTTTCTTCACTTGATTAAGATATCAAAACCCGCCCACGAATCAAACAAAATTGGTACACCGAGAGGGTCCAAAGCAGTCAAAAGCTTCATTTTAGGGATCAAATTGCTGGGCCACCGCATCGTAGCGTTGATTACTGCTGAGCACAAAACCATCGTAGCCCCAGCGGAATCGGAGCTCCTTGGAAACCTCAAGGTCGTCATCAATTGACACGAGTGCCGCTCGAATGTTCGATCGCGCTTCATAAGGAAGTCTGTTTGTTGCAGCAACGCAGTCAAATGGAATGCGTGCGGTTTTCGCCACAACTTTAAGCTGCGCGGCTTCTGAATGCCTCAGAAGTGAGCTTTCATCTACAAAACCCTGACCCACGGCCCCCACAAGGCTACTGTCTGCAACTACCTGTTCAATCACCAAAGAATGTGTTCCAGCAAAACGTTCGTTCTTGAAGAATTTATTTGGGTCAAAGCCCCAACTCTTTATAAGCGAGCGTGGATACAAAAACCCAGAAGTTGAATCTTTGGACACATAAACTACGGTTTTACCTTTAAGGTCTGGCAACGTTTCAGCCTGGTTTTTTTCATTTACAACGAGGTAGCCAACATAAGTTGGTGAGCTTTGCTGTGTCGCCGTGACCAAGGGCTGAATACCAGGAAGCAATTTGCGAGCCTGCACATACGTCATTGGTGTGAAAATGCCTAAATTAACCAAGCCTTCACGCATGCCTGCAACTAAATCGTCGACCTCTGGATACACGAGAACTTTGTAGTCGTATTTGGTTTTCTTTTCCAAAAAATCAATCAGCGGCTGAAGATCGTGGGCAGTCGTTTCTCCCACACTGCGTTCATAAACACCCAAAACGATCTCGGTGAGCGGTATGTTGCGTAAAGATTCGACAGCAGTTTCATCATAAGAGTCGTCTGAGCCTTCGGGCTGCTTAACCTGACCACATGAAATAAAAAGGAGTAATCCGATGGCATAAATTGGAAACAATCTCATAGGACGCTCCTCATTTTCGATACGATGTCAGTGTTCGTGCCTGTTCATCGATTTTAGCCGGTGCAACTGAATTGCGACCTGATTTTTTCGCGGCGTACATCGCCTCGTCGACCGAAATCATTAATTCTTCGAGGTTTTCACCATGCTGCGGAAAGGACGCTACCCCGAAACTTGCCGTTATAGGAGGAAGGCCTGAGCGACTTTTATCGGCTTGTTCGATGGCTGCGCGCAGACGCTCAGCTGCTGCAGCAGCGTAAGGCAGTGAAGTGTTTGGCATGGCTATCGCAAACTCTTCTCCGCCCAACCGAGCTACTAAATCTGCCAGCCTGGCTTCGCTTTGTAGTACCTCAGCGGTACTCTGTAGAACGTCGTCGCCCACTGAATGACCATACTGATCATTGATGTTCTTGAAATGATCCAAATCACACATGACCAGCGAAAAAGGCTTCCCAGAACGTCTCGCTATTTCAAGATCTCGGCGGGCACGCTCAACAAAATGACGTCGATTGAACAAACCGGTTAATGAATCTGTAATCACCATGCGAGAAAGTTGCTCGTTAGCCTGTTGCAACGCTCTAGTTCGTTCTCGTACTAACTGCTGTAAGTTTTCGGTGTATTTTTGAATAGCTTCCGCCATTCGGTTAAATGAAACCCCGAGTGAAGTGATTTCGTCGTTACCGACCGAAGCAACACGCTGGTCCATGTGGCCTTCGCGAAAATTGGTGGCAGCATCCGCAAGCTTTACAATACGGTCAGAAATTTGGAATTTTAGGGTGAGAAAGAGCACCAAAGACAAAACAAGCGCTGCGACACCGACCAGAATACCGCCACTTAAAAACGCAGCTCTTAGCGCACTCCGATAGCGCGCCTCGCTCAGGGTCGCTTCAATGTTACCTACCGTATAAGCCATCCGCACAGGTATTTGAAAATTCACCACACCGTGCTCCACATCCTCTTGGATGTTGCCTGTTTTGAGCTGGCTTAGATGTTTTCCAAAGTCCCGGGGATCGTAGGCCGCCACGACACGCTTGTTCGTACCAAAAACTCGGATATTAACTAAATCGGGATAGCGTTCAGGAAAATTGGCTACCGAATCGACCGTAGCCTGAACGCGAGAATGCTTCCCAGCCGCCAAATCTGGCCCGATGGCCGTAGCCAGTATTTCTAGGCCCTGTTGGCTATTTCGAAGGAAATCTCGATGATAGGTGTGCTGTGTCTGCGCAAAAACCGCCCCTAGGGTTAGCAAAGCAACCAACGAAACGACTCCAAAAGTCCAAATGGCAACCTTGGTCGGGAGTCCCACCGAATTCTTACCTCACCTTCATGTGTAGTTGAATATCACACTCAACAAAGTTGGCTTCTGGCAACAAAGTGCTGAGTCCGATATCCTTATATAAGAGTTCCCACATACTAGCAGGAATCGCGGCGGAGTCTCGCGGAAAGGAAGCACCGGGCCAAATGTCTTCATCACGCTTTGAAATGATCTCTAAGATCGCAAGTTTACAAGACTATGACGAGTATCGCGACCTACATTGGGAAGGCTCTTTTGAGGACTATCTAAACATTGTCCGCGATAAACCCCAAGTGACCCGCAACGCTTTTCAGCGCCTTTATGACATGGTCGTAAGCTACGGTGAGGAAGAATACATTGATAATAAAAAGCGCCTCGTCCGCTACCCCTTTTTCAGCGACCCGATTGGCGGTGGCAAAGACGCAATCTATGGCCTAGACATTCCGCTGATGCGCCTGGTTCACGTCCTTCAGGCAGCCGCTCACAGCTACGGACCTGAGAAACGCGTCATCTTGTTGCATGGTCCCGTGGGTTCAAGCAAAAGCACCATCGCGCGTTTGCTCAAAAAGGGCACCGAACACTATTCGCGCAAACCTGAAGGCGCGCTTTACACTTTCAAGTGGTGCAACCTTGCTGACTCCGCTCTCGTCAGCAGCGACGATCATCACGGTGATTTTCCGTGTCCTATGAACGAAGAGCCCTTGCGGCTCATTCCTGTTCAATGGCGGGAGCGCGCCATTCGCGAACTAGCACTGGGCAACGACCAATGTCGGATTCGCATCGAAGGAGAACTCGATCCCGCGTGTCGTTTCATTTTTAACGCGCTGCTTGAGAGATACAACGGAGACTGGTCCAAAGTGATCTCCAATCATATTCGTGTCAAACGTCTCATTCTTAGTGAACAAGATCGACTGGGTATCGGCACCTTCCAGCCTAAAGATGAAAAAAACCAAGACTCGACAGAGCTAACCGGCGATATCAATTACCGAAAAATTGCGGTTTATGGATCCGATTCCGATCCACGGGCTTTTAACTTCGATGGCGAATTTAATATCGCAAACCGCGGCATTGTCGAGTTCGTCGAAGTACTCAAGCTCGACGTTGCCTTTCTCTATGATCTTCTTGGCGCTACTCAAGAACACAAAATCAAGCCAAAGAAATTCGCACAGACTGATATTGATGAAGTCATTATTGGTCACACCAATGAAGCCGAATACCAAAAGCTTCTCAACAACGAGTTTATGGAAGCGCTCCGGGATCGAACGATTAAAATCGATATCCCTTACATCACCAAGCTAAGCCAAGAGATTAAAATCTACGAAAAGGATTTTTCATCTGAAAAACTGCGCGGCAAACACGTTGCACCGCATACATTGGAAGTTGCAGCCATGTGGGCTGTGCTCACTCGCTTGGAAGCTCCCAAAAAGCACAACCTTACGCAGTTGCAGAAAATGAAACTCTATGATGGCAAGGTGCTTCCAAACTTCACGCAGGACAATGTTAAAGAGCTCCGTAAAGAAGCAAAACGTGAGGGCCTTGAGGGCATTTCCCCACGTTATGTTCAGGATAAAATCTCCAACACATTGGTGCGTGATGGTGTCGAAGGTTACATTAACCCCTTTATGGTACTCAATGAGCTCGACAAAGGCCTGCGCAACCACTCTTTGATTTCGAACGAAGAGCAACGCAAACACTATCGAGAGCTAATTGGCGTTGTTAAGTCCGAATACGAAGAAATCGTTAAAAACGAAGTGCAACGTGCCATCAGCGCAGACGAAGAAGCTATTTCCAGACTTTGCGCCAACTACATCGACAATATCCGTGCTTACGCGCTCAAGGAGAAAGTCAAAAACCGTTATACCGGACGTGATGAAGAGCCAGACGAACGACTTATGCGTTCGATTGAAGAAAAGATCGACATTGCCGAAAACCGCAAAGATGATTTTCGTAGCGAAATCATGAACTACATTGGCGCACTTGCGATTGAAGGAAAGATTTTTTCCTTTGATACCAATGACCGTCTCCGACGTGCGCTTGAAATGAAGCTTTTTGATGACCAAAAAGATTCCATCAAACTGAGCAGCTTTGTGTCCAATGTGATTGATAAAGACACTCAGGAAAAGATCGACGTCATCAAGAGCCGTCTCATCAAGAACTACGGTTACAACGAAGCATCGGCAAACGATGTTCTTTCCTTTGTTTCAAGTATTTTCGCACGTGGTGATGTTAAGCAGAGTTAAAGATAAACGATGGCGCTAAAAATTGATCAAGACCATTCTCGTTTTCGGAAGATCGTACGCGGTCGCATCCGAGAAAACTTGCGCAAATACATATCGCAAGGCGAGCTAATTGGTCGACAAGGTGGGGATGTTGTTTCGATTCCTATTAATCAAATCGACATTCCTCGTTTTCGTTACGGTGAAAAGCAGCAAGGCGGCGTCGGTCAAGGTGAAGGCGAGCCCGGCTCCCCACTTTCAGGTGAAGAGCAAGAGGGTGACGGCGGTAAAAAAGCTGGCAACCAAGGCGGGGAACATCTGCTGGAAATCGATGTTACTCTCGATGAACTCGCCGAAATCCTTGGTGAAGAACTCGAACTGCCACGGATTGAAGATCGCGGCAGCCAACAGATTGTTAAGAGCAAGGATCGTTACGTAGGTATACGCCGCACAGGTCCAAGTTCTTTACGTCATTTTAAACGAAGTTTTCGCAAGGCCTTGCAGCGTCAAATTTCTACAGGCACTTACAACTCAAAAAATCCTGTCGTCATACCAATTCGTGATGACATGCGCTACCGCTCATGGAAAACAAAGAGCGAGCCCATCGCTCAAGCCGTTATTATTTATATGATGGATGTGTCAGGTTCGATGGGCGATGAGCAAAAAGAAATCGTACGAATGGAATCTTTTTGGCTTGATACGTGGATCAGACATCAATACAAAGGCCTTGAGACACGCTATATCATTCACGATGCGGTGGCACGTGAAGTCGATCGAGACACCTTCTTCCACACACGTGAATCTGGCGGAACGATGATTTCCTCTGCCTATAAACTCGCCGCTGAAATCATCGAAAGTGACTATCCAAGCAGTAGCTGGAACATCTACCCTTTTCACTTTTCCGACGGCGATAACTGGAGCGTCGATGATACACTCGTCTGCATTGAGCTTCTCAAAAACAAGCTTCTTCCGGTATCCAATGTTTTTTGCTACGGGCAAGTTGAAAGCCCCTATGGTTCAGGTCAATTTATAAAAGACCTTTCTGAGCATCTCGATGGCGATGATCGTCTTATCACCAGTGAGATTCGAGACCGTGATGCCATTGTCGGCTCCATCAAAGAATTTTTAGGAAAGGGCCGCTAAGTGGGACGATTTGCACTCGGGACAGCTCTATCCAGTCCGCTTCGTGATATGCAGAGGCAAATCGAAGCCTATGCTCGTGAGTACGGATTGGATTGCTTTCCACTAAGCTTTGAAGTGCTCAGTTACGAGCAGATGAACGAGATTGCGGCCTTCGGCGGCTTTCCAGGACGTTATCCCCATTGGCGTTTTGGTATGGAGTACGAGCAGCTTTCCAAGAGTTACGAGTATGGTCTCTCAAAAATCTACGAGATGGTCATTAACAACAATCCAGCTATTGCTTATCTGCTCGAAGGCAACAGCATGGTCGAGCAGAAGCTCGTTATGGCGCACGTTTATGCCCATGTGGATTTCTTCAAGAATAACTTTACCTTTAAGAAAACTGATCAGGGTATGGATCCCGAGCAAGGTCTTCCTATACGCAAATGGGTCGATACGCTTGCCAATCATGGTGCCGTCATTCGGCGTTGGGTCAACCGCGTCGGCGTTGATGAAGTTGAGACCTTCATCGACCATTGCTTGAGTCTCGAAAACCTTATCGATTCACGACATCATGCGACGCGCTCTCTCAAAAAAGACAGCAGCGACTCTGAACAAGAGCAGGTCGAAGAGCTTCCACGTCTTCGCGTTGATCACGACTACATGGAAGACTACATCAATCCTAAAGAGTTCTTAGACCGACAAAAAAAGATACGAGATGACGACAAAGCTCGAGCTAAGAAATTTCCCGAACATGCCGAACGCGATGTATTGGGCTTTCTCCTGGAGCACGCTCCCTTAGAGCGTTGGGAACGTGAGGTATTGAGTATTATCCGTCGTGAAGCTCTGTATTTTGCGCCACAAGCCCAAACCAAGATTATGAACGAAGGTTGGGCCACCTATTGGCATTCAAAAATCATGACCGAAAGAGCCGCAACAGGATCGGAAATCATCGATTACGCGGATCGTTGCGCCAGTGTTTTAGCGAGCAGCCCAGGACAACTCAACCCTTACAAACTGGGTGTTGAATTGTATAAGCACATCGAAGAGCGCTGGAACAAAGGCCAGTTTGGCCGTGAATGGGAGCAATGCGACACCATGCACGAACGGCAAAATTGGGACAAGCAGCTTGGGCTAGGAAGAAAAAAAATCTTTGAAGTTCGTGCTTACTACAACGACGTTACTTTTATAGATGAATTTCTAACACCTGAGTTTGTGGCTGCTCAAAAAATGTATTCCTTTGGATACAACAAACGCAACAATCGTTGGGAGATCGAATCACGAGTTTTCAAAGAAGTTAAAGACAAGCTTTTGTTTGCACTCACCAACGCTGGTCAACCTTTCATCAACGTGGAAGATGCAAACTACGCTAACCGTGGAGAGCTTATACTCGCGCACGAGCATCGGGGAGTCGATTTGAAAGTTGACTATGCACATGCTGTGCTTGAATCACTGAACCGGGTATGGAAACGGCCGGTTGAAGTTCATACCATCATCGAAGAAAAAGCAAGTGCACTGCGATACGACGGCTCCGAGCATACGCAACGTCATCTATAAAGACTAAAGACCCGTGCAACTGAACTCGAAGGGTTGCGCACTGCTTTCTGGAGAGGTGACGGAAACTGTTTGTTCCGGATAGGTCACCAAGGGAAGGTTGCGGCATAAAATCTTTCCTGAAACTGAACCATCACCAAGCACCAAGTCCGTTAACTGACAAGGCTGCTCTACACTTGGAGGGTTTATGCCACATGCACCGGAATAATAGTTGTCTTCTTTGACTTCAAAAACACAGGAACTACCACCCGCGAATTGATTTGAACCAATCAAAGCATTGTGCAGCTGCATCCCATAAACAATCTGGTTGTTCTCAACTCGATAGGCTTGAAAATCAAGAATCTGCGCACCGTCGCCACCACTCAAGTTGCAATCGACTGAATACTCACCATCAGACGATGATACGCTGATCTCACGAGATTCAGGGCAGTCCGTGCTGGCACATGCTTTTCGTGTAAACCAACTTACGTCGACCTTCAGGGCACTCGAAGAGCACGCTCCAAGCAAAACAAGACATGCCGTGCGGCAAAGAGATCTAAAGAGCATGCTACAGTAAAGCAGAAGCAAGATCTCCACGCAAATCTTCTAAGGCTTCCAGCCCTACCGAGATCCGGATCAAACCATCGCGAATGCCTATACCCTCACGAATCTCCTTAGAAATACTGGCATGGGTCATGATGGCTGGCGATTCAATCAAAGACTCCACTCCGCCTAGGCTCTCTGCACAAGTGAAGATTTCTACATTTTTCAGTAGGTGCATGGCAGCCTCCATGCCTCCTTTGACTTCAAAGGAAATCATTCCGCCGAAACCCTTCATTTGCTTTTTTGCAAGAGCATGTTGAGGATGATCTTCAAGCCCAGGATAGTAAACACGCTCAATGGATGGATGTTCGCTCAACCACCGCGCTAGCATTGATGCACTTTGCACATGGCGCTCCATACGAACAGGCAAGGTCTTTAGCCCTCGTAGAACCATAAAACAATCAAAAGGAGACGGCACCGCACCAACTGATTTTTGAATAAAGCGGAGTTGCTCCGCCATCGCATCATCATTGCAAAGGACGATCCCACCTACTACATCACTGTGACCGTTAAGGTACTTCGTCGCTGAATGAACTACCATCGTGGCGCCAAGCTCCAAAGGCCTCTGCAAGATGGGTGAAGCAAAAGTGTTGTCCACAGCCAGAGCAATCCCATGTTTTCTGCATTGCTCTGCGATCGCAGCAATGTCCACAAGCTTAAGCAAGGGGTTGGTTGGCGTCTCTAACCAAACAAGCTTTGTACCTTTTTTTATGTGTGCTTCGATTGAAGGCCGTGTTGATAAATCGACCCAACTTGTTTCAATCTTGGCTGGCCCGAAAATACGATCGAAAAGTCGACGGGTTCCTCCGTAAACGTCATCACAAGCCACAACATGATCCCCAGGATGAAGCAGCTGCATGACGCTCGACATTGCAGCGCAGCCCGATGCAAAAGCAACGCCGTGCTTTGCCCCTTCTAAAGCGGCCACACATTGCTCGAGACTTTGCCGCGTCGGATTACCAGCCCTTGAATAATCAAAATGCTCCGGTGCACCTGGCTCGCTTTGAGCAAAGGTCGTCGAAAGCACGATGGGCGGCATGACTGCTTTGCTAGTAGGATCGGCGTGTTGACCAGCGTGAATCGCCAGCGTTTCTAGGGCGTAGTTTTTCTTTGGCATGAACTCTTCTTAACCCTCAAGGGCACAACACTGCAAGCAAACAATACTACTTTTTAAGCACGCTATAATGCCGCCAATTCCGTCGTGCAAGACCACTTAAAACTCGTTCTTTGCTCGGTATTGCTGATCTTCCTTTCAACTCGAGGTATAAAGCGTGCATGAGCGATCACAGCAGTCCATCCATCGCCCCAGAGTTATTGCGCATTGAGGAAAGCTCGAGATTGCGTGAATACCTCGATGAGATTCACCCCGAAGATATCTCCGATATGCTCGGGTACGCCGAAACTCCGCAAGGCTTAAAAATCCTTCGGCTCTTGCCTCAATCTAAGGGTGCGGAAGTTTTAGGTCGCGTTAAACCCGAGCTAAGGGATAACTTTCTTGAAGCCATTCCGCCTGAGGAAAGCGCAGTCTTCCTAAGTCGAATGTCTTCTGACGACCGCGCTGACTTCATGCAAGAAATCGCGCCCGCACTTGCCGCAGACTTACTCAAGCACCTTGAGGAGATTGCACCGGAGGCAGCGGAAGATGCGCGACGCTTGATAGCTTATCCGGAGCAGAGCGCGGGCGGCTTGATGACCACGGAGTTCATCGCCCTTGCCCCTGACACAAAAATCAAAGAAGCCATTGAAAAAGTGCGAGACTTTTCGCTTCGAGGGCATGCCGAAACCATCTACTATATCTATGTTACAGCTTTCGGGAATAAACTCGTTGGCGTTCTTTCATTACGTGATTTAATTCTTGCCGATCCTGAAAACACTCTCAGTGATATCATGAAGCAAAATGTCGTGCGTGTTGAACCTTTTGCTGATCAAGAAGAAGTCGCCCAAACCATCGCACGCTATGATTTATCGGCCATTCCGATCACTGGGCCACGTGGACGTTTAATCGGCGTTGTTACAGTCGATGACGTCGTGGATGTTGTCATTGAAGAGGCCACTGAAGATGCGCAGAAAATGGCTGCTATTGAGCCCATCGATGCCGCTTACTTTGAGACCAGCGTCGCCACCTTTATTCGCAAACGTGCTCCGTGGCTTGTCGTGCTTTTTATTGGCGAGCTACTTACTGCCACCGTCTTGAAACGATACGAGCACGACTTCGCAACAACACTTATTTTAGTTGCCTTTATCCCTTTGATTATTTCTTCAGGAGGTAACAGCGGCGCACAATCTTCATCGTTGATTATTCGTGCCCTTGCCCTTGGAGAACTTGAACCCAAAGACTGGTGGCGAGTGTTTTCAAAAGAGCTAACCATCGGAATAGCCTTGGGTTTGTTGCTCGGCATTGTGGGTTTTGCCAGAGTGTTCTTCGTACCGGGTGCTGCCTTCACCGCGGAAATCGCGCTCACGGTGGCAGGAAGCATCGTGGCGGTTGTTTTGCTTGGCGCCTTACTTGGATCGCTTCTGCCACTGGGTATAAAACGCTTGGGCCTTGATCCTGCCGTATCATCGACACCCTTTATCGCATCCCTTGTCGACGTCCTTGGCTTGATGCTCTATTTCAGCATCGCACGCGTTTTGATTCAAACGGTGGCCTCCTAAAACGGACAATCAAGCCTGCTGTCCATCGATGCTGGGCGTGAGCCAGGGTTTGTGGGGGCCAAAGTCCCCAGTTTCGATAAGCCATCCTAGTAAAAATGGGTGAAATTCAGGAATTTTTCTATCCTGTAGCCGGGCACGAAAGTTGCAACAGTTCCTGATGTGCATACAAAAATGCCAGAATCGGAAAAGTCCCATATGCGATTTTTTCAAAAACGAACGAATTTTCACTGTGCTGTGAAAACTTCGCTTGTTGCACTGCTGGTATCAAGCTGTTCGCTAAGCACGGATCATGATCCGCAAGAACAACTAGCAAACGCGCAAACTTTCAGTCCTTCGGCAAACAGTTCGACTTCAGCCCTGCGTCTTCCCTTTGTCCGTGTGTTCATGTTGAACGAAGACAAGCTGCAAGAAGATAGCTCGCTCGATCCCTGCCATCCAGATTCGACCCCTTACATACGAGCAATTTACGCCAGTGTCTTGGGCTCAAAGACTCTTCTGGTGCCAGCGCATACCACCGCGGACGCCGAGCAACTAAAGGTCGTAATTTTGCGTAATGCGCCAGGAGAGCCCCACAGTTTTGACCGAAACGACGTTAGCCTGCGCGCGCTCGACGGGACGATCGAATGCACAAGCCAGCAAGCCATCGTGCACCGTCACCAGCGTTTTGTTAAAAGCAAAGAGAACTTCGCTCCAAGTCTACACGATGTTGCACTTCTGCAACTTGAAGAAGCCATCGAAGATATTGACCCCATTGAGCCCTCGCGCATAGTCTTTGGTCGGCCACAGAGCAATTGTGACACTCCGAACATAGGGATAGCTCGAGTGGCATCTGATACGGACGATATTTCCGCCGCATGGCCTGGCGCTGATTATGGAGGCTTCAGCCTCGGGACAATCGAAGAGAAGGTTATCGGCTACGATGCAGTCTATTCCTCACCCCTGATGTCGAACTACACGGATGCTAGTGTGCATGACCCTGACGGAAAAATGGATTTCATTGGTCTACCCATGTTCTCGTCGGTCAAAGACTGCGACGGAAAAGAAGTCTGGAAATTGCTGGGTGTGCTTTCCTACATCAACACTAAAAGCTATAATCCACTCAGATTTTCGAGAATCGACAATATTTGGGAATGGGTCGAGGCAAAACGCTTTTGTATTGAAAGTGGTCGTTGCGAAAGTTCGGCCTCGGCGCCGGATGCATTTACCTGCGGCGGTATCGCCGATGCATTAAACGCAGGTGAAATTTCCGATCAGAAACTGAGCTCCCAAGACGGGCGCTTGGCCTTCCTTGCCTACAACGAAAACGAAGGGCCCAGTGCGTGTCCACCTGTTTCCGCAGACGCGCCCCGTTTTTGCCTGCAAAGCAATCAGACGGATTGTGACCCAGATATACCGAGGGCTGAGTTGCACGAGATCGCTGCATTCACGCCCGATTGGGTCATGCTAGGTAACACCTCCGAGCCCAACGGGACCACTGGTTATTGCATGATTTATACCGGGAAGGAAAGCGACTAAAGGTGTGCCACCAAGCTAGCACTAGGCTATGCTGAATCGCCTTCGCTCATATCAACCAATGTTCCGATGGCAAATTTAGCTCGCTACGCCATCGGCCATGAAACTATTCAAGCAACGCTGTGATCAATTGATGCACTTCGGAAACGCTTTGAAGTATCGCATTTCCAGGGCCTTCTGATCGTTCATCGGAAGAAATAAATACCCCCAAGCCGTCAAGCTCCATGGCTTTCTCAAGTGCGGGAAAATCTGTGATGTCATCGCCAAGGTACACAACGCTTGTCGCTCCAAGCTTTTGAAAAATTGATTCAAGTCCGGCTGCTTTGTTGTGCTGCAAAGCGTCGGCCTCAAACATCATGCGCCCCTCACGCGGATGAAGCCCCAACTGCACTGCCTTATGCCTTGCTTTTTCCAGGATCAAGGCCGCTAACGCCGCATCATCGCGTGCAAGCTTTCGCACATGCACGCCACGCCCGGTGCGTTTTCGTTCCAGCTCAACACCGTCTCTTTTAAGCTCAAGCTGCGCCCAGTTTTCAAATGCTGTTAAACGCTGCGCATCATCTCTACTAAGTTGTTCTTCGTTGTGCTGCCCATCCGGCGCAAATAAAAGTCCGCCGTGTTCTACCGCCACCCAAAGTCCGCTGAAGTCCAGCATCCGCCGTAGCGCCTTTTCATCCCGACCTGTCACAATGGCCACGCAGTAGCCTTCCCGCCCCCCGAGCTTGCGCAACGATGCAAGCAGGTCCTCAGGCACTGTGGTCAAATTGGGATTTTCTGTAAGCTCGACAAGCGTGCCATCGACATCAAAAGCAATTAGTCTCTTCGGTGACAAGGCTTCAATCTTTTGTTTTAGTTCAAGAACCGACACGATGACTCTCTAACTCGATGCCTTTTTCGATTTCGAACCCCAACTCGAAAATCGATACTCCGCATCAACTTGCATTATAATAAGCCTCTTTCTTTAGAGACCCGTTTCACAGTCGGGAGCACGCTATCGAAGGCTGCGGCATTGCAGGCTAAGATACCTTTGTGATTTTTCAAATCCTTGCCACCGTAGATAAATGCATCGCCTGCAAGGTCCGTAAAACGTCCGCCGGCGGCGCGTAAGATGGCTTCAGGACCGCAGGCATCCCACACGCAGCTTTTATCTGAAACGTGGGCATAGAGGTCGGCTTTTTGCTCTGCAATCAAGCCTACTTTGAGGCCGACCGAACCACTCATGGCAATTTCGCTGATACCAAGATCAGCGCAAATGTCATCCACACTGCTGGAGCGATGCGAGCGTGATGAGACAAAGCGTAGCTTTGAAGCTTCAGCTACTTCGCTCACCTTGAGTTCTTTGCGTGCGCCCTGAGAATCACAAAAAGCACCTTCCCCCACAATGCCAGCAAAAAGTTTATCAAGCACGGGTTGATAGACCACTCCAACTTTGGCACTTCCTTCATTGCCAAACCGAGCATCACCGAAAACTCGCCATTCTTGGCAATGAACTCTTTGGTGCCATCCAAGGGATCGACATACCAGCATCGCCCTTTGCGCAAGGCATCGGAGTTATCTTTGCTTTCCTCAGCAACGACACCATCATCGGCAAAGGTCTTTCGCAAGGCATCGACCAAATAGGCGTTGGCTTTGGTATCCGCCACGGTCACCGGTGAACTTCCACTCTTAAACGAAACTGAAAAGTCCGTCTGGTAAATTTCCATGAGAATTGCACCGGCGTCGCGGGCAAACTCGATAGCTTTTTCAAGATCGTACTGATGGTTCATGAAACTTCCGTAATCTAATCGTTAATGCGCCACTTCCGCCCAGCGCGGGATGCGCGCTGCTCAATGCTAAGACATCAGGAGCCGCCGGACCGTGGCAGAAAAAACGAAACACCATCTCAGCCAGAACACCCACACCGTCTTCGCTGTGCAGCCCTTTACCATGAATCACCAGGAGCTGTCGGCGCCCCTGCGCTTTTTGTTGGCCATAAAAGCGCAGCAAAGCGGCTTCAGCTTCTGTCTGCGTCATACCATGCAAATCGAGCCTAGCCTCCGGCCGAAAACTCGAGGAACGCAGCGCCTTTAGTGACTTGGGATCAAAACCTGGTTGATATGCCAAAACTGTCTTGTTTTCATCTCTTTTAATGACAAAATTGGCGTAATTTACTGGATTTCCAGCCATTTTCTTTTGGGATGCTGGCGGGATTTTGCCTGCTCCTTTGCCAAGCGGCTCAACCTCTTTAAGAAAGTCTCTCCAGTCTTTTTTTCTGTCCGACATCTACGCGCAGCCTAGCTCAAAATGGTATAAAGTAAGAACAAGTCGGCCTAGGCCGATTTTCATTCCAAGGCTCTTTAACCAGAAAAGAGGCAAGCATGGCAAAAGTAACCGTTATCGGTGCAGGTTTTGCCGGACACACCGCAGCGCTGTATCTCGGGGATGCTCTGGGCGAATCGCACGAAGTCACCGTGATCAATCTGCACGAATACTTTTACTACATTCCCTCATGGGTATGGGTAGGTATCGGCCGCATGGGTGTAGATAAAACTCGCTTTTTACTTGCGCCAGTCTACAAGAAAAAAGGCATTCGATTTGTTCACGGCAAAGCCATCGCAGTGCATCCTGATAAAGACGATCAGTATGTGGTGGTTGAACAAAAAGCAGACGGAACCAAGGTAAAGGTTCACTACGACTATTTGTTAATCGCCACGGGCCCGAAACTTAACTACGACGGCACCAAAGGCCTGGGTCCAAAGCACGGATTTGTCCAATCGATTTGTACGGCGCCTCACGCCGAGGCCAGCCGGGATGTGTACCTTGAGCAAGTTGCGCGTATGCAGCGTGGTGAACGCGTCAAGATGGTGATTGGCACCGGACACCCTGGCGCCACCTGCCAAGGCGCTGCCTTTGAGTACATTAGCAACATTCACAAAGACCTTGTTCGGCGACACGTACGCGACAAAGCCGATCTGCATTGGCTCTCCAATGAACGTGCGGCAGGAGACTTTGGCGTACGTGGCGTTCAAACCCGCTACCGAGGACAGATGCTTTCAAGCAAAGAGTTTATTGAAGCTGCCTTTGCTGAATATGGCATTAGCTATGAAGTGCAACGTGGCGTGCACGAAGTAAACAAAGACACTTTGTTTTGGGAAAACTTCGAGGGCAAGTACGGTGAAAGCAAGTACGACTTTAGTATGCTTATTCCGCAGTTCAAAGGTGTTGAAATGGACTTTGTCGGCAGCGATCAGCAAGACGTCTCAACCAAAATAGTTAACCAAGCGGGCTTCGTGATTGTTGATGGCATCTATGGTCAGCCCTACGATGTGATGGCTAAGAATCCCAAGTCATGGCCCGGGCTTTATCAAAACCCCAATTATGAAAACATCTTTGCCGCAGGCATTGCTTTTGCACCGCCTGGGCCGATCTCTCAGCCGCATGTCACACCCAATGGCACAAGCATTTCCGCTGCACCGCCCCGTACTGGTATGGTCTCCGGCATCATTGGCCGCATCGTGGCCAAAAACATCATTGATTTAATCAAACACGGCAAAATGACACACAGCGAACGCATGACCGAAATGGCCGCCGCCTGCATTGCATCGATGGGTGACTCTTTGTGGGACGGGCAAGCCGCCACTATCACGGTGTATCCTGTCGTCCCGAACCACGAACGCTACAATAACCCATCGGGACGAGACATGTTTGTCACACACATGGAAATGGGCCTGGCGGGAGCGTGGATGAAGCGCATGATTCACAGCACCTTCATGTACAAACTACGGGCTTATCCTGGCTGGAAAGTAATTCCGGAATAGTTTTTAAAAAGGGGAACACCATGACGCAGCAACCGACACCTGCAAAGTTTACCATCACTGCCAAAGAGCGCTTTTGGATGAACAACAAACTCTACCAATTCTGGCGCTTCATTGTTTTGAACCTAAAAATCCTAAAAGCCGTCGACCGCGCCAAACGCTCTTAGTCGACTACCTTGCTTGGAGTATCCCAGCGACACCTCAAGCAACTCTTAAAGCGTTTTTAAATCTTCGCTAGGGTGAATTTCTCTAGTTCTACAGCTGTCTTTCGAGGAGAAGCTTATGTATCGACACTTCATTTTAGTCGCATCGTTTTTGATCGTCGGCTTGGCAGGTTGTGTTGATAATGAGGCCTGTTTGGCCCAACCACTGCTGCCAGCATCTGTGTTGTTAGGAAAGAGAAAAAAGTGAAGGATTCTAGGTGTTCTGCTCCCGACAGATGCCGTTCAGAATGAGCAGAAGTGTTCACATGCACGCAGTGAGCGCCACTTTGGCAGATTTATGTTTTTCCATGCAGCGGTGATGAAGCGCAGGCAACAGGCCCTTGCTTGCTTCTAACGGCAGCTAAAGCCGCCATGCAGCGCACACGCCTGACTTGGCTTCTGCCACCGCAGGTGCGTCGTTTCCTTTGCGCTTTGCCACCGTCTCTGTTGAAAGGCGCTGCGCCAACGAGCGCAGCTATTTGCCTTCGGCCAAGACTTCCAAGCTCCGGTAATAAACCTAGCAAGGTCATGGCCGTCACAGGTCCGATGCCGTGCACGGAAACCAGGCGCTCTACGCCCAGGTATTCCAAAAGGGGGTTTCTGGCCGAGCCTAGTCATAAGGCGTTGCTGTAAGGAACTGGCCCCGCGATTGCTGAAGCGGGGTGATGCGAGGTGCACCTGCCAAGCCGAGCTACCAACCACGGCGCCTGACTGAAACAGTGCTGTATCAGACAGTTGCGCGTTATTGGCGGGAGTTTTGTGAGCAGCTTGCACTGCATGACAAACACTTACCGGCGTTCGTGCACAAAGCGTTGACTAGGGTCCTTCGGACCCGTCGACAGGCTTGTAACGATGCAGCTACACGGGCTTGCGTCCGTTTCGTGTTGCAACGTTACAACCATGTTTGAGGCATTCTTGAAGTGCGGCTTGCTCGAATACGCCTACGCACGCTGCGTGTGCGAGGATTGCGGTGAGGTGCACAAGGTCGGTTGTTGACTTTTTGATAATGCACATTGCCAATATCGATTTCGTGAATGGCTGCAATGTCTGCTTGTTGTGCCACTATTAGCGAAGCTACCTTCTCTAAAACGGCTTCTGGATCGGTATAAAATAGTACAGGTTACCAATGCTACCCATGTTACCGCAGGTGCCTAAATTGTAAGTCAAGCCTTTCAGACGCTCTTGGCAGCCGGGCTCGACTGGAGACTCATATCCCCCTTTTCCTTTTCCGCACTTACAATCAGTCTTTAGTTTCGGCCAGCAACTCAAGGTCAAGTAGATCCTTGCTTCAACCTGAAGCCTTCTTTGTCGCAATAAAATCTTACTTGCTTAAAACGTCAATACTTGTCACGCCAAACGGGACTTGGAGACGGTGCTCATAACACGCCTCAAACGATGGACCAGGCACGTAAGTAAAGATATCTATTCGTACGGGCTCACGGCCCAAGGTTGCGATGCGGTCATGTTGGGTATTCGGTTTTGGATCGAGGCCTACGGTGTACTGCCAGTGCGTGGGCACCATTTAACAAGTACTCTACGTGATGTTCTATCCGTAATTGTAAGAAATCGTTGAAGTCGTGATGGAGCTTCGGGCCGATTGAATTCAGTTCAGATCCATCACGTATAAACTACCAACATCCTGGGCGGGGGAAGGATCGGTGAAGGGGGCGCCTATCAGAGCCACATCACTGAGCAGAAGAACTTCGAAACCGAACTGATCTGCTCCAGAGTTGCTGGCTTGGGTGTAAATAATGCCTTCTTGCCAAAGGTTGCCGTTGTACTGATACAGATAGGCCGCGCCACCCGTCCCTGATCCCGGCGCGCCCACTAAGAGGGTGTCCCCCCGCAGAGATAGACTAGATCCAAACCCATCGCCGGCGCCAGCGTCGCTAGCGGTGAAAGTTTGGGTTTCGGTCCAGCTGCTGCCATCGTACTCGAAGACATAGACGCGACCGGTTCGGCTTGGTGCATCGTAAGCTGATGCCCCGATAACGAGCCGAGTGCCGCTCAGCGTGATTGGCCAGCCATAGTTGTCGTGATCTTGCAAGAGCGATCCGGTCACGCGTTGCTGCTCGATCCAACTATTGCCAACCCGCTCGAAGAGGTAGACCGCTCCAGCTTCCGAGTTTGAGGGTTGACCATCTCGTTCGCGTTTCTCTGCGCCAATGGCCATCCAGGTTCCATCCATAGCTACGGATGAGCCAAAGGTATCACCTTGATTCGTTTCGGAGGCAACGATAGGACCAACGTAGTTCCAGGTTTCAGGAGCTGTGCGGTGGTAGATGTGAACGACTCCCGAGTAGTTTCCCCCGGTAGGGTTGCTGATGTGCTGCAGCGGCCATCCAGTCACCATCGATGGCTACTCCTGAGCCAAAAAGGCATAGTCGTACATGGGGTTGGGGTTGATGAGATTAGCGACTTCTTTCCAGCTTAAATCGGGCTGCTCTTCGTAAATTACTGCACGGCCGGTGTCGGTAAACCCATTATCATCCATAGCAGAAGCGCCCACGACGAGTGTGCCGTTTTCTAGGGCAACTGCGTTGCCAAACCCATCGTTTGGGGCGCTCGCACTGTATGTGATAGTGCGATCAAAATTGAAGGCGCCAGACTGATCGCGTCGATACACATACACTGCGCCACTGCCGGCGTAGGGCCAAGCTGCAGCTGGCGCACCAACAACGAGTGTATCGTTATCAAAAGCAAAATCATAGGCAAAGGTTTCAGAGCTATTCGCCACAGGACTCTGGAAAAAGGACAGGCTTTGAACTTGGCAGGCAGGGCAGGGTCCACCGCAATCCACACCGGCTTCGTTTTGGTTCTGCGCCCCATCTGAGCAGGTGGGGCTTGCGCAGAGCAAGGAAGGATTGCAATAGCCATTTAGGCAGTCGCTGTTTTGAACGCAAGCCGCGTCATCCGCACAGGCCGGACATTCACCGCCTCCGCAATCCACGTCAGTCTCAGAGAAGTTTTTGATCGTATCCTCGCAGGCAGGGTTCGAGTTGGCATCGGCCGGGGCATCGAGTTCACCACTGTCTGAGCTAGCGTCTGGACCACCGTCGACTTCAGTAATCAACGTCAAGTCGTAGCCGATCCGGCCGCAACCGGATACGAAAAAAAACGCTAGAGCAAGGACGAAACATCTCTTCATGCTTTTTAACTATAGCAGTAACGCTTACTTTCATCACGTACTTATCCGATTGTAGCCTTTGCGGCTATGCTACGAACAACAAAGTGGAGATCAAAGTGTGAGTCAGTGTGCGATAGCATTGGATGATACGATAATTTACTGGCTGAATGATGGAGGCTATCAACTTGCGATTTCATCCTTTGCAATACCTAGGCTTCAGGAAAGAAGCCGAGAAGCTCGCGCAAGAATGTTTGACCGCGATTAAAACACAAGTCGCTGGTCCTACCGCAGAAGGTGGAAGTTTGCCGAAAATGACCATCTCGATCGGCGTCGCCACATTGCGCAGTTGTTTGCGCGAAAAGCGGAAAAGCAAGAGCAATCAGCCCTCGCCGGCTTCACGACTGATCACTGTTGCCGATCGTGCACTGTACCGCGCCAAACACGGCGGTCGGGCCCGCGCCGCATGCGGCAGCAAACGCGATGATCGCTAAGGGCTCCAGAAGCTTGACGCAAAAGCCATGGGTTTCAGAGAGTTGCAAGTGTGTGTCGAATGAATATCGGTTCAACATCGAGTGCAATTCTTGTGGCTCGGGACTTTATCGTTTATATTCTTAGGATCGAGTCTGTGTTTGAAACCACCCTCATTTACTTTGCTCTACGTACGAAGGTGGAAGCTGAATGAAGATTCTTTTGATTTATTGCTGCGGCCTTGTTGCTTTGGTCGCGTGCGGATCGGGATCCATTGGCGCAACCCATGATAGTGGCACTTTCGATAGCGAACTACAGTTTGATGGCTCCGATCTTAGCGACAGTGGACTCGATGGCAGTAGCCCCCCGAATCCAGGACCTGGCGATCAGATGGCCGAGCCGACGATTCCGCCCGGCGATATTCCAGCTTGGATGGAACCTCATGGAATCAACGTCCATGATTTGGTGGGCAATGTACCTGAGGCCCATCTCGTCGATACGATAGTTTCGGCTTTTCCGGGTCTTGGTCGCTACATATCCGGCACACGAAACGGGAGCACCGTCACCATTCGCGTGCGCTACAGCTTGCGTGAAGACGCAAGCGGACAGTTCTCGCAGGGTTCCGCTCCGGGTCAATTGGCTGCGCTTGATCAATGGCCTACCGTTGTCCCGGCCTCGGAACTGCACTTGTACAATGGGACAACCGAGGTCACAGACAAAGTCATCCGATACCGCTGTCGTGCCGCGGGTCTAGTAAAACCCAGTGACAACGCAGCATCGTTGGATCGCTATCCGGTCACTCAAGTCAACACCAACTTGTTCAATGAAGCTGGCGCCCTTGTTTTGCCGGCCAACCGGGGCTGTACTTTTTTATTGAATGGCCTTTATCCAGAACTCATTGGCGAGTCCACTTTCAGATCAAACAATAAAATCCAAGTTAATGTTCTAGGCCAACAGAGTTTCACATTCAAATCTTACATTGGCGTGGGTAACGCTGGAAACCTAACCCCACTTCAAACACAGCTTAGCAACACCTACGCCAGTCGACATGACAAGTTTGATATTGCTCCACCCAACGGAACAGACGTTGTTTTACTTAAATTTCCGCCGGCACCGGTTGACGCATACGGTCCGATAGCGAACATCGCCCGACCAAGCTCAGGAAGCTATCGCTTTGCCAGCACAGCAGGCCCTGGTCTCTCAGTCGATCACATCACTTCGATTGCAATGAGCCCTAGCCTTCAATGGCAAGATGCAGACCAAAGTGGATCAACCACAGAGTTGGTGTTTCTACCTACACTTGGACCTGTAAACAAAATCTCAAGTCCAGAGTATTTTGTCCCTTTCGGTGTTAGCTATAATCCTTGCATGAGCTCGGGCGGCTGTTCCGCAGGGCTGCTCACTCAGATCTACAACGCCACAATGACCATGACGCTGTACTATTATTCCATCGAGCGCACAGGCGATAATCTGTACAAAATTCCTTTACGACAGGTTGGAGTCACCTACACAAGTGCTGCTCCTGGCACCGTCACCACGCACGGTCACGGCTACTTTGACTACCAAGGCAGGCTCGTTGATTTTGAGCCTTAGAAGCTCACCTACATATGACCACCCCCAAAAGCATATGAAGCACGGTTGCGTTATCTTTGCTGACGGGTTCAGGCAAGCTAAAATTGTGGATTGCATTCTATTCTTTCTCGGAGCCCCAGATCGTTCACTTACTTCCTCAGGAGGTTGAGGTTGCAGCAGCCAGCTTGCGTTGTGGTAAGATGACCCACCACTACCCAAGCCCAAACGTACTCCCTGGGCCAAACTGCTCGCCAGAGTCTTCTAAGTCGATGTTTCCGTTTGCCCATCCTGTGAAAATCAAAGAGTTTGCCTGAGCCGAACACGCCGCGGGCATACCCCGTGCTCCGCCAACCCTAGACCGGGTTTCAGCATCGTAGTTTTGAAATCAAGAGTTAGGGGTCACACGGCAGGCTTCTTTAACTAGTTTCTTCAACTTCACAGCAGACACAACTTTTCGGATACCCCAATGTTTTTTTCGAAAAGAGGTAGCATGTTGGGCGGCGGCAATTGGCCTGTGGGTCTGGCTATCCTGAGGCTGAGCATCGGTCTGCCAATACTGTTGCAATATTGCGAAGATGGATCAGATGCGTATCTGCTGAGCGCATCCATTCGGGAGGTGGTGGGCCTAACTTATCGAGACACTCTTGCATACCGATGGGATCATCGAGAAACTCTTTGTAGCAGTTCAAGCGCAGCACGCCGTCCGATCCGCCAGTTGCCGCTAAAAACTCAGATGCAATCGCTCCCAGAACCATCGCCAAAGAGCAGGCCAAGCCACCACCGGTGACGTGATCAAGCAACAAACCCATCAACGCATCTAAAAATGCCTTTAGGGCAGCGATTTCCTCGTCCATTCCCTCTGTGGCTTCAGGGAACATAGGGTTGGATTCTGCTTTCCTTTTTAAAAGATCCAGCAGCCGCGTCATGGCTTCATTCACAATAGTTCCCAGCCGTTCTGCAGCCAGAGTTGGGTCGAGCGGCAACGACTCCCATTGACCCGGCCAGGGCGGCGGCACTTCAATCCCGCCGTCAGCGCCGATGCGCACGCCGCCGATGGCCACTGGCTGAAACAAAAATACAAGGTTGCAACACCACCCACCGCGAGTCCTACAGCTAAAAGCACAAGCCCGGTGCCGCTTATGATTGGCCCGCCGCCTTTGCTGATTGGATCAATACTCGGAAATGCTGTGACAGTAAGTCCGGCGGCAGTCACAACCAGTCCCGCTTGCGCCACTGGATTTTTCGTGAGTTGCGCCACAGTCTGTGAGAGTTTCGATTCCGAAGTGCGGGCCACCAAAATGGGCGATCCTGAAACAAGCTTTTGGCCTTGAATGGCGAAATACCCCGAGTCAACGTAGCCTTGTTCCGGATCCTTGAAACGTTCATCCTCATCAAATACTTCCTGGCCAACATCGGCAAGCTGAACCTGACCATCAACAAACAGCATGCGGCCATAGTCCGTGTATTGCGCCGGAACATACTCTGGATCCGCGAGCGGATTAATCACGCTTTGCTCGGCATCGATGACTGGCCGGCAAAAAACATTACCCACAGGTTCGCCCAAGGTGATGCCTTGAGAGTGAAAAGTCAGAAAATCGTTGAAGGCCTTTGAGACGCTGCCATCTATGGTGCAATCAGCAGTGTTATCGACGAAGGCATCGCTTTGCGCCAAACGCCGACCTATCATGATGCGGCTCACTTGCTTGCTTTGCTGATTCATTACAAACTTGGCGCGTTTGGTGTATTGTACCACTTGTACTCCGTCGGTGTAGGCGCGGTACATGGGACCGCCCACATACTCACCGCAACTCTCAAGGCCACCAGTTGTGAGCATGGCCTCAGTAAAGTGTTGTTTGCTTTCGCTGTTGTACGGCTCAGCCAGTTTATCGAGCTGCGCTTCGTAGTTTAGTCCTGGCCCGACGTATTCCGGTGTGATCAGATAATATTGCCCTGAACCCGTGCTCGCTTTGTTATCGGAGCCAACATCGTCGCCACTCAGTGTGGTGCAGCCGAGACCAAGCACGGAGCTAAAGCACAAGAGCGTTGCCAAGAAACTACTTATACAAGAAACAAAGAACGAACTATTTAACATTACATATACTCCAAAAACTCACTTAGAGAACCTCTTGTCCTAAAAGACTTGCGAAAAACGTGCCACCTACATTGTTCCACACATGGATGCTTTGCGTTGTCAGAAGTCATTGTAAAATCGGCATTCTTTGCTTTCCACAACACAACTGACCTGCACGATCTTCGATAATACTGGTGTTAAGGCTCAATGCAGGTCACTTAAGGCCGCAGTTGATGAGTTTTTTCGGAATGCTAGATAGTTTTTCGTAGGATCCAGGATCATGTCCAAAAACTGAAATGATTAGAGTTTGTTACAGACCTAACCGCGATTTTTTGATTCATGTCTGAAAAGGCACTGTAGAGCCGAGTGTTGGTCTAGTAGCGTGGCGTCTAACTGGTGCCTAAGCTCCAGTCGGACTATGGGACTCGGAGCAATGGTCGCATTGAAGCGATTTTCCTTCTGCGACGAGCATTTATCGCGCTATGGGTCGTAAATTTTTGAATTCTTTTTCTTTTTCGGCACAGATCCTGGATCGACAACGACAACAAAGCTTCTGCTCTTGGGCTCGGCCCCGAGTTTGTCGAAATTAGTGCGATTCTGTAAGCAATTGCCACAGTTGCCGGAGGCGCAGCTTTGGCTGTAGAGCTCGCTGCAGGCACTAAAACTCGAGCTTCAACAGCTTGAAACTAACGCCAGCGACGTTGCTCCCCTAGCTTCCGCTTTTGCTTAGCTAGTTACCCAACCCAAGCTGATAGCGACCTTGGATGACTCGATTGAGGATTCAGCGAAACACCTCAACGATGAAGTGCTGCCCGAAGTACCGATTCGCCAATGGGTGATGACCTTGCCAAGCGCGCACTCGCTCTGTCCTCGGTGGATGAGGCGAAGACGGACTCACTGACTTTCGTGCAGCGCTTTGACAGCGCGTTGCGTCTGAATCCTCATCTGCATGTCTTGATACTTGATGGGGCGCGTATGTGGACGGGGCGTTTCCCCCAACCTTAAAGAACAAACCGTCGTAGCCTACGAGGGTGACAGGCCTGTCTTTGCAACCCTTGCCTCAACAGGGAAGGAAGAATTCGAAACGCCACCAGGTATCTTCCGCATGATTTCAAAGCACGTCAGCACCACGATGGATGATTTTGCATCGCAAGAACTCGCTTACAGCATCGAAGATGTCCCTTGGGTCATTTGCTACAGTGGCAGCTACGCATTGCACGGAGCCTTTTGGCACAACCGTTTCGGGCAAACGCGAAGTCACGGCTGTGTTCACCTCGCTCCGATTGACCCAAGTTGGCTTTTTCAGTGGTCCGAGCCCACGCTTCCGAACGCCTGGCATTCCCTCTTTGCCTCACGCGATCGTCCCGGTACATGGGTCTACGTCGATACGGGTGAAGAACCAAGCAACTAGAAGATCATGGATCTTCTGCTTATGTTCTCGGCGCGAGCTTATGGATCGCCCCAAGGCTCTCACTCATTTTTGACAACAAAGCAAAGATTTCGCATTGCGCTCATCATCTACAGCGCTAATTTAGAGGTAGACACACCATGCTTATATCTCGCTACTTCCTTGCTCTGGCCATGGCAATTCTGTCCTGCCTAGATGTTGCGCACGCGCAAGAAATGCCATCGACGGTCGGCAGCTCTTGGAACTGGCTCGGCCCAAACGCATGGAATACGTACGGGTGGGCCTTTGAAGATAACAACGCATGGGAAAACGAAATCAAACCAACGATTTCGGCCGCCTTAGCCGAACACCTCAGCAACATAAGTGTGCGCAACAGGCCGCAAAGGCGGCATGCGGTGCCGCAGCAGGTCTTCATTCCCGCCTGGGTAGTGTCCTCGGCGAGACTGTCAGCCATCGTGCATCGTTTTTTTGAGATCGCTCAAGAATTTGATGTGCCGCTTATTTTTAAAGTAACTGGGCTGGTTTGGTGGGATTACTCTGGCTGCCCCGCTTGCGGAACAACCTTTAGTTTCCAGAACGACATCGAATGGTGGGGTTGGGCGCAGGGAACCACTGCCGATCCACAGCACTACGTATGGGCCGAAAGCTCCACTCCCTCGCACCGATTTACCTGGCGTGCTTGGGGAAATGTTTTTGAGATTACGATCCCCCACCCTTATTTGACTCGGTGGTTTATCGTAACCGGGCGGAAACAAAACTTCGCGTACTCGCAAAAGCCATCGCTGAGGAACACCAAGCGCTTAGAAGCGAAGGCAAAGGTTATTTGTTTTGGGGTTTGACTCCCGATACAGAATCCGTGATTGGCCACAGTTTTCATTCGATCGATCCCTCGAGTACAATAGGCGTTTCCAATACCTACGGTACCAACACCTATCGACTTCGCCACTGCCCATCCGATGTATTGAACTGTTTGCCGGCGAAACCCTCCAATGTGTCTCGCCAAGCGTGGATCGAACAAAAGTCCAATGAATACTGGCGACCCAATGATTTTTTGAGCACCTTAATCCAAGCAAGCCAAGACTATGCCAGCTGGTTGGCTGAGATTGCTCGCTCCGAAGGCATCCCACGTGAAAAAATCTATTCCCAAGGGGTATTTTTCACGCCCTACATGCATTCCGGGGTAGTCAGCGATTCAGCAGTGGCCAGCATACCATTGAACAACTACTCCGTTCCAAGTTACTCAATCTACACATCCGACATGGACAATTCGTCCATCCTTGAACGTTTGTCACTCATCAAAGCCAGCTATCACGTTCAACGCTTTGCATTTATGGAATACTTTGACGATGGAGCGCCTTCGGAATGGAGCACTCATTTTCAAAACTTTGTAAATAACACAAGTATCCCTCATCTTAGTTATGTTAATGTTCAGAATCCACGCGATCAGCCGCAGCCCGATCGCGCCAATGCCGTGAACTTTATCGCTGGCATCGCCGAACAACGCACGGACTCGGTATGCGGAAATGGGGTCGTGGAAGCCAACGAACAATGCGATACGCTTCCCTCCAATTATTTGAATCCATACGAAGACCCTGTGTTACTCGACGGGGCCACTTGCGGTGAACTCGGTTTTGATACTGGAACACTCGGTTGCGCCAATTGCCTCTATGACACATCGCTGTGCGAACATTTGCCTGTTGATGAACCCGACCCACCACCACTGGCAGAAGATCCCGCAACGGAAGATCCAAACGAAAGCCCAAGTCCAAAACCAACCGTGGCGACGCCCCAACCACTCAATCGAAAGATAACCGGTTCTTGTACCGTGAACTCTTCCGCAACCGATCCCCCGCTCGTTGGGATTTTACATTTTCTTTTCTGGATTGTAGGTCCACTAGTTTGGCGACGCCGAACAAGGCCCCCAGTGACGAACTCCCAGTTAAAATCCGACTAAACAAGCCAGAAATCGCCCGCTCTACCCCTGCATCAAAGCTAACTCAGCTGCTGGGAAGCGAAAACTGGCCGTGTAGCTTTCAAGACCGCTTACGGTTGTATCCAGAAAAAAAGCAGACTAATTCGCGCTGCGTGACAGCGAATCTCCAAAAACAAGGTCCCGCTTGTAGCGGATGCGGAAAATCTGTTGATCCTTTGCGCACAGCACAGGTCATCGCTTTTGAAGAGGGTTTCGCTTTTTTTGTTCGAATCCATGCCGGGAGCAAATCAGCGAAGCCGCCATGCGTAGCCGTTTTGAAGCAATCCCTTCGACTCGCAGCTCGCGATCGTATGGCCGGGTGACTCCGACTGAGGCACACACTCTTCAGCCGACTGCCTTCACCGCAGACGCTCAACGCCCTCAGGTCGATGTGAGTATTTGCCCATCCTGTGGCTGCACCATGAAAATTACCGAGTTTGTCGATGCTCAGGATGCCGCGGGCATACTCCGTGCCCCACCGGCACCAAACTTCGCTCCACAGCTATCGTTGCCCTTTGTGAGCTGATGCCCTCAGCCGCGATCCACCGCAGCGCGCTCAGAAAGATGGGCGCTAGAAGTTTCTTCTGCTACGATAACGTATCCTCCAAAAACGTGGCGACCTCCGCCTTCAGCCACCGAATATCCCTGCGCTCAGCCTGGACTCATCACATTCGCCCGGCTTGAAGACCACGCCTCGCAAGACAATCCCTTTTTTCAATTTCCTATGCGTACCTCATGCAGCCGTTGCTTCGGCGCTACGTGTCTCGCATCTAGGAAGCAACAGCATTGGTGCGGCGGGCTCGCTCAATGCCAATGGAACCGCATGCTCGGGAGGCACGGACTCCTCAAGTTTCCCATTTAGCCTAAGTGCAACACAAGCTCAGTCGTTGCTTTTGTCCCTTGTAGCGATTCGTTATTATAGCTTTACGCCTGGATCGGGATTTGTCGAGTACGAAGCCGAACTCTATGCGCATCCAGAAGTGCCGAACTACAACGGCAATCCTGGGGGAATGGCCATCGCATCACGTCTGGCGGATTCCGTTGGTGCCCAGAGTGTGTTGGGCAGCTTCAATGCCGATGTGGATTTGGCCGTCATTGCGGTGGAACTAAAATAGTAAGCCAAGTTCGGATGACTGGTATGAAACAGCAATTTATTGCTAACATTTTCACATATGTGAAAAGAAAACCCGTTGCGTTGTGTATAACTGCTGAATGCTTAGAAATTGTGAGCTATAATGTCTTGATATGTGGCTTCGTTTTTTGTTTCACTTGATCTTTGGTGTCCTGCTTGCGCTATCGACAGGCTGTGGCGGCGACAATGCTAAGAGCGACGATGCTGGAGTGGATGCTAATGACTGCGCCTTATTCGGTATCTGTGGACAGCCAGACGGAGGTTCGACGCTGGATTGCGGCTTATTTGAGGATGTTGATTCCTGTGGCGCCCAAAGCGCGAGTTGTTTTTGGTGTGAATCGCGGAACAGCTGCCTGGCGAACAGCGCCTATACAAGCTGTGAGAACAATACGGAGTGCTCTGCTCTTTCATTGTCTAGTTGCTCGAGCAATGAATCTTGCTCTTACTGTGAACGTACGGATAGTTGTGCTCAGCAGGGAAGCCCTGGTTGCCTATGTGCGGATATCGACGACGAGACAGCGTGCAATGCCACCAGTCATTGCAGTTGGTGTTCAACCAGTCGCGGTAGCGTTAATTTTCAGGCATGTTTGCGCGAGGATTTACCTTGTCTCAAACCACGCCGCGTATTTGTCTCGACCCGAACTGCTCGAAGCGGAACGGGTACTTTTATGTATAACCCATTGCCGATAGCAGATGCGACCTGCCAAGCAGACGCTAACGATGCAAATCTCAACGGCAATTTTAAAGCCTTCTTGAGTACCACGGATTCTTTTGTCGGAGATCGGTTCTTCAAGTCCTATGTGCCCTATATGTTGGTGAATGGAACGGTGGTAGCTGACAATTGGAATCAATTTACGATGCTCTTTGTGGGCTTGTTGAACGGCAATATTCTATACGCCCCCATCGATCGGCATGCGACCGGAGGAACAAGTGTCAACTATCAGGTGATGACCGGTACCCCGTACGTAAATTTATCATGTCCAAACCCACCGATGCAAAAAACGCCACCTGCAAAGACTACACGACGAACGGCACGGATGGTCAGCTCATCTATGGATGGAGCAGCAAACGCGATCAGGAGTTCGCTCAAGCTTTTCAAACCACGGGCTTGTGTAGCGCGACCTATCATTTCTATTGCTTCGAGCAGTTCGATTAGTCGAGAACTTTGCATGTCTATCGACATGATCGCGCCAGTAGATTAATCTCGGGCGAATGCACTAGCTAGCATCGACGCTGATCATATTCATGCTCAAACGACACCAAATTCAAGCAATATGATATTTCACGATCGCATAACCTCTGCCGTTCCGATCGCTGCAGATGCGTCCTTGAGTTCTACTCCTGATGTTGCCAGTTTAGCAATGGCGGCAGCTCGCGTATGCACACCCAGTTTAGCACGAACGTGCTCGATATGAGTACGCACGGTGCTTGGACTGATGGCGAGCTGGGTTGCAATTTGTCGATTGGTAAGGCCTTGGGCCACAAGACGAATCACGCGTGTCTCGCACGGTGTGAGTGCGTTACGCACAGATGATTCCAAAACGGCAATCACGGCAACTTCATCTTCGATTCTCTCGCAAATAAGGCGAGCGTTGTAGCCATGGATGCTCACTTCTCGATCCAGAAACGCTGTGTTATTTTTGAATAATTTTGAGACGCATTGTGATGAACACACTTCAGATCGCAGAAGATCCGCACAGACTCGGCCTTGGCAGTTGCCCCACCTTAGGTGTGCAACGTGATTCGCGTTCACAATGACGCCATGCGGGTTGACGCGCAGAAGGGCAACGCTCCTTACAGAGTGTACTCGTTTAGGCGTGGTCGTGGCGTTCATTGTTGCTCACCTTCTATCACGATTGGCAATGGTGATGATGGGTATATAGGTCAAATGACCGATATACAAAACTAGCAAAAGGGTGAGTATTTCTTTGTTTTACCTTTCTATTCGGAGAGCCTATGCAGAGCCGTGAAATTCATCCCTCAGATTACTATCGACTCCCCTGGACTTTGAACGACAATGTTCTTTGCTGGCTCGAGCCGACCAAGCGCTGCAACCTATATTGCGAGGGTTGCTATTCGCGCAACGATCCGAAGAGCGATAAGTCACTTGAACGTGTTCGGCATGATCTCGATGTATTCACGCAAAACCGACGTGTAGATAGCATCTCTATCGCTGGCGGAGAGCCTATCGTCCATCCCCATATTGTCGAGCTTGTTCGCATGATTCACGATGACTATCATCTTAAGCCTGTCATCAACACCAACGGTCTTGCCCTTACACCGGAGCTGCTTCGCGAGCTTAAGAAGGCTGGTATCTACGGTTTTACCTTTCATATTGACTCAAGTCAGGGAAGGCCGGGTTGGAAAAACAAGAACGAGCTTGAGCTTTGCGATTTGCGCTTGCATTACGCGAAGATGGTTGCAGAGGCCGGGAATATTTGCGTGGCCTTTAATTCGACTGTTTTTCCGCATACCCTCGACTACGTCCCCGATCTTGTTGAATGGGCAGCCAAGCATGTCGACATCGTACACAACATGGTGTTCATTTTGTTTCGAACCTTACGTTCCAATGAGTTCGACTATTTTGCCAACGGGCAAAAAGTAAAGGCCCCGCAAGATGTGGTCTATTACGACCAAGAAAAGAATCCGAAGCCACTCAACGCTCGTGATATCGTAAGTAAAATTCGGGAGCGTTTTCCGGACTATGAACCTTGTGCCTATCTAGGGGGCACCAAAGATCCTGACAGTTTCAAATGGTTACTCGCTTCTCGGCTGAGTTCCAAGGAGCGCACTTATGGCTACGTTGGAAAGAAATACATTGAACTTGTTCAAAATGCGCATCATATGTTTGCCGGGCGCTATCTTGCCTACGTTCGTCCTTCGGCTTTGCGAAAAGGCCGAAGCATGATGTTTGCTTTTTCACCCTTTGATCGCGGCGTGCGCAAAGCAGCTCGCTCCTTCATGCGGCATGCCTTTCGTCATCCACTACGTGCAGCTTCTCCGGTACATTTTCAGTCCATTACCATCATTCAACCCATCGACATGCTTGCCAACGGTGAGGCCAATATGTGTGATGGCTGTCCCGATATGACCGTCCATAACGATGAGCTCGTTTGGTCCTGTCGTTTAGAAGAGCGCCTTCAATATGGCTGCTTTTTGCAAGCCGTTCCCAAGCTGGAGGAAAGTCCCTGCAAGCAAGAGGCTCTGAAGGTGCACGAGGTCCTTAGATGGCAACAGTGAGCGAAGCATACACGGACCAGAGAAAATCCCAGTTCACACTTGGAGTTGAGGTTGTTTCGTCTTTGGAGTTGGTTTGAAAAAAGAAAGAAGACGCGACCTAGACTCACCGCGGGCGCGAAAATCAAAGTGGGTGGACCTTCGACAAAGGCCCAGCGAAAGCCCAGTTCAGCGTTTCCCTGAAGATACCCGATGAGCCAACCTTCCGGAGCGGGCTCGTTGAGTGTAAGATTATGCGTGAGGCTAACTTCTCCCAGGCCAAGTTGCACATCCAGATTGGCGTAGGCGCGATTGATCCCACCACCCAAGTCTGTTCCAACTGCCAGCCCCGCTCCTCTGAAGCGACCATCGAAAAGAAATTCTTCAAGTACCAAGCCGTCGATATTGACTTGGTAGGGCTTTCAGTACGACATCAGGCCCACTCCAAAATAAAAAGGCAGCTGGGCACGACTCGGATTGTGAACCGCTGATGTCGAATCACTAGACTTATCATAGCGCACGCCCATGACGAGCATTTCGAATCCCGAGACGATTCTAAGCTTACTATCGGACAGTTCGCATTGCTCGAGATCACCCGATGCACCACGGTCCACCACGCACACCGGTCGCGACGGTCGTGTACTTGTATCAAACGCGCGCGGCTCGTAACGCACGATGGGCTCCTAGTGTTTGAAAATGGGAAAACCGATCATGCCAAGCAGCCATGCAGCTTGGGGGATGTACGAGCCCACTTGGGCAATGCTCGGCGCAGCTCCGGTTCTTGGCCCGGATAGACCATTGGATTCGTAGTAGCCTTTGTGAATGTTAAGAAAATCAAAGAGGCGCGCTTGTGCGCTGATGCGCCAGGTCAAGTAGTTAGCCATGCTGATTTGAACGCTGGAGTAACCCTGCGGAAGCCAGGCACGGTATCCAAGCCCAAGTGTAATATCAAGCCCGGAAATTTTTACCAAACCATCGCTTTGGTAAATCGCTTCGCACCGATGGCTGCGTTGTCTTTGCGCTTTTGAGCACAGGAGGCGGCGGCGCGGTGCTTGGCTTTTTCTTTTTGTCCACGGCTGAAGTTTGGGACTTGCGCGTCAGCTTTTGCTGTCTGGCTTTTTCGTTCGAGCGCTCAAATCCTTGTTCAACATGTTCGTGAACACGCTCTTTTAGAGTCTGGGCCTTGACAGTGTGATGACTAGCCACAAGAAAAACAGCGATAACAAAGCAACGCATGAGCGCAGGACCAAGGGGACTTGGATTGCTGGTGGATTCTAGGTGCTCTAGTCTCGGCAGATGGCGTTCAGAATGACGAGATGCTTACGCATGCACGCGGTGAGCGCCACTTTGGCAGATTTATGTTTTTCCATGCAGCGGTGATGAAGTGCTGCAACCGGACCTTGTTTGCTTCTGACGGCACATTGAGCCGCCGAAGCATGCACATCCGCTAAATGTCGTTGGCACCTGCACAAATTGCTCTAGGCTTCTTCGCTCTTACAGGCCCAATCGCCCTAAGAACATGCCGCGGTTTCCGGTCGACGTCACTGGGCCTGGGCCAAAATCCAGCGTGCTGTACAAATCTCCGCCTACATAAGCATGGGTTGTGCCAGCGGCCGCAATGCCTTCACTGTAATCCTGACTCACACCACCGGAGCCCACCGAGTAAAGGTGGTTGCCGTTGGTATCGAGCATCACCACAAAAACAGTAGAAGACGCTACATAGTTAGTCGGTCCGCCGCCGAAATCAACGGATCCATACATTTCTCCGGAAAAGATAATATCATCGTTTGCATTCGATGTTACCCGCCTGGCTTGCTCGTAGGTGCTAGGCGATGCGGAATACATATGCGCCCACCGGTAGGCCCCGGCGGAAGTGTAGCTGGCAACAAAAATCGGATCCGAAGCGGGGCCGGTTACCACACCTCCCCCGAAGTCCATGCTTGCGTTCCCCGCTTTTCCTCCTGCGATTGTAACATTGCCCGAGGAATCAATGGTTGTGCCGTAGGATCCAATCCCGGAGGGCGTGGCATAGTTATTTGCCCACTGGTAGTTGCCGGTTTGATCAAAACATACCAACAACAAATCCCATCCTGAAGGCGTGATAAGCCCGCCACCAAAATCGGTCGCAGCCTTGAGCGTTCCAGCGGCGCAATAAAGTGATCCGCGCGCTGCAATCGAGTTCCAGTTGACGTTGGTAGAGCCGAAAGAGTTGCCCCAACGGTAACTGCCGTTGGTATCGAGGCTGACTAGAATTTGCCCAGCGGCCAGGGCCCCTCCTCCGAAATCTGCGGTGGCACCTGTGGTGACCACCTTGAAGAAAATGTTACCTGCAGAGTCTTCTGCCAAATCATTGAAGGGTCCGATGCTCACACTGGCATTGCCATAACGTTTGGACCAACGATGTGTGCCATTGCTGTCGTAAGAGGCTACAAAGGCATCCCAAAAGTGCCTAAGGAAGTCAGTGTGCCTCCCCCAAAATCCACTGAGCCATCAAACATGCCGCCGATATAAATGTTTCCACTTGAATCGCTGACGATGCGTGAAACATCGACTTTGGCACCGGCCGCTCCTATTCCAAAGGACCACTGATGATTGCCGTTGCTGTCGTATTTTGCAACAACAGTGTCGGTGCTTCCCACAAGAGGGATTGGGGCACCGCCCATATCGGCCGAAGGCCCTTGGAAGGTGCCCGTCAGGTAAATAGTGGATGCATCCGGTGTCGAGATGCCTTTAAGTTTGGCGACCCAAGTACTTCCGATTGCACGGGTCCACGTTGAAGAGGCTGCCGCGGTGCACTGATTTGTGATGCAAAAACCACTCGCGCAGTCCGTTGCCGAATTGCACGATTGGCCCACTGCGCAAACAGCGCCGCATACACCGCCGCAATCGACATCTGTTTCGTCTTGGTTTTGCATGGCATCGCTGCAAGTCGCCGCGCTAGCTTGGCAAATATTGCCAGTGCACACGCCCGAAGTGCAATCACCACCCACAAGACAGGCAAGCCCATCCCCACAACCTCCGCAGATGCTGCCACCGCAATCGACATCTGTTTCGTCTTGGTTGGTAGCGCCATCAGCGCAAGTCGGTGCTTGGCAAACGTTACCAGTGCACACACCCGATGTGCAATCCCCTGCAACCGAGCAACTTTGCCCTGTGGCGCAGGCAGAGCATGTTGAACCACCGCAATCGACATCTGTTTCGTCTTGGTTGGTGATGCCATCACTGCAAGTCGGCGCTTGGCAGATATTGCCGGTGCACACGCCTGAGCTGCAATCGCCGGCCACCGCGCAGCCAGCGCCATCGAAACATGCGCCGCATGTGCTGCCCCCGCAATCGGTATCGGTCTCGTCTTGATTGATCACGCCATCGGCACAGGTTGGCACTTGGCAAACGTTGCCAGTGCACACACCCGATGTGCAATCCCCAGCAACCGAGCATGAGTCTCCATCGGCGCAGGCAGAGCATGTTGAACCACCGCAGTCGACATCTGTTTCGTCTTGGTTGGTGATGCCATCACTGCAAGTCGGTGCTTGGCAGATATTGCCAGTGCACACGCCTGAACTGCAATCCCCAGCAACCGAGCATGAGTCTCCATCGGCGCAGGCAGAGCATGTTGAACCACCGCAATCGACACCTGTTTCGTCTTGGTTGGTGATGCCATCACTGCAAGTCGGTGCTTGGCAGACATTGCCAGTGCACACGCCTGAACTGCAATCGCTGGGCACCGCGCAGCCAGCGCCACCGGCGCAGGCGGTGCATATCGATCCGCCGCAATCGGTGTCTGTTTCATCTTGGTTGGTGACGCCATCGAAGCAGGTTGGCACTTGGCAGATATTGCCGGTGCATACGCCTGAGCTGCAATCTCCTGCAACAGAACAGCCTGCACCATCCACGCAGGCAGTGCATGTCGAACCCCCACAATCGATATCGGTCTCATCGCCGCTAAGCAGGCCATCCGTGCAATTGCTCGCACCGCATAATCCGTTTGTACATAGGTTTGAGTTGCAGTCTCCAGCGCTAGAGCAACCTTGGCCCACTGCGCAACCACCACAACTCCCGCCACAGTCGATATCGGTCTCGTCACCATTGAGTTGACCATCGACGCAGGAAGGGTCAACGCAAGTCCTGTTGCTACAAAGTGCCGTCACACAATCAGAAGCGACATTGCAACCCTGACCTTGAGCGCAAGCCCCACAGCCGCTGCCTCCACAATCGACGTCACTTTCGGTAAAATTTTGGATACCATCACTGCAGTAGGTATCTACGTCCGTATCGTCCGGAACTCCATCGCCATCGCTATCGTTATCTAGGTAGTTTGGGATCCCATCGCCATCAAGATCACCATCTCCCTCGTCTGCATCGAGCAAACCGTCACCGTCGCTGTCGGTATCCAAGTAAGCCATATCACCATCTGCATCGACGTCGAATTCGCCCATGGCTGTTTCATCATCGACTTCACCGCGAGTGGGAATAGTGTCTCCATCGTCATCGTCATCGAAAATATTGAGCAGCCCATCGGCATCAGTATCACCTAGAATTTCCTCACTATCGACTATCCCGTCGTTGTCGCTGTCTAAACGGGAACCTTGTGGAGGCAGCGGATCAAAACCGAGTCGACCGCACCCACAAAGGCTAAAAAAGAGCATTAGCAAAATGAAAGATGTCTTAGACACGGTATTTTAGTATAACCATCATTTTACACCGATGCAACATGTGCCCCAATAGTATGGAAGCTCTTGTGGGATATTTCCAGACAATGGAATGCTTCATAGCTGCATGCCAAACCCATTTAAGCGCAATGCAGCCTCTGCCTAAACCTGCGTATCAAAGCAACGAGCGCCGGAGCTAGGTCATTTCAGACAGCGTCTTCAAATTATCAAATCACCATAAGATGCCTACCCCAACTTCCCACCAAAGGTCGCTGGCACCTTTTTGCCTTTTTTGGGGCTCTGCGCTTGGCAATCGGTGAAACCGAGTCAAGAGAAGTTGGCCTATGGCTTTTTTGAGCCCATGTGCACAAGCAAAACAGCCGCGTTCATCTTTAACTCCAAAAATGCGTTGGAACGGTTATTTCTAGTAGCCGAGACTTAATGGGACAGTCACCCTGATTGGAGAAGTCGTCTGTCAGATGATGTTATACGACCTTTTCGCCTACGTGTTTATCGCTCCAGCCTTGTTTGCAGTCAAGCAAAGTCTGCCAAGGCGTACGTCCACAGCACGTCTTGCTTTGATGGGTTGGTTCTTTGTTGTAAAGCTGTAGGTATCGACAAAGGTTTGCGACCGACGCCCTTCATCGTGCCGACATAAAAAGTATCTTGGGAGCCTAAAAATCCGGGGTATGCGGTGTCGATTTCACCATGGGCTTCGTCGTATTGTTTGCCTTGTTCCATCGCCGCGACTTGCGCTTCGGTAAGAACAATTCCCTCAGAGGCCACTTTCTTTTCCAAGGCATAAAGACGTTTTTTGAAAGTGTGAAGGTCATGGCGGAGCCACACGCTGCACCTGCTTCCAACTCTTTTTGAAGACCTTGATCTGTTTGGCCTCAAAAATCCGTAGCTCACGAAATTAGTCACGTTTTGGGACTCAACCATCATTCAAATCCCACTAACCTTATGTCACCATCGCTCAAAGCAACGGTGTTGCCGAAGTAGACCACTTCCAAGTTAGAGCGATTGCAAATAGTTATTTTTTTCCATCGTTCATGATGTAAAAGATGAGGAGTTCCCATGATTTCCATGCTACCTACGGATCTACGACACTTGTACGACAGCGTCGTGCAGGTGCGCCCTGCTTTGGGCGAACGTTTGAAGCAGTTCGGCGAGCTTCGGTTAAACGAGTACTGCGGTCAACTTGAGCATCAACAAAAGCCAAGTGAAGTGCTGAAGAATATTTTGTTGGAGCATGCTGCTCGTCTGCATAGTCCTGAGTTGGTAGAGTCTTTCAGATGGCAATTAGAGCGGAGCGCATCTCTATGTACTTCAGATCATTGTGGCACATTGTTTCAACCTCTGTGTTTTCAGTCCAATTTGGTCACTGCGTATGCGATGTATTGCAAGCAGCTCAAAGTTGTTCCGGTATTGGCGACAGGTAATATACCCATGAACAACAAAACCGAGCCCAGAGCCATATATTGGGGAAACGAAAAGAAAAACATTATGCCCTCCAAGTACAAAAGAAACCTTGTGTACGGTCATGCCGGGTTTAGCCGTCAGCATTACGAAAATTTGCCGTTAGCAGTTCAGGAAATTGTTCCTTTTTCGAAATTAGAAGGAATGATATTGTCGGATCAATTTTGCAAGCTCAATACTGAACTATGGAAAGCTTTTGGATCTTATATTTCTGGATTTCCAAATTTGGTTTATCTTCATCTAGAAGATGTAGTGATTGATCTTTTGGAGTACTCTTTTGCGCAGCGCGATGAATACTTTCACATTTGTTGTTCTGAAGAGCACAGGTCAATAACGTTAAAGGCCTTGGACGGCCTTGAATACTGTTGGTCAGGTGAAGCCAGAGGAAGTCAGTTGTTTTGGGCGAGAAGTGGCAAAGGGCGAGCCGTACGATTGAAAGTAGAGAGCAACAAGCTTGTAGGGCTAGATTCTGAATTCCCGATGCAAGCAGAAGCTCTATTGCAAGCGCTCCGTCGCTTTGATCTGGTACCTACAAATTTTCTTGCCTTAACCTTACTTATCAAGCATGGAGCCGTACTGCTTGCTGGAGTCAATCAGTGTGAGCGAATGCCGCCACTGTTGGAGCATTGGGTAACAGCTCTACAAACAATGGGCTTTACGGAATCTTCTAGGGTTTTCGAAAGGGCATTACCTACACAACTCGTCATGCCAATTATTGCTTTGTATGCTCAAGATTACTCGATTCACCAAGCTCTTGAAAGCATGATGTGTGAACCTCAGAAGACATTTAGACGTGTGCAAGATTCACTCAAAAAGCAAACACTCAGACAAAACCTGCTTAGCTTCATGTTTCCCTTTTGTTACCACGAAGAGGTTCCTACAGATCTTCAGCGCGAAGACGTTCTTAAGCTGGACACGCCTAGCGTTGCCAGGAAAATGGGTATTTAGAACACATCCATCATTTGTTTGCGTATTTGTTTATAGTGGTGGAATATACGCTTGCGCTGGGGGGGGGCACATTGGACGTTCTTTACAGTCATCGGGAAATTCAACCAGATTGGTGGAATGATCTACACATCACAGATTGCTACCATACCGAGCCATGGATTAAGCTTGGTGAGTCACGATTCGAGCAGGATAGTCGATACATTGCCGTCAAAGATGGCTCTGGAAGAATTCAAGCGTTAGCTCCATGTTGCCGAATAAGAGATCCTCAGATATGGCCCACGTACAATCTCTGGAAACTCTTTACAAAAGCTTCTTTCATCCAGTTTGAAGACCTACCAGGGATCGACCATGCGAAGTTTAGTACCAATGCTGAGTACATCGATGCGGCCGTTGGTGACAAGCTTTTTCCAAACTTGATCTGTACGGCCCCAGAAGGTTTTATGACGGGTCCCATGTATGCTTATGGACTTAGCCCAGAAACTATCAATACCGTAAACACATCGATTGTGGATGGACTAAAGCAGCTCGGTGAAGAACTGGAATGTGCAGCCTCGTCGCTTTTGTATGTAATGGAAGACAGTCCAATACGCTCTTACTTAGATCAAACTGATTGGATACCAATGCAAATGAACCCAATGGCGATTTTAGACATAAAGTGGAAGAGCTTTGATGAATATCTGTCCAGCCTTAGTAGGAAACGGCGCGAGTCAACACGACGTGAAATGAAAAAATTTAAAGAAAGCGGTATGATTGTCAAACAGGAACGCCTCGAAGATTTACCTATAGATCGAACAGCGGAACTTTTTCACAATGTGAATGCTAAGCACATGGGCTTTGACGCTGGGCCGGTTCAGCACGCTCGATACTATATTGAAGGGCTACTCGGTCTTGGGCTAACTCACACGGTTTATGCTGCTTACCAAAATGAAAATCTTGTAGCTTTTTCACTTTTCTTTCTCCAAGACAACACTCTCTTTGCCAGAGTTATGGGCATTGACTACGAGCGTGCCACTGACTACAGCTACTTTAATTTATTGTTCTATAGACCCATTATAGATGCCATTGAACAGGGTGTAGCATGCATCGATTTTGGGGGCATGCTCAAAGCCAAATTAATAAGGGGATGTAAACCACATCGCTCGTTCAGTTATTTTAAGTTCGGATCCGAAGTTTGCAAAGATGCACAAGCTATAAGAGCCATGCGAGAGAATGCTGACATAATCTCGCGCTATCACGATTTAGTGGTGTCCTAAGGGAGTGCATGCTTGAGGGTTCTATTGAATACGACAGAGTCTAGAAGCGACTTGAAAAAGCTAATTCGTTTGGCTGGACCTTTAGTTGTTACGCGCTCGACCTTGGCAGTTACCGGAATCGCAGACGCTGTGATGGTTTCCCCGCTGGGAGAGGAAGCAGTGACTTCTGTTACCGCAGGAGCAGTTGATCTGATCAATTTTGCCATGCTCCCATTGGGAATAGTTCATATGGTGCAGAGCTTTGCATCCCAATATGCGGGAAAAAAAGATATCGTCACCAGCCAGCGTTATGCGGTGTATGCAATTGGGATTGCGTTGCTAGCACAAGTGTTGGCACTAGCGATTCTCCCGTTACTGAAGCCCGCAGTTGCTTTGTCGGACTATACTCTCGAAGTCCAAAGTTTATTGGTCGATTATTTGTGGATACGTATGTTTGGTGTGGCAACGCTTGTTATTACCGAAGCTCTTGGCATGTGGTACGCGGGACAAGGCGACGCCAGAACTCAGATGGTCGTTCAGTTGATTATGACTTTTGCAAATATCTTCCTTAATTGGATTTTAATTACAGGCCATTGGGGTATCCCCGCGTTTGGGGTTCAGGGTGCTGCCATAGCTAGTGTTTTAGCAAGTGCTTTAGGTTCTGTTTTATTGGTGATGGTCTTCTTCCGAAAGAACATTAATAGAGGTTATTTGTCTCGGCGTGAGTTGAAGTCTGAAGAGTTTTATCGCTTGTTGCGATTTGGACTTCCCAATGGGCTTTTATCTTTTTTGGGCTATGGGTCTTGGACGTTTTTCATAAATGTTGCTGTTGCGCATTTGGGCACACAACTAGCAGCGGCTACATTGATTGTTTTGAATATCAACAATCTCTGTTTTTTACCGGCGTTTGGTTTGGGAGCAGCAGGAGCAATCATCGCTGGGCAGTATATCGGAGCAGGAATGCCCGAGCGTGCCCCACAAATTCTTCGCATGACTCTGTCCGTCACAATTCTCTGGGCAGTGTTGCTCGGTGCAACTTACTTCCTCGTACCTGAGTTTTATCTAAACTTATTTGCTATCGGAAAGGACGCGAATTTTAGCCTCGTCGATGTAGGCAGTAATATCTTGAAAATAAGTGCGGCCGTGTTGCTTTTTGACTCAACGGCGACCGTGCTAACTGCCTTTTTGCGTGCAGTCGGCGACACGCATTGGTTGTTTGCTGCGCAACTGGTCATCAACTGGCTGGTGTTCGTGCCTTTGGCCATCATTGGAGTGATGCTAATTGATGGTGGCTATATTGCTGCAATGGGTGCTTTTCTTTTTTGCATGTTCCTAAGTTCCGCAGCGTACTTGGTGCGCATCAGGAGCAATCGCTGGCGCTCGATTGACCTTTTGCACCACTAGGACCAAGGCAAGGGATCAACAGACACCAGGAAGGCCAGGAAGGCTGCCAGCGCGTTTTCCTAGGGTATTAAGTTTAGCGGTTTAGACCCGGGCAGACAGTTTGGACGGACACTAACCTTCATCCCCGATATCAACGGCGATGGCATCGAAGACTTAGCCCTTGCTGAACTGGGTCCAGGTGAAACAACCGGCCGCATCTACATTGTTTATGGAAGAAGATCATGGACGAGTGCTGAGTTTGATTTAGCGACACTCGACGGAAGCAATGGTTTTGCGATTGACGGCGTCTCGGCAGACGATCGACCCGGACGCTCCCTGAGTACCTGCGATCTTAACAAAGACGGCTATTCAGACATAATCTCTGGCGCGTTCTTTACCGATGTCGGTGAAAAAATCGATGTCGGTCGCGTATACGTCGTCTTTGGTTTCGCTAACGGTAGCGCATAATTTAGGGGCAAGCGCGGTTGCAGACGACGATGTTACCAGGGCAGCTTTGGGGCGATCCGCTTCCGCAGCTATCAATGGAACAAGAGCTTGCACCAGTGCAGTTGAGCAAACAGCTTGCGCTTCCCGTGCATCGAACGGTTTCGCAATCTCCGGCGGAGGTACAATCAATCTCGCAATCCGAAGTGCCAGAGCAGGTAACTTTGCATGTGTTAGCATTCGTGCAATCGATGTTGCATTGCGAATCGTCGCTACAGGTGGCATCGCATTCATCACTTGTATCGGTGCAATCAATGTCACAACTGGCGTTGCTGCTGCAAGCAGGTCTGCAGGTTGCCGCATCGGTGCAATCAATGCCGCAAGTCGAATCATCACCGCAACTTGGGTTGCAGTAATCAGAGACACCTGAACAATTGAAATCGCACAAGGCATCGTCGTTGCAATCTGCAAGGCATTTCTCAGAATCAGAACAGTCCACAGCGCATGTTGATGTATTATCGCATTGCATATCGCATGTGCCTGTGGTGTTTGAGCAACCAAGATCACAGCCACAGGAGTTTTCACAATTGAGCGCGCAGCCGCTGCCTCCGCAGTCCTGACTGCAGGAACCTGTCGTGCATGCGGTAGTACAAACACCGCAATCGCCTGGTGCCGTATTGACGTCTTCGCTGCCGTTGCAACATCCATCGCCGCTAAGAGAGCCGCAATCTTGAGGACAATCGCAGGTGGTTTCGCTGGCTCCACAGCATCCATCACCACACACCGTGCTGCTTGCAACATTCTCACACATGTCCGTTAAACCGTTGCAGCTATCCGTTGTGCATGCATTGGAATCGTTGCAGCTTTGTGCTGCTCCATTTTGACATGAACCGCTAGTGCAGGTTTCAGCACCGTTGCAAAACACGCCATCATCACACAAAGCATCTGTGCCTTCGTCTGTGTCGCCATCGCAATTGTCATCCACATTGTTACAGGTCTCAGTCTCTCCGGGATTAACATTGCTGTTGCCGTCATCGCAATCAATCAACGCAGAACTGATGCCTCCAGAGGGCTGCGTGCCGCAACTTGTATAGCCGTCACTGTCGCCATCAAAACCATTATCGAAAATGCCATCGCAGTCGTTATCAAGACCATCGCAGCTCTCAGTGACAGGGAGTTGACCCGAACAAGTCGACCAGCTTCCGTTCTGACAGCTTTGTGTTCCTGCCGTGCACTCGCCGACGTCGCTGCTGCAAGCTTGAGAATCACCGTCTGTGCATTCGCACTCTTCATCGGTCGTTCCATCGCAATCGTTATCAAGCCCATCGCACTGACTGCTATCTTCCGTTTCAGTGTAGCTTGCAGGATAACTGCAAACCCAGCCGTCTTTGCCTGAACAACTCGGTACGCTTCCATCGCAAACACCCATGCTTTTACACGATGTGCTTGGAGCAAGTCCATCATCGACCTCGCCATTGCAGTCATCATCAAAGCCATCGCATGACTGCTCGGTGGCTGTGCACGCACGGAACTCCACATCAGCTGTCGCATCAAGCTCGACGGCACCAGCCCAAAGACGAAGGGTGCTTGTTCCAGTCGTAGCCGAGGAGATATAAGCGATCGTGCTGCCTGTATCGTCTGTTGGATAGGCCGGACCAAAAATCGTATCGACATCGCCACGCGATGAAGTGACTTCGACTTCAACGCCAACCTGGGGAATGCCTTCTTTATTCGTGAGACGAACGCTTATTTTGCCTTTAGCCTGAGCATCCGCTGGCACGGGGCTATCCACGCTAAGCTCTACAACAAAATCGCTGGCACCATCTTGTTTCGATCCGCTACCACTACCGCAAGCACTTGGTAAACCAAGCAAGAGTAATATCATGCCAAGCAACGAGAGTTGCCATGCGTAGTGTCGGTATCCGTTCATGTGAGCCCCCGAATATTAGGACACCCGCGTTAAAATCGATCGCGATCAACACGACGACAAGCCCGCAACCCAAACATGCCCCTAACCTTAACTATACTGAATTGAAGGCAATTAGTCACGGAGTTGTCCAAAAACTACTACGAAAAAGGCTTACATTGTGCGCATCGCAACTTGCTTTGCGCGAAATGGAAGTGGGCATAGCAATCGACATTTATTCCTAGGGAAAAACTTGCTAAAGAGCATGGGAGTTTACCGTCGTTTATGACTTCCACACCCTCACTTACTCCGCCGTCCAATCCCTGTGAGCCTCCTTTAAAACGAGGTCCTCTAGGCCGGCTGCGCGCTACCTTCGCCTGCTATCTCGGAGATATTGATGCAGTGTTCAAGCACGATCCTGCTGCGCGTTCTCGGCTTGAGGTGATCTTTAGTTATCCAGGCTTGCACGCTCTTGCCTGCCATCGTTTTGCGCATTTTCTGTGGCACCATCGTTTTTACTTTTTGGCACGCTTTTTATCCCATCTGAATCGTTTCTTCACCGGCATTGAGATTCATCCTGGCGCTACCATTGGCCGCGGCGTGTTTATCGATCATGGCATGGGTGTGGTGATCGGTGAAACTGCCATCGTCGGTGATGAATGCATTTTGTATAAAGGCGTAGTCCTTGGTGGCACGCACACCGAACCCACTATTCGCCATCCTCAGCTTGGCAAACGCGTGGTTGTTGGATCAAATGCTTGTGTTTTAGGTGCCATTACTATTGGCGATGATGCGCGCATCGGCTCAGGTTCTGTGGTGATCCGACCCGTGCCGGCAGGTGCAACTGTCGTTGGCGTCCCAGGCCGAATTGTGCCCGCCAAGGGCGATAAGGCGTCACGCTTTGAGTCAACGCTCGATCATGCCAGTCTTCCCGATCCAGTTGCTGAAATGGTGCGTGCATTGCGTGATGAAAACGATCAGTTAAGGAAACGCATCGAAAACGTCGAAAACGCCGTTCAAATTTCCCCACCACCTGAAGAAGACTCGCCTCATCTCATCGATGGCGATTTAGCGACTACCGATCTGCCACCTAAAGTTAAAACTTAGCAAAGTTTTTTTCGAGATAGGCAACGATATCGCGTGATTCTGGCATCCAGGTCTCGCCTTGTTCGCTAAAGATGCGCAACACAGGAACGGTACTGCGGCCTCGCGCTGCAATGAGCTCGCGTCGCGACTCAGACTCGATCAAAATATCATGTAGCTCAACATCAACTTGCAACTGTTCAATGACGCTAAGCACCCGCTGACAATAAAAACAGCTTGGATAGTAGTAGAGCGTCAGTTTCGCGGGATAAACCATCAGGGTATCAAGATAGTTGCTGGGCCACAACGCGGCGCAGGCGGACTATTTCCCTGAGCGATCATGCCTGAAGTGCAAACGTATATCTTGTTGCCTTGCAGTACCCACATGCCGCCTGGTCCATCACGCAACGCTGCGGCGCCACCCTCATTTGCCCGAGCGCGCTGTCCAAGACTCTGGCTAGAAAAAAGCAAAGCCCCAGCAAGCACAAACACGGCTGAAATCGCTACAAAAACATCTCTCTTTGTCATATTTCTCCCCGTTTTTGGCAGGATATATCCTGTGTTCCTCGCTGACAATCCGTGCTACTAAGCCGCCACTATTATGAGCAGCATCGATCGATCAACACAAGTGGCAGAGCTTAGCAAGCTCTGCCGTGGTTTTAGGCGTGACATCCTCACCATGCTCACCAAAGCAGGCAGTGGCCATCCGGGTGGCTCGCTAAGCGCTATCGACTTGATCGCAACTTTGTACCAATGCGAGTTGCGACACGATCCGAAAAACGCAAACTGGCCCGATCGCGATCGTTTTGTGCTCTCCAAAGGCCATGGCGTACCCGCTCTTTATGCAGTGCTTGCACAGCATGGCTATTTTGATCGTGACCTGCTTCCAACCTTACGAACTTTGGGATCGCCTCTGCAAGGCCACCCGGTCGTGGGCACAGCGGCAGGCATTGAAGCCTGCACCGGATCGCTTGGACAAGGTTTGTCCGTCGCCCAGGGGATCGCACTTGGCGCACGCCTCGATAAAAAAGATTACCGCGTGTTTTGTTTGATGGGCGATGGCGAGATTCAAGAAGGCCAAGTCTGGGAAGCCGCCATGAGTGCAGCGAAGTATAAAATCGATAATCTTATCGGTATTTTGGACTACAATCGCGGCCAAATCGACGGACCCGTCTCGGAAGTGATGCCCATTGAACCTTTGGCCGATAAATGGTCAGCGTTTGGTTGGAAAACAAAAAGCATCGATGGGCACGACTACGCGCAGATCCTTGATGCCCTCGACTGGGCCAAAAAAGCTGAAGGAAGCCCTAAAATCATTTTGGCTAACACTATCAAAGGCAAAGGGGTTTCGTTTATGGAACACGAGATTGGCTGGCATGGTGTGACCCCGAGCGACGAACAACTGCAGCAAGCCCTTCAGGAGCTAAGCGAGTAAAACATGACGCAAGAACAAAAAGCAAAAGCCACCCGACAAGCTTTTGGCGAGACACTCGCAAGCCTTGGTGCTTCGCATCCTGATATCGTAGTCATGGATGCCGATTTATCGAAATCAACCAAGAGTGACATCTTCGCCAAACAATTTCCCGAACGCTTTTTTGAAATGGGCATCGCTGAGCAAAACATGCTTGGTGTGGCTGCGGGTTTGGCATCCACTGGCAAGCATGTCTTTTGTTGCTCTTTTGCCTGCTTCTTGGCGGGTCGTTTTGAAACAATTAAGATTTCTGTCGCCTATGCCAAAGCCAACGTCACCATGGTGGGCACCCACGCTGGCGTAGGCATCGGTCCAGACGGTTACTCGCAAATGGGTCTAGAAGACTTGGCCCTATTGCGCACGCTACCGGGTGTGCAGGTCTTTCAGCCCTGTGATGAGATTGAAACGCAAGCCATCATGATGCATTTGGCGAAGCACCAAGGCCCCGCTTACCTGCGTCTTACTCGGCAAAACCTGAGCCCAATGCATAGCAAAGATTATGTCTTCAAAGCAGGCGCGTTGGATGTGTTATCCGAGGGAAGCGATATCGCCATCTTTGCGACCGGAGGCACTGTGATGCATGCCCTGCAAGCATCGGAATTGCTCAAAAATGAGGGTATCAGCGCTGCGGTGATCAATGTGCCCTCCATCAAACCACTGAACGCCGGAGAAGTCCGGGCGTGGGCTAAACGCGTTTCGGTCATGCTCTCGGTTGAAGATCATATGGTCGCAGGAGGCATGGGAGGAAGCCTGGCAGAGGCCTTAGGACCCGAGCCTTCAGCCCCACTCATCATGCACGGCATTCACGATGTCTTTGGAGAAAGTGGCTCGCCTTCGGAACTTTATGCCAAATTTGAGCTAGATGCCGCCGGAATCGTGAAACATGCCAAACGAGCGCTTAAGCGCTAAGATTCCGCATCCGAACCAAACTTTCCATTCGCCTCAGGAATTGCTAAAACTCTGGGCGATGAGCACAGTCTCGAGACACACATGATTACCGTTATTTTGGCTGAAAAAGGCGGATCCGAACGCCAAATTGAATTCGACAAACCCGAAATAACCATTGGGCGCATCAAAGGAAACGATATTGTTCTTCCTAAGGGCAATGTGTCCAAGCGGCATTCGCGGATCGTGTTTAAAGACGGTCGCTTTATCGTCGTTGATTTAAAAAGCACCAATGGCACCTACGTTAATGGACGCAAGATCACATCACCGGTCGTGGTCAAAAACGACGATAAAGTCTACATCGGCGATTTTATCATTTCGCTAAAAGCAAACGAAGCTGAAAAAGTTCGCCCAAGCACACCTTCCATCCCAGTTCCAGATGACGAACACTCAAGCGCTGTCACTTCAAACAGTACAGCGGCCAAAGTGCTAAGCGATGCACCTGCTCCTGTAGAGCAAAGCCCTTATGCAAAGTCGGGACGTCCGACCGGATCGCTGCCCCCAGCGCTTCCTCCTAAGGCACCATCATCCGTCCCCCAAAACAAAAATGAAGACGAAGTTTTTGTTCCCAGACCCTCAACGGCTCCTCGTTCACCGGGTGGTCTCGAGCGCAAAGCAAGGCCCTCGGCGCTACCCTGGTCAAAAATCACGCTCGATCTCGACCATCAAAAAGCAAAAGATCTCAACTCAGCATTGCGTTTGCTGATGCGTCACATCTCACGCGTATTTGACGTTGAGAATCCAGATCCCGATGCGATTGGCAGCAATTCACGCAGGCATGCTGCAGAAAAGCACATCGAGAGCACGCTTCATGAGCTTCAAAACCAAGGCCTGATTGATACCGAAGTGGATGGACAGGCCCTCGCCAAAGCTGCCTATCAAGAAGCGGTTGGCCTCGGTCCGCTTGAAACGCTCATGGCAGACACGCAAATCCAAGAGATTTTGATCATGGGACCCAAAAAAGCCTTCGCGGATTTTGGAAAAGGTCTCAAAGAACTCGAATCGATTAACTTTTCCTCAAGCAATGCGGTGATCACCGCTGCCCATCGCTTGATGGGGCAAGCGGGTCTTTCCTGCAAAGTGAATTTGCCTATTCAACAAGGACGACTTGCCGACGGAAGCCAAGTCACCATTTGGCAGCGTGCTGTTGCGCCGCAAGGGCCCATGATTCGCATCAAACGTGCTCAAGAAGGCACGGTAGCCGCAAAAACACTGATTGAAGCAGGTGTTTTATCGGAAGAGATTCTTGAACTCATCGAAGAAGCCATGGCGCGTCGCGTTGGTATTTTAGTTAGTGGACCGCCCCACTCGGGCGTCTCAAAGCTGCTCAGTGCGCTTGCTAACTCGATTCCTCAAGAAGAATGGCTGCTAAGCATTGAAAGCGATGTTGGCTTAAGTTTGGCCCATCCGAAACACATTAGTTTAAATCGAGGCGATGCTGAGGGGCAAGCCGAGACAGCGACAATCTTAGCCCGCGCATCTCAGTTTCGCTACGAATGGCTCATTGTGGACGATATCATTGGCGCCGAGGCCTTTGACCTCATCGAACACATGGTTTCGGGGAGCGCTGGAACGCTGCTTGGTTTTCATGCCTCCGGAGTGCAAGATCCACTGCTAACACTTTGCACCATGGCCAAATTTCATGTTCGCGCTCCCGCGAACATGGCTAATCTCATTGCAGATGCCATCGGCCTAACCATTGAAATGGATGTCGATGAAGAAGGCAAACCTTTCGTGGTCACGGTGCGAGAGCCCACCGGCACGCGCGGCGAGAACATCAAAACCCAAGACCTTTTTGTTGTTGAAGAAGGCGAATTCGTGGCCACCGGAAAAGAAGCCAAGTTTTTAAGTTAATTTATGAATTCCTCTGGGAAATGGCACGCGTCAGCTCAACACCATCTTGGCTGGACGCTCGAACGACACATCCTCGAGCAACAACGACGCTTTCCGTCAGCCACCGGTGATTTCACCTCACTGTTTCAGCAAATCGCCTTGGCAGGAAAAATCATTGCAAGTCGGGTCAATCAAGCAGGACTTGCCGGTATCTTAGGCCTAACAGGCTCCACCAATATCCAAGGCGAAAAAGTGCAAAAGATGGATGTCTTTGCGCATCACACGATCATTCGCAATGTCGAAGCCAGTGGACGCACTTGCGTCCTTGCCAGTGAAGAAGCCGAAGATCCGATTGCAATTCCAGATGAATACCCCACCGGAAAATACGTCCTGCTTTTTGATCCGCTGGATGGCTCCTCCAATATTGATGTCAATGTTTCAATCGGCACGATCTTCTCGATTCATAAACGAATAAGCCAAGGCAAACACGGCACGCTCGAAGACTGCCTCCAAGTCGGCAGCAAACAAGTTGCAGCGGGCTATGTGATTTATGGATCCTCGACCATGTTTGTGTACACCACCGGCGAGGGTGTTCACGGATTTACTCTTGATCCCACAGTTGGCGAATTTTTTCTTTCACACGAAAACATTCGTATCCCCAAGCGTGGACAAGTCTATTCGGTCAACGAAGGAAAAAGCGCTTTGTGGGAAGCATCGACGCAACAATGGCTCGCTTCGTTAAAACAACCTGACAAAAACAAAGGCAGGCCTTACTCTGCACGCTACATCGGAACCTTGGTATCCGACTTTCACCGCACCTTGCTACGTGGCGGCATCTTTGCTTATCCCGGCGAACTCGAGAACCCTAAAGGCAAATTGCGCTTGCTCTATGAAGCGGCGCCAATGGCCATGTTGGCTGAAGCCGCTGGCGGCGCAGCATCCACCGGAACGCAGCGCATTTTAGATGTGATGCCATCCGCGCTGCACGCCCGAGTGCCGCTTTTCATCGGTAGCAAAGACGATGTGGCCGAAGCAGAAGCCTTCTTTAAAAGCTGAGTTTTAGATAGAAAAACCCATAAAGGAAAACGAGCATGAACTATTGGCTCATGAAAAGTGAACCCGATGTCTTTTCAATCGATGACCTCAAACGGGATGGCCGGTGCGTTTGGGAAGGCGTACGAAACTACCAAGCGCGCAACTACATGCGCGATGAAATGAAAAAGGGCGACCTCGTATTGTTCTATCACTCCAATGCCAAGCCTCCTGGCATTGCAGGCCTAGCCATAGTGGACAAAGAAGCCTATCCGGATCCTTTTCAGTTTGATCCGAAGAGCAAGTATTTCGATGATAAAGCCAGCAAAGAAAACCCTCGCTGGGTGTGCGTCAACCTTCGCTTCATCGAACGCTTCGAGCAAGAGTTAGCACTTGATGCGCTCAAGGCAGATCCAAAGCTTGATGGCATGCTCGTCATAAAAAAGGGCTCACGCCTATCCGTTCAACCCGTCGAGCCCAAGCACTTCAAACATGTTCTGAAAAAAGCCGGTGCACGAAGCAAAGCAAATTAGAGTTTCTAGTTTTATTCTGTTCTAGTCTTGCTGGACCGAGGCTGCGCTTTTCGATCTTCACGAATCGTCTGAAACAAGGCGGCCGTACCTCGGGTCAACCGTGAAAGCTGTTCTCAACTGGCATACCATACCCTTTGCCGGCTGAGCGTACTTTCGCCTCAATGCACCACTGCGCGTGGCGACCATCGGCGATGGTATTTTTCTGGCTCCGTTGCGGATAAACCTGCGAAAATTAACTTCACAGGGCTTCGAACTATACCGGCGAAACGAACCAACATAGGAGCTGTCCACTTACCCTCACATGCAGCCACGTTGTATTACAAAAGCGGTGGGGTTCTGAGTCCCTATACCAACTGACAGCCCCTGATTAGTATTGAGCTTTCTTCCGGCATGACTCTTGCATGTAAGCAAAAGTCATGAAGTTCCTAAATTTAATTTTTGGCTGCTTGTTATTAGGCCTGGTTCTTTTCAACTGCACGCTAACGCCTGAAGAGAACAGCTATCAGCAGGACTCCGACGCCATCAGTTATCGCTGGAACTGGTTACGCGATTTCAAGCTACAATCCATTAAAAGTGCGGCGCAACAAGTGGAACAACTTAATGGAGGAAGCCAACAGGCTCGCGATCTTTTGGAACTCCCATACGTCGATCCCGCTCGAAAGAACCATCCGGATGAAATCCGTTTGTACGTCGCCACGCTTGCTGGAAAATGGAATCCAGAGGTCGGCAATAGTCACAAGATAAGATTATACGCATGGCAAGATGAAAATGGTGTTCCCATGGGTGTGACTATTGGTAATGGGCAACACCGAGTCTTAGCTTTGATACACCAAGCTCGGATGCTCGGAGAGCCGGAACCCACGATCGACGATATTCCTTCAGACCTTGTGGAAATCATCTACAATGATAAGCAAAACAGAAACGCCACGCGCGAGAAATTCACCGGCATTGATTTTGAAGCATTGTACCGTGATCTTTTTCTCTCCCCGGAGGAAGCGCTGGCCTTTGAGCATGGAGCCATTGATCGTCAGTTCTTTCACAACGGTGAATGGTTCATTAAAACCGGAAATGGTGTTGAGCTTGTGCTTACTAACCACGGCTGGAAGGTAAACCTTGATTCAGTCGACGGCCCTGCAACGGATGCCACTATCAACGCTGCTTTTCTTGAAAAAACAGATGCATGGTTTGCGCATGGCAACATTGAGAACGACTGGGGTTACACTAGTCCCAATGGCAATTTCAATTTTCACTACGAGTGGACCAATCAAGACCAAGTATTTACCAGAACACCTTGTCCGCTTGGCGATCATGCACGGGCTGGCAAAGAGGATGAGGAATGTTACGATCTGCAACAAATCCAAGGAAAGGTCAGTCGCTTTGAAGTCATCAATCAAGGCGGAAGACTCGTTGAGATCTATAACTTCAATTGGCAGGAAAACCCGGAAGGAAATACCCTTTACGATTGTGGTTATTCCATCTCGCGCTATACAGCCGAAGCAGGAAACAATTTCTTTGTCTCAAGGGCATTGAGTTGTGAGCCTTCTTGGTGGGCCGCTGCAAAACGCGCTGCAACCTACGTCTTTGTCATTGCAACTACTTACTTTGTGGCCAAAGCCTATTTTGCAAAAGAAAGCATCGAAGAAGTTGCACTCGCAATTGTCGAAGAAGCCTTCGAGCGTGCAGTTTCAGGAGAGGCGTTACCAGTTCTTTTTCCTTAGCAGCGCAAAAGCCAGGCGCATAAAAGTAAAGTAATTGACCGGCCCAGAAACTCGAAGCGTAGTCCGCAACCTCGCTGTCACACCACCGACCCCAGGCTTCGAAAATCCATAAGATGCCGGCTGCCCGTCCTCTCAGCAAAAGTTGCTGGCGGCTTATTACCTTGAGAAGTCATGCGCTTCGCCGAAGGAACCAGCTTCGGGAGCAGACCTTCGCTGCGCAGCAACTTTTTGGGCGTCCACCACGATCTTAGCTCTGTGTGGATTTGCTTTGCTTGGCAGCCCGTTATTGTGTCTTGGGCGTCAGATCAAAGGGCTGAGCGATGAGCGCGCAGCTGCCACCTGTGGGCGGAGGAAACTTCCAACGATCGGCAGCATTTTTAACGCATGCCCGAAATGCATTGTCCCGAAGCGTTCCACTAATCTTGGTGCCGGTAACAGCACCAGATGCATTGATACGCAAGGTAAGTTCAGCCGTTCCTTGAAGCAAACTGTCGGTGCGAAGTTGTCGTTCGTAACAAGCCCGTACGATGCGGCCGTTTTCACGCATGAGCTGAGCAGCTTTGCTTCGGTCTACCGCCCCGGTGCAATCCCAAGTCTGAGCCACCCGGCGTACGGTTTTTTTCGGCGCCTCTTCTTCCTCCTCAGGCAACTCTTCCGGGATCTCAAGTTCCTGGTCTTGAGCAAGCGCCGTTGAGCGTGCTGGCTCTTCAGCTTGTGCCTTTATCGGAGGAGCCGCCTTTTCAGTCGATGCTTTTAGAAAAAACCAAGCACCTGCAGCGCCGCCAAGCAGAATAAGAGCAGCAATGATGTATTTAGTATTGCTGCCACCGGAAGTGGGTAGCATCGAATCGGGCGCCATGCTCATTATCTCCTTAACCTAAGACACTCTCTTGGAACACACTGATATTCAATAAGAAAGTTGGTGAGAACTGTGTGTCTGTGCGGCTCTGCAATAACATCTTAAAGCATGATTGCAAGTTCCTTTGGGACCGAAGCCAGACCAATGTGAAGCGAAACAGGACGCCGGGGCTAGTCCTAATTGCCACTTTTGGCATTAAAATGGCGATAAAATAGACAGTATTGGCAACTTTAACCTATAAATAATGACAAAACTGTCAATTTTCAAAGCTTGGCGAAAAGCAACATAGCGAAGTTGCGGGTTTAGCAAGGGTTGATTACAAACTGGGCACTATGCTTCAGCGATTTGCAGAACGTTTTCAAAACTTGGTGCTTGTAGCCTTAGTGCTCCTTATCAGCGCTGTCTTTATTCTTCAGTTTGGCGGACCACAGTCTGCGGGATGCAGTACCGACTCCACGCTCTTTGCTGCGAAGGTGCATGGCACTACTATCACGCAAGGCGATTTGCGCGCGGCGTATGTGCTTGCGGCTGAAACGCGGCTTTACGGTTTCCAAGCGGTCGATCCAAAAGGACTCAAGCAGCTCGTGCTTGACGGTCTTATTGAGCGATCGCTTATGGCCGAGGAAGCTCGCGACATGGGTTTTCGAGTGGCCGAAGACGACATCATGGAAGAGGTCGCGGAGAACTGCAGCATGTTGCTCAGCACAGCGAGCAGTGCCTCTCAGGGCTTCAAACAAAATGCCCTTCCTTTTTCATGCAAAGACAAAGACGGCAACTTTAGCGTTGAGAACGTTGTTAACTTTGTTCAGTATCGACTAAGGCGAAGTCTTAAAGAGTTTAGTGAGTGGCAAATTGAAGAGAAACTTGCAAAAGAATACGCTGATACCCTCACTGCCGGGATTACCGTGGGCGAGCAAGAAGTATGGGACGCCTACGCGCGCGAAAAAGAAAAGGTCACATTAAAGTACCTCCGTTTTTCACCAACCTATTATAAGAACCAACTGAAGCCCTCCGAAAAAGAGATAACCAGCTGGCAAGCTGCAAACAAAGATAAAGTCGATAAACGCTACGAAGAGCAAAAGCAGCGGTATACTAACCTTGAGCCTCAAGTCCGTGCACGACACATTCTTATCAAGGTTGCAGAAGATGCTGACCAAGCAAGCAAAGAAGCCGCTTTTGCCAAAGCTGAAGACTTAGCCAAAAAAGCAAAAACGGGGGCAGACTTTGCAAAGCTTGCTGAAGAGTTCAGCGATGATAAAGGCAGCGCAGTCAAAGGCGGCGATTTGGGCTATAACCCCAAGGGCCGCATGGTGCAAGAGTTTGATAAAGCACAGTTTGCCATGGAGCCCGGTCAAATTTCGGAAGTTGTTGAAAGCAAGTTTGGTTTTCATATCATCAAGGTCGAAGCCAAACGCCAAGGCGACGTTCCAATCGCTGAAGCCAAAGCCGAGATTGCTCACGAGCTTTACCTTGAAACAGAGAGTACAAAGCTCGCTCAAACGCAAGCCCAGGCCATATTGGATCGGCTAAAAAATGGTGAAAACATCGATGTTCTGGAAAAAGAGCTAAAAGAAAAAGCCGAAGCAAGCAAAACGCTCGATCCACTTGCGCCACAAGTGCGCGAAACACGAGCTTTTGACCGCAGCGATACACCCATCCCAGGACCGTTCAACAACCAGCCTCTAGTGGATAAAGCCTTTTCGATGGATACAAATCAGCCCCTACCCGATAAGCCGATGAAGCTTGGAAATGAGTGGCTCGTTTTCAGGGTGCAGGCTCACGATCATGCAGACGTTGCGGCATTCGATGATTCGGAAAAAGAGCGCCTTCGCTCGGCTCTTCTGCGCAATAAACAAAAAGATCTTTTAGCCACACACATCAAACACCTGCGCAAACAAGCAGAAGACAGCAAAGACGTACATATCAACCCGAAAGTACTCAGTGACGGAAGCGACGAGCAAAGCGAAGACGAAGGCTGATAAAAGTTTCTCTCTTTACGACGGGGTCAACCGCAAAACGCTTAAAAATGGTTTGCGTGTGATCACCGTTCCACTGGCTCATCTGCACACAAGCACTGTGTCTGCTTTTGTCCGGGTGGGATCCCGTGATGAAACGCATGAGAACAACGGAATCAGTCACTTTTTGGAGCACATGCTTTTTCGCGGCAATGATGTTTATGAATCAAGCTACGATCTAAACCTTGCCGTTGAAAGCATCGGTGGAGAGCTCTATGCTGCAACCCATGCTGACTTTACCCTCTACCAAATCAGCTTACCTCCAGAGAACATTGTGGAAGGAATACGCATTTTAGCGGAAACCTTACGCACACCCGCTCTGAGCGATACCGAGGCGGAACGCAAAATCATTCGTGAAGAGGTGCTTGAATCCCTCGATGAAAACTATGATTGCATCGATATCGATGATGTATCGCATGCTCACCTCTTTGAAGGTCACCCTCTTGGTTTTCCAATCATTGGCCGTCTGGAAAACATTGAGCGCTTTAGCGCAGCTGAGTTAAAACAGTATCACGCTACCTTCTATCAAGCCGCTAATATTGTGCTCTGTCTTACTGGAAAGCTCGATATGCCCGCGGTCATGAGCGCGGCGGAGCAGCATTTCGGAATCTTGCCGGCAGGCAGTTTACCTAAGCGGCAAGCTTTTATTGAAAAGCCGTCCAAGGCTCAACTTCATTACGTGCACCATGACGACAGTCAATCGGAGCTACGTTTGTCTTTTCGTTGTCCGGGCGAGAATGACGAGAACTTAATTGCCTTACAACTTTTGTGTCGAGTGCTTGACGATGGAATGAGCACGCGCTTGCATCGTCGTATTTGCGAAGAACAAGCGCTGGCTTACGATGTGTTTGCAAGCCTTGAGCTTTATGAAGAGTGTGGTGTCTTCGACGTCGGAATCTCCGTTGAACATCAAAAGATCCCACTTGCATTGCAGGCACTTTTCGATCTTATCCGTGACTTGCGTGACAATGGCGTGTTATCAGCCGAACTTGAAAAAGCACAGAAACGCTTTGTCTGGGATTTGCAAGCTAGCGTCGATGATGCCGAAGATACAGCCTACGTTTGGGGCATGCGTACGTTGCTGGGATGCGACCAAACATCCTTTGATTTTTTGGATCGCGTCAAAGCTGCTAGCATTGAGCAACTGGCAAAACTCTCAGAGAAAATATTTCGACCCGAACATCTGCACGTCACCTGTGTGGGATCCCTTAGCCCTGAGCTTGTCAGTCAAACAGAACAGCTTCTTGCTCAGTTTTAAAGGGCACTTCAAAAAAGGACTTGATGCGTGCCTTGCCTGTGGGTCAGTGTATAATAATCCTACTACAGCTACGGCTCTGATGTTGAGTAGTAACTTTGGCAAAGCTCATCAATTTTTGTTTTATTTGGGACGATTCCAAAATCGGCTAAAGGTGCCAGCACGTCTTCTTTTATGGCATTGATGGCCGTGCGGGCGTAGTTGCTGGATTCCATCCAACCAAGTTCGTGCACATCGTGAAGAAAAAATCCTTCGCTTGTTCTTCCGTCTTTGACCTTGCTTCGCAGGCGACGCCACAAATGACTCATGTTTTTGAGTGTATCTTCAACAACCCTTGCAAGACGTTCTCGCTCTTTGCCGTCGAGTTGCTCGCTTGCCCATTCTAAATAGTGCCAGCCAATCACACCGTGCGGAGCTTCATCGCTCACAATTTGCTTTAGCACAGCGCGAGTGAGCGGATGCTCTGAGCTTTTCATCGATCCGGCCAACATCGGGACGCTAAAAGTTTCGCCGACACAACAAATCCGAACGATAAGTTCGTTCGCGCGCATAAGGGGACTGGATTCACTATTTCGAGCCGGCGGGCTAAGTGCATCGAGATCCAAAACGTACGGAACGCCCCCTCCAAGCTCCATCGCGATGCGACTGGTCAGTTCAACGTGCAAACTCTCATCCACCACAAAATCGCTTGCCATGCCAATAAGATCAATCGGTGCACGCACTTCAAGCAGCGCGCGCTGTAAATCGGCAAAGGCTATCGCTGTACAGTATTCGTTGTGTGCGGCCTCCGTCCAAGCCAAACGCGCACGCTCCACCAACAAGGGTGGATAGTTGCTCGGCTTGAGCGTTCCCCAGGAAAATCGTCAATGCCGGGTCGAATCTTTCGAAAATGCCGCTCGGTTGCGCCACCCAGCCACGAGAGTTCAAAAGGAACTTTCATTGAGAACTCTTACTGCGTTCCGGCATCGTTATAGGTAGCAGCATCGTCGACTTGTGCGTCCTGATCTACTGATGCGTCATCGATGCTCGAATCAAGACCGGAATCATACAAAGGTACATTAGGATTGGACACTTGGTTGCAACCGTAACTCATCCCGCTCAAACTCATGGCCGTAATCACCAAAAGAGGCTTTGCTTTTCTATTTCTCTTTTTTTGATTTGAGCTGCGTTCTCTATTGTGATTTTTGTTTTTGCGATTAGTCATGTAGTCCTTTTAGTAGTGGGTCTACCAAAGCAAAGCAAATTTTATACCAAGACAAAAAGCTCAAGAGAATCACGACCGCTCATTCCCAAAGTATGACAACGGTGTCGGAGTTTCTATAAAAAATTAGTAGGTGCCACAGAAATCATATTAATATCCTAGCCTATGCGCATCCTCAGCAAGTTCACCACCCGATTAAGGAACCCTGCAATTGTTCTACTGCTTGTGTCATGTGCTTCGCAAAAGCCTCAAACATCAAAGTATGTTCTAAATGACATCCACTCCAAACTAAATCCCACGGCACATCGACACATTTACTACCCGGCTACCGTAGAGCAGGTCCAAAAAATCGTCCGTCGTGCCAAACGAATGCGACAAGCCATCAGTATCAGTGGTGGACAACACTCCATGGGTGGACAGCAGTTTGGCACAAACACGCTTCATCTAAGCACAACTCACTTCAATGATGTTTTGCAATTGAATAGCGACGAGGGTTGGGTGGAGGTCGAGTCGGGGATCCAGTGGCCGAAGCTTATTGACTGGCTAGTACAAAATCAGCGCGGCCAAGCCCACACATGGGGAATCCGACAGAAGCAGACCGGGGCCGATCGACTTAGCATCGGAGGGGCACTTTCTTCCAATATTCACGGTCGCGGCTTGCTCATGAAGCCCATCGTCGATGATGTTGAGTCTTTCACTTTAGTCGATGCCGAAGGGCGGATTCTCAATTGCAGCCGAAAAGAAAATACTGAACTGTTTAGGCTGGCAATTGGCGGTTATGGACTCTTTGGATTCATTGCAACAGTCAAACTGCGCCTCGCCCCTCGACAAAGGCTAGAGCGTAGGGTGGAGCTTGTTCAATTGAACGATTTTTATGCCAAGGTAAATCAAGCCCTTCAAGATGGATCAAGCTTTGGGGATCTGCAGTTTTCAATTGATCCGGAAGATCCGGATTTCTTGCAACGAGGGGTGTTCTCGACCTATCGACCACTGCTATCGGACGAGAAAGCCGATGACGAGCACCGCGAGCTCGAAGCGAAACATTGGAGGCAGCTTTACTACTGGGCACATACCAACAAAGCAAAGGCCTATGCCTATTACACCCAGTTCTACCTGCAAAGCACGGGTCAACGGTATTGGTCGGATCGGCATCAGTTAGGCATCTATTTGGATGACTATCACCAGGACCTTGATCGTAAACTTGGATCAAAGGTTTCTGGTAGCGAGATGATTTCTGAAGTGTATGTGCAAAGAGAAAAGCTTGCCAACTTCATGAAAACATTGGCAAATGATTTTCGCCGTATGCATACAAACGTTATCTATGGAACAATTCGCCTCATCAAAGCGGATGATGAGAGTTTTTTGGCATGGGCGAAGAAAGACTATGCCTGCATCGTCATCAATTTGCATGTGGACCATGATGCAAAGGGCATTGAAAAAGCCAAGAAAGAATTTCGCACACTAATTGAAAGAGCGCTGGAAGGTGGCGGCAGCTTTTTTCTGACCTACCACCGCTGGGCAAGTAAAAGCCAAATCTTGCGCGCATATCCGCAGTTTGTAGAGTTTCTTCGTCTCAAGCAAAAATACGATCCGGAGGAGCGTTTTCAAAGCGATTGGTATCGGCACTATAAGCACATGTTCTTAGATGAACTGAAGGAAGCTGCTTCCTTGTGACTCGAAAGCTGATCTACGCAATCTTGGTTGTCGTTTTTATATTGGGCATACCTAGTTGGATTCAGCCGAAGATTATTCTATCCGCAAAACTTTGGATCTTAATAGGCATCGCTATCGTTGGATCCCTTTTCCAACCTCGTTATGATGCCTTTGAACCCTCAAGAACCATTCATGACAGAGGGACAGCGCTTCAAATCATTTGGAGTATCTATGCAGTTCAGTTCCTAACCCTGCTTGAAGCAGCGCTTCGCTATCCAACAAGCATGAAATGGGGCGTCGTTTCGTGGATCTCGTTAGCCTTAATGCTCCTGGGTCTTTGCTTACGCAGCTGGTCATTCATCGTCTTGGGTAAGTACTTCACCTGGCATATTGATATTCAAACGGAGCAAACCATCGTCAACCAAGGCCCCTACCGCCTAATTCGACATCCCAGCTACACAGGGGCTTTTTTAACCTACTTTTTTAGCACAACATTTTTTCACTGTTGGTTTACGGCAATTGGGGCATTAGCTGTTCTAGGACTCGCGTTCACTCGGCGCATTATCCATGAAGAGAAGATATTGCGAATCTCTATATCCGGTTATTCGGAATACGCAAAAATCACCAAAGCGGTAATCCCGTTTTTGTTGTGAAACAAAATCAGCCAGGGCTAAAATAGTTCAAGGTTGTTTGTTTTTTTGAGACAATCGCTTTTGGTTTTTGTAGATGCTTATGATGGGGACGCCGTCGTATAGGAGCAGGTGATCGGGCTTGACGCTTTGGTTTAGGACCCAAGCTTGATACTCGACTTCGGCAAAATGTTGTTCATGGTGAATCAATAGGTAATCAGCACGGGTAAAATCCTGAGTCGCTCGGATGTTGGCAGGGACTTTTCCATCGCGGATGAGCATCTCCCATGCCCCGAAGGTTGTATCGCCTATCCAAACCGTGCCGCCATTTGGAAGTTTTTCTTTAAGATAACTAACAACACTACCGGTAGTAAATCCCCAGAACTGACGGTTCATGCCTTTGCTTGCTGCGCCCTGCACACCGCCAGCCAAGACTCCGTAATGCGAAAGAGCAAAGGGATGTGCATGTTTGGTTTCATAGGCACTTGGCGTAAGAAACAAACACAGCGCTAGTGCAGTCATGACACGCTGCATTAAGGCATTGCCCTTCAGATATGGCGCTAGAAGTTCCTTGCCCACGCCTAAGCAATGACTCAACGTTTTGGCGAAAAACATTGCAAAGAAAGGATAGGCTGTGAGCCAATGCTTTGTTCCACCGAAGACAGGAGAGGAAGGCAAGGCGATGACGATAAGCGGCGCCCATTGCATACCCAACATGAGAAGCTCCGAGCGACAAAGCTCGCATTTATCAGCATCAGGCTTAAACCATGCGAATGCGGCTTTCAGGCTACCTAAAACAGACGGGACCAGAAAAGTAAGCGGCAAGGTGTACGCGGTTAATATGAATGGCAAGGCAATCGGAAAGGGTGGAGAGAAAAGTGTTTTTCCAAAATAGGCGATATTGATGACGCCATGACTCTCGGCATGATGCGTATGAAAAAAGATGTATGAGCCAATACGATGCCAGGTATCGTGCCAAAGCCAAGGCCACAGTGCGATGGCAATCCACGGGGAAAGTAGCAACATCCCGCCGAGTGCCCACGGCAGACTGCTTTGATTGTCAAACTTGAACAGGCGCTCTTTGCCTCGTTGAGCGAGCCAATGGATTAAAAAGATGCCTGGTAAAACCCAACTATTGTGTTTGGTATCAAGACATAGACCAAAACTTAGGACCGTTAGCCAAATCCATTTTCTGTCGCTTAGCGAGCGCCAATAACAATAGGCCACCCAGGTCACCAAAAAGACAATGGGTGCATCAAAGGCATGCAAATGCGCATGGTAGAAAAACCGCGGAATAAGTGCCATACCGAGTGCAGAAAAAAGTCCCGCAGCCCGTCCATACAGAGAGGTGCTCCAAATAAACACCAACCACAATAGTAGACTTGAAAGAAGCATGGTGGGGAAACGAAACGCAAGCGAGTCCGAAGGAAACAGGTGAAAATGCTTTTGAGTTAGCCAAGTTAGCGCTGCTAGGCTTTTCATAAGCGAGGGGTGTTCATGATTGTACGCCCAGTGATGATCGATAGTGCTTTGCTCGAAGGCTTGGTGTGGATTGGTCGCTAGTAATTCAAACCAGTTTCCGTAGCTTTCGGATGCAAAAACATAAAAACTCTCGTCACGACACATAGCGAGATCGTCGGCAGTGTTCCACAGCAAACAGAGATAGAGGCTTGCTAACAATGCAGCCACTGCGTGATTCGTTTTCGAAGAAGACAGTTGAAGCACTACTTTTCCTCCGAAAATCCGGTCCAACAAAAGGTTCTGAGATGTGGCTCTTTGGCCGATACCGAAACCGTGACATCGGCAACGTTGCCTTTGAGGCGATGGGTATCGAGTAGGTAGCGTTTCCAACCCTCACCGTCGCGGTGAACAAAATCCGCCACCTTAACGCCAGCGATTTCGATGCTAAAGTCTAGCGGTGGTCCTGCATGGTCACGTTCATGCATGTAATAAAGTCCACCGTAAAAAACGAGTCTGTCGCTTAGCAGTACACTTGGGAAGGTGCTACGTATCGGTGTCGGACCGTCGGGGTGCTGCCAGATGCAGGCTCGCGCTTTTAGTTCAAGGTCTTCTATAACCGTTTGTCCAACCCAAAGCCAATGCTTCGCTCGACTGCACTGAAAACGCCTTTCAGGTCGCAGGGGCCCCGTATTCAAACCACCACCCAGACTGCCACCTCGCTCATTCCATCGGCAAGGACGAGTCCCTAAACTGACTTCGGCTTCGGAGATATGGCTAAAAAAATCATAGCGTGGCGCGATTGAGCGAAGAGGCCATTTTTTTAACGTTAACGAAGCAAAGTGTTTTTCGTAGCTGGGTGAATGCTTTGGTTCTAACTCATGATGACTTCCCGCAACACTAAGCACCCAAAGATTATTGTAAGCTTTGAGCTCACTGTAACCCGCATCGCTTAGGCTAAGAAGGTCTCCCAGTTTCCATCGCATCAACGGATCCGTCCACAAAGGAGTTGATACGATGAGGTCTCCGCGTCGAAATTGTTGATGCGCTACCGCAGCGGCTTTATCCCATTGCTCTTCGTTCACCTCACCACGGCCAAGCAAAAAAATCCTTGTCATCTCAAGGAAGGGAAGCAACGCAATTGCAATACATGTAAAAATATTAAAATAGCGTCGCAAGATTTTTATTATTCGTTTACTCTGCACGGGTGCCTGCTCAACAACAATCCCTGCCTTTTTACACGAAAACAGCGGAAACAGAGAAACTAATTTCCTATCCGAGCGTCATGGAGCAGGTGATCGAAAAAAACCTCAACAAACTCTTCGATCAGCCCGTATTTGTACACATTACAGACAACCGAAGATTGATGATTTCCTCGCAGCACCGCGGGGGGCATTTGCACGTGCGTCTGCACCATATGTTTCTTAATGCGGATGCAATCGTACTGCGGGCGCTTGGTACTTATCTTAGACGACGTACCCGAAAATCAGCCAGTATCATCGATGATTTTATTGCGTCTCATCGTCACCTCATTCGACAAAATGAACGCAATTGCGAGCTCCGTAGTACTGGTGCTGTTTATGATCTTAGCGCGATTTTTGATGAGCTAAACAGCGAGTGTTTCGAGAAAAAAGCATGTGCAGGTATTACTTGGGGGCAGTTTGCTCGCAGCAAGCCACGGTTGTGGCGCCAAGGTAGCATTCATTTGGGAAGCTATTGCGCAGAAGATAAGCTCATTCGCATTCATCCAGTACTCGATCAAAACTGGGTGCCTCGCTTTTACCTTCGCTACGTGGTCTTTCACGAAATGCTGCACCACATGATGCCCGCCAAGCATATAAATGGCAGGGCCATGCATCATTCACGTGATTTTCGCGAACGAGAGCGTGCCTTTACGGACTATAGCAAGGCACTGGCGTGGGAAGAGCGTCACATCTCAGCGCTGTTGGCTCACAGTGTCCGGCGCCGAAGAGCATAGAATCTGCGAAGAAAAATCAGGAACAACACAAAAAATAAAACAGCTTGTTCTGTCATGGCCATACTGCCTGCCTTAGTCCCTAAACTACATCCGCCTCCGCCAAACGTGTGCTCTGGAAAAGACTCATAGCTCAAACGAAACCATGCATTGCCATCAAGGCTATCTCTGTTCTCAACCGCTAGAAAAAGGGTTGTCCCATCGTGTAGTGCTGAGATTGCTTTTGAAGTCAACGTGACTTGCGTTTCAGCGATCGCGATGTCCCATGACGATACGACGGTGTTTTCAGAAGCATCGACTTGCACTGCTTGTCCATCTCGAAGATGCAAGACAAAACGTCCAGAACCTTCAAGGACAGAAAATTGAAAAGTAATGGCCGATGTGTAGGCCGGAACCTCGATTTTGTAGTGGATAGGAGCTAAACCCGCATTGAGGGTTGTCGGTATAATCTCGCCGCTAAACGCGACGGCCGATTGACCTGGTTGCAATACCTTAATTCGCTCACAATTGACTAAGCCACGTTCGGCAAATAACGATTCGGCGCTTGCACGCGCTTCGATGCCAAGGGTTGTTGTTTTTGTGGATCTTCAAGACCATCAAACATCGTCGCAACAAACGATGAAAAACTCGGCGTCGCTGAAAGATTAATAGCGCTCTCAAAAACCCATTGGTCCATCGCAGCAACATCTGCTGATTCTGACCTCAAAGACCAAAGCGCAGAAGCAAGGATTCGTCCATCGCGATGCCTTTGTCCGCTCAAGTCCTCGGGACAGCTAAGTCTTTGTGATATGTCGCGCAACGCGCCTTTTTCCGGCACACTTCCGATTCCTGCGAAGTGCTCACCAATCTGTGGATCATTACTGATCACCGCGGCAAAATAATCAGCAATCGCTTCACTCACCGCGCCAGCCTCATAGCTTGCACCCAACTCATCTTCACTATAACCAGGATTTTGATTGCGTTCGTCGACAATCGCATGCACGTATTCATGATATAGCAAATCACCATCGTAAGCAGTGCTACGAACCAGACCTTGCTGATCAACCGTTTTCGAAAGCACCACGTAGCCACAGCTAAATGAGCTGCAATCGTTGTATTGATAAAAGGCTAAAGAAGACACCGCTTTTTCTTCGACATCTGGATTGATAAAAGCGTTCAGCACTGGCGAGCCGCAATTGCAGCTCCATCGGCTTTGGTGTTGGTCATTAAAGTAATCAGCTGCACGTTGCAGATGAAAAAAAGCATTAACTTCGGCGAAAGCATCGCTTTCACTGGCTTCATCGGGTTCATAAAAAAAATCACCTTGGGCATCAGCAATGGCGTAGTGCACTGCGGTGCAGCTATCATTGGCCAGCACACAAGTACTGACTTCAATGCTGTTGCCACTAAGAATGAGCGCGTTTGTATCTAAACCATCGAGGGTAACTTCTGAAATCGCTGAGAATGCCTTGTCTGGATTTGGATCGTAAACCCAACCCTTGTTGTCTTGGCCTTGGGCTACCTGCAGAAAAGACAACAGGCTACACACGATAAAAGCAAAGCGAATCATACTGTTTGTGGCAGCGAGCTTTCGCCTAATCCATAAGTTGGTTGATTGCCCAAACATCAATCGCACGCAAACTCCCAAACTGCATGCCAGCCCCGCCATCACCATGCCAGCGTACCACCGCTTCAAGAAGCGACTCGTTTTCCAGCGCCGGAAATTTTACGCGAATTTTTACTAATTGACCAATTGCCGGGACAGGTTCCATCAACACAAACAAGCCACCAAGGCTCAAATTTAACGTTCTAGCGCCATATTCGTCACCGTCCACAAGCACCATGAGCGTGAGCTCTTTTTCGTATCTCTTATGTAGACGGCTGTTCTTCACGGCGACTCTTAGTGTACCATGGCCGAAATGCAAAAATCCACCAAGCTAGCATGTTTCGGATAGACTAAAGCTGCCTTGATGCCCGGACCGTCAAAAATAGGTGAAACACCACTTACCATCGCTTTTGTCGTCGTGGCCATTGCTTCGGCGATTAGCCTTATCGCGCTGCCACGTGAGACGGAGCCAAGTTACACCCCACTGCTTCGCCTGAAACAAAGCGACATCGACAAGACCCTTTCAGCCAGCGCAGAGCTTGCTCGCAAGACTCCCACGAGCAGCGAGAGCAAAGCATTGCAATCACTTTTCAAAGAACAAGGTCTCTCAGAGTCAGGACGTTTAACTCATCAAAATCTACGAGCGGTCGCTTCAAAGCGACGCAAGGTTTTTCGAAAGACCGTTGAAGCACTTATTGCAAAATCAGGAAACGACGCCTTAGCGGCGCTAAGAGCAAAGGCCTTGCAGCCTTTGGAACAGCTCATGGCAACAACTGAAAACTCCAAGCAACGTGATGCTTTGCTTGGATCTTTTCCCCTCATGTTGGAGCGCTATGGCCTGGTGCGCAACGCTAAAGTGATCGCTCCGTTTTTTGTCATCCGAACTTTGTACAAAGCACGCTGGAACTTTATTCACAGCTTGAAAGCCACAGACGGTTTCAACCGTGTTGAATCGCAAGCGTATCAAGGGTGGTTGGCCCTCCAAGCTCGGGATGCTCCGTTGGAATTGCGGCTTGGAGCAGCCGAAGCCTTCGATGCTTTGCATGGCCTCGATCGCGAAGAGGCACTAGGAGCGCTGCTTTTCAAGGCTGGACACTACGAGCGTGCAGCGCAACAATTCGAGCGAAGTTGGCAAGCGTCCCAGAGCATCCGCCTCCGAAATCACATGCTAGCAGCACGAGCGAAGAGCAATTAAGCGAAGCCTTTCTGGCCGTAGACTGCTTGAATCATTGAACAAATTTTCTTTTTGCCCTCAGAATTGCCAGGAGCAGTTCCTATGGTTAAAATACATAGATGTCACTACCTCTTTCCGTTTTCGAGCACTTACCCAAAACAGATTTACACGTTCATCTGGACGGTTCGTTAAGACTTTCCACCATTTTAGAACTCGCTGAGCAATACGGCATCAAACTGCCTTCCGATACGCCCGAAGGACTTGCCCTGGCCTTGCATTGCGGCGAGAACACCGGCTCTCTTGAGGAGTACCTCAAAGCTTTTGGAATCACTTTAAAAGTGATGCAAACGGAAGAGTCTCTTGCTCGGATTGCCTACGAGCTCGCTGAAGATGCTGCCAAAGAAAACGTGCGTTATATGGAAGTCCGTTACTCGCCCATGTTGCATACGCGCGAAGGTCTTCGCCTCACCGCAGTCGTTGAAGCCGTCATTGCGGGTCTTCAAGAAGCGTACCATGACCATGGCATCGAATCGAACGTGATTATTTGCGGCATTCGTAACATCTCACCGGAGTCTTCCCTTGAAATGGCGGAGCTCGCCGTGTCTTACAAAAACCGAGGCGTGGTTGCCTTTGATCTTGCGGGCGCCGAATACGATCACCCCGCCAAGCATCACAAAGACGCTTTTCAACTCATTCGCAACAACAACATTAACTGCACGATCCATGCTGGCGAGGCCTTTGGTCCTGAATCAATTTCGCAAGCGATTCATGTTTGTGGAGCTCACCGCATCGGTCATGGCTGTCGCCTACGTGAAGATGGTGATTTACTTCATTACGTCAACGATCACCGCGTCGCACTTGAATGCTGTCCTTCATCAAACGTGCAAACGGGAGCGGTCCGTGATTTAGCAACCCACCCATTGCGCCTGTATTACGACCTTGGCCTTCGCGTCACGATCAATACCGACAATCGCTTAATTACTGACACGACCGTCTCTAAAGAACTGTGGCTCTGTCATACGAAGATGGGTTTCAGCGTCGAAGAAATCAAGCATCTCGTGCTCAACGGCTTCAAAGCCGCATTTCTGCCATTTCACATCAAGCAACGCTATGTGCGAAAAATTAGCAGAGAGCTTGAGTTTTTCGACTCGGTCACAGGCGAATCAAAAATGCCGCCTGCTCAAGAGCTTGAAGAGCCCCGCATGACGCATAGCTCATCGGCGCCGGCAGAAAACTAAACACGCTCAAGGCAAGACCTCGTCGAGTCGCCTTCCGCCCTTGATGCCAAAATCCAAGGTGCGAATGGGAAAAGGAATCGTAATATCATGCGCATCAAAAGCTTTTTTAATAGCCATCACAGCTAACGAACGAGCTTCAAGAAAATTAGCTTGGCTAGAATGAAGATCAAGCCAAAAACGTAAGTCAAAATTAATTGAGCTTGAACCAAACTCTTTAAAATAGAACTCAACCTCTCGAGAACTATCGCGGTAAGCAATATCTTCGATAGCCTCAGTTGCAACTTGTTTTACTTTCTCAAGATCATCTCCGTAGGAAACGCCAACTTCAATATCCACACGGCGCTCGCCTGTTTGACTGTAATTTACAATCGCAGATTGAAGCACATCTTTGTTCGGCAAAATGACAAATTGACCCGTAAACAAACGAATGACCGTGGCCCTCAAAGTAACGCGCTGAACGATGCCATAATGCCCTTTGATATCAACCAGCGCACCCACAGCAAAAGGTTGACGCCACGCCATGATAAGTCCTGACATGAAATTCGCTGCGATATCCTGAAACGCAAAACCAAGTGCTAATCCAAGCACACCAACACCAGCCAACAAGGAGGTTACTGCTCGTTCCAAGCCCAAGATACTAAGAGCAACAAACAGGCCGGTAAGAATAACCGTAAGTCGAATAGTCGAACTTAATAAGGATATGAGTTGTTTGTTATCGGTAAACCTAAACACACCCCTGCAGAAAAACTTAGAGACCCACTTGGCGCTCAACACAAAAAGAAAAAACAACCAGCGCCAATGCTAAGTCAGGCAGCGTGGAAACACTGTACTCGAGCCATCCATGCACCTTGTTGAACACAAGCTCGGAGATTTTTTTAATTTCCAAAACTACCTCTCAAACCTTCGCTCGTCTCTAGGGCCGAATCTGCTCCGATCCTTGCTCAGCTGGATAGGCCCAGTGTTCTGGAGGTTGGTTTACGACAGAAGATTCGGGACTGGAGGGCTCTGCCCGTTCATCGTCCGGGATATCAATCGATTGACTTTCTACAACAGTAGCATCACTTTTCGGAGCAAACTCGCCGTGACCTTTATAGGACTGCTTTTTTGCTTCGGCTTCTAGAGGCATGCCAAACATTGTTTCGCTTTCTGCTCGCTCTATCTGGCGAGGGGTCGTAGGATCCGTCGCTTTTGAAGCTCCACAACCCACAAGCGTCAGACCAAAGAGTATGGCACCGCTACAGCCAGCATTCATTGAACTTTTTGCTTGCACGATGACTAAGTGCAACATGAAAGCGCCTAAGGTGCAAACCTCCTGATTTTACATAGCTTATTGCTTTTTAGTAACGCAAAACAGGGTTGCGGGCGGCTTGGGTTTCATCAAGACGCTTAAGGCGCGTGTTGTGAGGTGCGGTCTTTACAAGCTCTGGACTATTTTGTGCTTCATCACTAATGGCAAGCATCGCTTCCACAAATAGATCCAAACTTTGCTTGGATTCCGTTTCTGTGGGCTCAATCAACATGGCGCCTTTAACGACAAGCGGCCAATACACCGTAGGCGCATGAAAACCGTAATCCATGAGTCGTTTGGCAATATCCAAGGTGGTTACGCCCGTACTTTTCAAATGCCTATCACTTGCAATAAACTCATGCATGCAAAGGCGATCGTAAGCCAGATCCCAAGTGTCCTTCAACTTAGACCGAAGATAGTTGGCATTGAGCACCGCACCTTCGGTAGCCTCTGCTAAGCCTTTTGCGCCCATCTCACGAATGTACGTGTAGGCGCGAACCATCATACCAAAGTTTCCATAAAAAGAACGAATGCGGCCAATGCTTTGGGCTCGTTCATAATCCAAAGTAAAGCGCTCATCTTCTAGTTTTTTTACGACCGGAATTGGAGCGAAGTCATCGAGGTGTTGTTTATAGGCCACCGGACCACAACCAGGTCCACCGCCACCATGCGGTGTTGTAAAGGTCTTATGCAAATTGAATTGCATGATATCCACACCGAGATCTCCCGGTCTTGCTTTGCCCATCAAAGCATTGAGATTCGCCCCGTCCCCAAAAACAAGGGCGCCTTTGTCGTGCACGAGTTTTGCAATCTCAGGCAGTTGTTGTTCAAACAAGCCAACGGTATTGGGATTGGTGATCATGATGGCAGCTACATCATCGGTGACGTGCTTTTCTAGCTCATCGATATGAATAATACCTTCAGGTGCAGAAAACGCTTTTACGGCTAATCCGTTTAGGGCACAGGTTGCTGCGTTGGTGCCGTGTGCGGTTTCCGGAACCAAAACGGTTTTGGGACTGCGACCCTTGGCTTGGTGGTAGGCACGTATCATCATTAGTGCAGTAAGCTCACCTTGCGCACCTGCAGCAGGCTGCAAACTCACATGATCCATGCCGACGATTTCAGCAAGTGCACGCTCGAGCCGAAACATTAACTCAAGTGCACCCTGAATGTGATCTTCATTTTGATAGGGATGCAAATCTGCAAAACCAGAAAGCCGGGCTGCCCATTCGTTGACCTTTGGATTGTATTTCATGGTGCATGAACCAAGAGGAACCATGCCTGTATCGATTGAAAAATTCTGTTGGCTCAAACGAACAAAATGACGCACCACTTCAGGCTCAGACAGTTCGGGCAAAGAAGCTGAATCGTCTCTAAAAAAATCACCCAAGAATGTTTTGGCGTCGGCCGCATTGGGAATGGTTTCGGTTGGGGCCGAAACTCCGGTGCGGCCCGGGCTCCCTTGTTCAAAGACAAGGGGTTCATTAAAAGCAAAGTCTTGGGTCCCAGTTGCAGGCATGACTGGCACTCTTGCCAGAAAGCCTATCCCCTTTCAAGAGAGGCGTGGAAAATGCCTGCCCGGCCCCTGTGTCATCTTCAATAGTTGGCTAAAAAGCTGTTTTCGCGGCACTTGCCTATCTTGGCAGACAGAGTAAAATTAACGGGTGAAGAATGTATCTCTTTTTCTGGTCTTTTTAACGGGTTGCTTGCTGGAGGGAACCCCACCAGTTTCCTACGTCTACGAGTCCTGCCGCAGCGTCTATGATTGCGAACGCGCAGCCGATGATTGTGTCAGTCTCGCGCTAAGTGATGGTGCTTTTGGCCGTATGTGCAGCAACTACTGCAACCCAGAGGCGAGTGACCCTGATGCGGTCTGCCTCGACGGTGGCGTATGTTACGCTCTGGAAAGCGATATTCCTGCGATCTGTTATGCCCCTTGCACCGATCAAAACGGCTTACCCGACAATCGTTATTGCGATAGTGATTTTGAGTGCGTCGAGATCGTACTCCCTGATGACAGCGTCGACTACATTTGTCTTCCGTACTGATTCATAAATGCGACACCAGTTCATGGAGTTGGGCAGATTTTAAATTAGGGTTTTGGAAACGCGGCAACTTGATGAGAGGAGCGTCGATGGATTCATCGAGAAAAGCGATGATACGTTGCTGTTCCAGTTCGCGCAGCGTACGTCTCTTGCCTGCGCTGAGCAGCGCTTGCAGCGATTTAGATTCCGTTGAAAGCTTCATGAGCAATTCGTGCTCCGACTCATCGAAAATAGTATCGAGCACGCCGTTGACCACAAGAGCGTCTGTTTTGATACCGATATCGTCATCCAGTGCAGTTTTGAGTTCGACAGCTTCATTGGCCGGCATCTCTTCTGGCCATGTCACAAGCACTACCCCACTCTTGGTCGAATCTTGAAACATCGACCACGCGCGTTCGGCATCTTTGCGAAGCAAGCCAGCCGGTGCAACATCTAAGATAATCTTAGGAACCCGCAACATCTCCAAAAGATGCCCAGTGGCGGGCGCATCAAGAATGACAAGGTCATAGCGCATGCGCCCATCGGAGCGGCGCTCGGTCGCATGATAGAAAGCTTTGCCCAGCAACGACCACGCTTCAATGCCCGGAATCGCCCGAAGCAGACCCGTCACCATTCGGTTCTCGAAAATAGCACGCGATAAAACCGGAACCCTAAAGACCAAATCGCCGTATTCACGAAGCGAAAGAGATGGTGACATGTTAACAGCGTCAATATTGGGAAGAATTGGCGTAATTTCATGACCAATAGGCGCAATATCCAGCATATGACTGAGCCGTTCCTTGGCGCGGCACATGGCAACAAGGACTTTTTTCCCCTCTTGGGCAGCTTTGAGCGCCAGCGTCGCGCTAAGGGTACTACGCCCTACGCCGCCCTTGCCGGCTACGATGATAAATCGCTTTTTCAAAACATCGCTCATGGACACGTCTTATGTTACCTTCCGCAAGGTCTATGCAAAAAACAGCCTGCGGCAAGAAATCTTTGATTTGGCTATCGCTCTCGGTTGCTTGTTTACTCAGTATGCTAGCAACCTTATACGCTATTTTTATCATCGCTCCTACCGAAGCTCGTATGGGGATTGTGCAAAAGATTTTCTACATTCATGTGCCTTCAGCATATGCCATGTACCTTGGTTTTTTGCTTTGCGGCATCGGCAGCGCCTTGTACTTGATTAAAAAAGACGAGCGTTGGGACCGCATTGCCTTAGCAAGTGGTGAAGTCGGTTTGCTTTTCTGTGTGGTGGTTCTCATCACTGGGCCTTTATGGGCTCGAAAGGCATGGGGCGTTTATTGGACGTGGGATCCAAGGCTCACCACAACCTTACTTGCCGGTCTTGTTTTTGCTTCCTATTGGGTGCTGCGAAATTTATCGGCAGCGGGTGGCGAAGCTGAAAAAAAATTCGCGGCAGCCTTGGCCGTATTGGGTATCGTTGATCTTCCAGTCATCCACTACAGCGTTCAGCGTTGGAGAGGAACACATCCTGCGGTTATTTCCGGAAAAGGCGGGGGCCTTCATCCAGACATGGTCCCAGCACTATTGCTCGCTTTTCTTACTTTTACTCTGCTTGTCTCGCTACTGATCACTCTTCGAGCACATTTGGAAAAACTCGACCAACAAGCAGAAGCTTTGGAATATGCACTCCAAGAAAGGGCCTTAAAGCAATGAAACGTATCATCTTGCTTAGTGTGCTTGTCACCTCGTTCTACACAACCTCTTCGCTCTGCTATGCGCAAGACAACAACGGCACACAAACCGAACAAGAACAGAGCGTTGCGGACAGTCGCGCGGATAGTTTTCAGACGGTGAGTGGCCCCCAAAAAGACGAAGTCTCTGGCGGAGCTCTTATGCTCGGGGCCTATACCGTTTTATGGGTAGGACTTTTGCTTTACCTTTTAAAACTAGGAAAGCGCAGCAAAACCCTTGAAATACGGCTCGGGCAGTTAGAAAAAGAACTCAACAATAAAGCATAGGTAGGTGTCTCTTTTGCCTTCTTTCGCGCATATTCTCTACATACCAGGTATCCTTCTTCTTGGGATTGCCATTGGTTTTGTGACTGGAGCGCGAGCAGCTCGTGCAGAACTAGGCAAACAGCAACAAAAGCGCAGGGAGTAGAACCATGCTGAATTTTGAACTTAGCGATGAACAAAAAGCACTAGTTGAAACTGCCAAACGTTTTGTAAAGGATAAAATCATTCCTGTTGCCGCTAAATGCGACAGAGAAGCCAGTTTTCCCAAGGATGTCTACAAAGAAGCTTGGGAGCTTGGTTTTGTCTCCTCGACCGTTCCTGAGAACTACGGTGGAGCTGGCCTGGGATCGGTCGACAATGCGCTTTTGCAAGAAGAGCTTGCCTATGGCTGCTCGGGAATTCAAACCAGTTTTGCAGCAAACTGTCTTGCAGCAACACCCATCAAGCTTGCAGGAAATGAAGAGCAGAAAAAGAAGTATCTAGGCATGCTTACCGCCGAGCCTGCTTTTGCCAGCTATGCCACGACCGAGCCTGGAGCTGGAAGCGATGTGGCTGGTCTGCGCACCCTAGCGACTAAGCATGGTGACGATTGGGTCCTTAGCGGTGAAAAGTGTTTCATCACCAATGCGTCATGGGCTCAATGGTACATTATCTTTGCTACGGTTGATCCCAGTGCCGGCCATAAAGGCATTATGGCTTTCATTGTCGATCGTGATTTACAAGGCGTTTCCATCGGCAAAAAAGAAGACAAAATGGGGCAACGTGCCAGCGACACAGCAACGATTGTGCTTGAACAGGTGAAGGTTCCTAAGGCAAATGTTTTGGCTGAGGCTGGAGCTGGCTTTAAACTCGCCATGAAAACGTTCGATACCACCCGCCCAGATATCGGCGCTGCAGCATGCGGCATTATGCGGCGGGCCATGGAAGAGAGCCTACGCTATGCCTTAGAGCGCAAAAGTTTCGGCGTACCGATTGCGCAGCACCAAGCAGTGCAATTTCTGCTAGCGGAAATGGGTATTAAATACGAAGCAACCCGTTTGCTGGTCCATAAAGCCGCTTGGATGCTCGACCAAGGAAGTGGTAGCTCACAGGTCGCCTCCTATAGTAAAGCTTTTGGGGCAGACAGTGCAATGGAAGTTACCACCAACGCTGTACAAGTCTTTGGTGGCAACGGCTATATGCGCGACTATCCTGTTGAAAAACTAATGCGTGATGCGAAAATCTTACAGATTTATGAAGGCACATCCCAAATACAGCGCATGGTTATCGCTAAAAACCTCTTGGCTTCCGCGAGTTAAGTTGTTCTGGAAGTCGCAGAGAGTGTTTTTGTTTCTTTTGCTCGCCTCCTGCTATGAGCCGTGCTCAAATTCAGGCTCTAACGTATCCGGGCAAACACCAGAAACCACCCAAAACACTCAAGCACTCGCCAGCCCCGATAACAAAGGCGACGAGCACATCGACGCTCATTTTTCTTTTGAAGAAACGCTGCAATTTGTAGACACGGAATTAAGTCCACGTGATTTACTCAAGCAACTCGAAGCGCATGCTCATGACGTAAGTAGCTTCAAGCCTGTAGGAACATCGTCGATTGTATTCCGAGTTGAATTAGACAACGATCTTCGTGCTGCCTTTAAGCCTTCTACCGACACGCGTCGCTCTTCCTATCAACGTGAAGTGGCTGCTTATCGTCTTGCTGAGTATCTCGGCATGGCCAACGTACCTCCGGCGACTCTTGTTGCATACGATCGACAAACACTGTCAAAGAAACTTGATCCGGACTACCGCGATATTTGGAAAGATCTGGAAGATCAGCTCATCTGGAACGACAACGACCAGGTGAAGGGAGCCCTCATCTATTGGATTGATGAAATGCGACCCGCAGAGTTCGAGGAAGTTAGCGGCTCAACCGATTGGCAGCAATGGTTAAGCCTCAATGCAAACATTGATCCGGAGGTCCAGAGCCTAGCTCAGGATCTGGGATCCATGCTTGTGTTCGACTACCTGATTGGCAATTGGGATCGTTTTAGCGGAGGCAATTTCAAATTCAATCCTTCGCGCACGCGACTCTTGCTGCTTGACCACAACTCAGCCTTTGGCGTTCCCTTTAAAGACAAAGTGCATGATCGCGTTTTAAAGCGCCTAAAAATGACTCAAACCTTCTCAAAGACACAAATCGGCCTTCTCAAAGAGCTCGATCAAAAGAAACTAAGTGCACTAATGCAAATAGAGCACAACAAGAACTTGTTGCTCAGCGACTGGCAGCTACGAAAGGTTTTAGACCGACGCGCAACTATTCTCAGTTACGTGGATTCCCTTATCACTCTTCACGGAGAGAATAAGGTGTTTCGATTTCCCTAACTAGGATTAAGATGACCGACCGATCTCATGAACAGTTTATTAGCGCAATTGGCCAGTGGGCTCACGACATGAATAACTACGTGGCCGCGCTTGAAATGAATATTAGCTTTCTTCAAAGCGCAAAAGGACTCACGGATGATGAAAAGGAAGCCCTTGAAGACTGCGTTAAATCCTTGTCTGACGAAAAGCAAGCCATGCACAACCTCCGCTACATCCAACGTGAGCTGCTTAGCGAAGCTATCGAAGCTATGCACGAAGCTGACGTGTCTACTGTTTTGTCCGAACTAGTAAAAAAATCTCCAGTACCGATCACGCTCGATGTACCACCCGAAGCACTGCAGATAAAAAAAGCCACTGGGCTTCGACTGTTACTACCCATACTCTGGGAGAACACCCAAAAACATGCCCCTGACTCAGCGATAGACATCACCGTTCGCGTTGAGAATGACCATATCGTGCTGTATTACCACGATGATGGACCTGCTATGTCTGAGGATCTTGCTGAAACAGCTTTTGATCTAGAAAAGCAGAGAGAGTTGTCACGTCATCCAATGGGACGATACAGCCATTCCTTGGGCCTGTGTGCAGCCAAAGCCGTCGCGAATGCGATGGATGCAACGATTGAAATAGAGCAAAGTGGCGATGCACGATTTGTCGCTAAAATTCTATTTAAGATGCGTTAGATGGCTACCTTCCGTCTAAGGTCTGAACGCGTCCCATCGAGAAAACGCTCGGTATCGAGCCATTGTCGGAAGTATCCGTAATAGTATACGAAATTTTGGAGCCACCCGAAAAATAGACACGACCATTTGGGGCTACTACGTGCGTTACTGAATAAGTTGGCAACGAGATCTTTTCTGTACGAATTTTTTTAGCCGCAAGGTCTTTAGTGATGGGGGCTACAGCGATAATCGAAGCATACGAGTCAATCGTAACAATGGTATCACACAACGCAAAGAAATACGTCAAGCCTACTCCACTCGTTTCAGTCCGTGTGGTTTTTCCCGTAGCTTTCCAATCATCAAACATTGCATCGAAAGATCCTGTATAAATGATACCGTGATCATCCACGCTAACAAGGTATCTATCTAAGAACGCCGCGCGATGACTTTGAGCAGAAAGAGGAAGACTTAGTTGTTGCCATGAAAATGCGCCGGCGTATTCTGAAAAGCTTCCAATGAGGACCTCCTTTGAAACTGATCCAAACTCAGTTGTAGCAACGATAGTCGAGTCATAAACTTGAACTAGGTTAGATGAACCAACAGGAAAAGTGCCGTATTCCTGCCATGGATCAAGCGTTCCATCCATCTTTATTTTTGCACCATATACCTTTTCTGAATACGGCCACGCCACCTCGTCCGATAAAATTATACCGGCGATACTAAGGCCACCAAAGACAAAAATGTATCCATTAAGAACGACAGCAGAGTGCTGCTGCAAGGGCAGGGGTAAAGGACGAAGCGTTTCCCATTCGCCCAACACACCGTCATTGCCAATGGGCGCAGCATACACCTTGTCAGATAATATGCTTCGTGCGCTCTGATCGATATTGTCACCATCAGTATATTGTCTAAGCCCACCCAGTATGTATGCATGAGAATCACTTGCCACCATGGCATGATTCTCAAGCCCAACGGGCATGGGCGTCTCATCGCGTGGAATTGACAAACCTATCTGTGACGCTGACAGCTCCGCATAGGAAACACCGCATTGCCCCTCATTTAGCAAATCAGTTTCTTCAATTTCGTAGCATCCCCAAAAAAGCAAAAGGGAAAATAGTTTGGCAGCAAGTTGAATTGTTCTTTTTTTTCGTTTGAACATTTTAGAAATTTTGAAACTCCAATAAAAAAGCTTGTGTGAGATAGGATCTACTTGGCGAAAGACCGCCGATGATCTCTGCCACTAACCTAAGTGAAACTGAATCGCTTTGTATTAAAGACAGTATGCTCGCTCGGAGGTTGAGACCCATACCGCTACTCGCAGGTTGTCCACTATAAAAGTAGTCGTACATAAGAGCAGGTCCCCCGGCAATGAAAAACTTTTCAGAGAACCAATACTGCAATTGGAAGGCAAAGAAATGATTGCCTTGGCGAAACTTGCCCCCATCGACATATTCCTTCGTATTCTGAATAAAACTGTAGCGAAGCATGGCTGCGGTTTTTGGGTTAACAAAACCGCCCATAGCTATCGATATCGGACCCATCCCGATTTGACCTTGGATTGAATTATTTCGACGAAATAGTTCACTGATGCTCAGGCCCAACGAATACTCCGTAGTGACCCCTTTCTTTGAGGCACGTGCTGCCGGTGCCAAGAGAACTAAGTTAAGTAAGCAAGCTAGGATCACAACAGCAAATCGAAAAGACATAGCTACAATAGACCTTCAAGCCAAGCACGGCTTCCGCCCTTGGGAAAACGCAACATATAGATTTGAGCAAAGCGATGAGCCTCTTCGATGCGATGGGCTTTCCATAATACGCGGACGCGCAAAGCAAGAGCACGTTCTTCAACAGCCGAAGCCGGCGCATCAGCCCCCGTGAGATCAAGCACGCGCAAAGCTTCATCGTATTGACTTAGCTTCCAAAAATAGAGGCGTGCCGCGAGATAACCAAACTGTTGGCGCTCCGAGAGGCTCAAACCATCCTGCTCACAAGCTTTCTCATAGCTTTTGATTGCCTCGTGAAAGCGACTAAGACCCCGATACGCATCGCCTTGAAGGATCAACCATGCAGCTGACTCAAGCCCTGAATCGGTCGCATCTTGAGCCATCACAAGAAGTTCTTCGTAGCGTCCATCGAGCAGTAACTGCTTTGCACGTCGAAGAGCGTGACTAAGTCGTGTTGCTTTTGGAAGTTTGGTTACGATTTGCTCAGACTGCTTCGCTTGCTCTTGAGTTTCTGGCTCTACAGAGGAGGTCGTATCCTCTAACTTTTTCTTGCGCAACGAAGCTCGCTCTTGAGCTCGTGTACGCCTCAACACCGCCTTTCGAGCAATCTCAGCTAAAGGCACTTGTTTCGCTACGGTCCCCTTATCGCCCCTGCTGTCATAAAATTCATCTTGCATCAAAGCTAGGCGCTTTCCATGATGAAAAACCTGCACCTTGCCCTCAAACACATTGACAATGGATTGCGTTTTGGAGACCTGTACCGAAAACACAGTACCTTTTACTTCTGCGCGAAGATGCGGCGTTTGCACTACAAAACTTTCATGATCTTGCAGTGCTTTAACATCAAAAAGCACGTCTCCCTTTTTCACGGCAATGCTTCTATTCATGCCAAGCGAGTCAATATTGAAACGAGCTCCGGAAGACAAAGCCAGTTTGTCTCCCGAGGGAAGAGAAAACTGCGTTGTATCAATTGCGACGGGCTCTTGGGCGTTCTGGAAAACATAAAAAAGCAAACTAGCGCTTAGACATGACAAAAGCACAATGGCTGCAAGCGCAACGCGCGCAACATTAAATGACTTCTTTGTTTTGATGCGATAAAAACTATGCTTTTTTAGAAGCTGTCGATCGTGATGCTCAAGCGCTCGAGCAACAAGCTCAGAAGATTTTTCTTCGGAAATTTCCGGTACTTTTTCTTCTCCAAGAGCTCGCGCTAACTCATCGAGTCGAGTGTATTTTTCTTCTTCTCGTCTCATGATTTATCTCCCATAACAAAACCTTCAAGCACAGAATCACCTCGTATTAGTCTTAGAATCTCGCGGCGACTATGTTTTAGACGTGTGCGCATAGCTTCGGAACTAATGCCAACGACCTGTGCTGCTTCGTTTGGTTTCAACCCTTCCACTGCACACAAGATAAACGCGACGCGTCTTTTTTCAGGTAATCGCTCTATGCAGCGCTTAAGACGCGCAATTGCTTCTCTTTGAATATAACGTTGTTCTAGATCATTTTTTTCGTTAAAGATGCCTGATTCGGGAGGCAGCTCGGATGGAAACTCGCTTCGCTTTTTTTTCTTTCGGAAATAACGATAAGCAACACGCACTGCCACGGCATGAGCATAGGTTGTGATTTTGCTATCGCCCCTAAAATTTGCAAGCGCTGTACTTAACTCGATAAGTGCATCCTGCACTGCATCTTCCAGATCTGAAGCGTTCCCAATCAATCGATAAAGCCAACCTTGCAACTTTGGCAACAAGACACGTAATGCAAATTCAATTTCTGCGGGATCGCCTGTTTGCAACGCGGATACAGAAATCTCATCAACCGTTTGATCTCGAGTTTGAAGCACTTGTTTCACAGAACCCTCATCCCCAGACAGAGGAGAAACCAAACGTAACAAACTCATCGCAACACCATCCCAATTGCGAAATCGAGCGCGTTCAGCTTAGTCGTATCAAGTGATTGATCGTAAGACTTTGCTGAAAAACCTAGATCGGCACTGAGACCGAATGACTCAGCTATCCAAATAATCGATCGGTGAGCAAACAACGCGCCCACGACGAGAGTGTTTGTTTTCTGACTTAGAGTGGAAGGATCCGTGCTCGGGTAACTCCAGAAGGCTCCGCCAATCAAAGAGCCCAGTCTAAGAGAAGCTTCGTAGTAACGGCCGAGCGCGACTCGCAGATTTAACAGTAACGGCACATAGACCAAATTTCCTTCGCCACCGTCTTGAAAAAGTTCGGAAGTGTGCAGAGCATGCAGACCTGTATCAAAGGCCAGTGCAAAAAATCAGTAAAAAAAATCAAAGAAGGGCAACGATACGACCGCATCGATGCCCGCGCCAAACCAATCCTTTTTCCCCACAGCAAAAGCAGCCGACATACCAACAAAACTACTCGGCTCTTGATACGTCAGGGTGCTTGGAAGCGGGGATATATCTGTTTTGCGCTGCTCCGGCAGCTCCGTTGCAGGTTTTTCTTTATGTGTGAGAACTGTCGTCTTAACGATTTGAGGTCGACTGGAATCACCAAGTTCATCAAGTAAACTCACTACGGTGAGCGCAAAGATTCGCGCTTCAATCGTATCGAGATTATCGGACATTTGACTCTGCTGACCTGTGCTTTTCGATCGATCATAGACATACACCGAAGGTTTATCGCTTAACCCAAGCGCGTCGTGCTCAGCCACTATACCGACAAAGAAGGCTGCCTTTGCTTCAAACTGCTCGGATAGCTGCTTGATCTGTTGCAGCTCGAGCCCGGGTGGTGAATTCTGCACACGGACTTGCATGTTCCGTCCAGCAAGCTCAACACGCAATGCATCCAAGAAGACTTGGGTTCTTGTCCCATCCGAAAAAAACACCATCTCTTTGGCAGATGGTTCCGAAAGCTTTACTTTGTCCTGAGCTACAGCGAAGGAGGAGGAAAAACTTAGACAAAGCGTCATGATAATTTGAAATTTTCTCATGATTTTGTTGGTAAAAAGCTCTAGATAGGTGCAACTTGAAAGCTAGAACGTGACATAAATCGGTAGGGAAGCCATAAAAAAAATTCCTTGTGTCGTTGTGGGCGTTGAGTCCCGATTGCATTCGAGCAATACTTAGGGCAGCGCGGGTACAGCACTGAAACCATCGCCGCAACCGTTGAACTCCACCCAGCTTTTCACATAGGCATTTTCACACGCCACGCAGTCAGGGCTTTTGAGTAGACCCGCTTGGGCCTTGGCATAAGCCCAAGCCTCTTTGCAAGCCAGCGAGCCCCATTTGTTGCAGCTCCGCGAAGCAATACCAAGCTGATCAGTGACAGTTTGAAGCACAACGATGCAGTTACCTTTCGGGTCGAAATTACGCCACTCGCTGCTTGTCACCGACACATAAAGTTCACGAAGCGCTTTGGCTTTGTAAGGATTGAGATCGATAACTTCTGCTGATTCGTTGCGAGCCCCGGACGATGCACCATCACCGCTCATCAAGTCGTCCCACTCTTCATTTCGGTTTTGTATGAGAGCGGCAAGTTCCCTTGCGGTTTTGGCAGATTCTGCATCAAATTCAGAGGCGAACTCGGCAACTTCTTCGTTTTGTGCAAAACGATGCGATTCGTACACGCGAGCCAGTGCTTCTGCCGCCTGCGCTTGGGCATAGGAGAAAAACCCAGAGTCGCGAATCGCGTTGAGTAAAAGCACGACGAGAGCCACGCCCAATACGGCCAAGGCGATGACAGCGGCCGCTAACAAGGCAGGAGGAAAGGCTAAGCCAAGCACTAAAAAGGCCTCTGCGTCTTGATCATACAATCCTATCTCTTCCTCAGTAGAGATCGCTTCAGCCGCACAACCATAGGAAGCGGGGACAAGCACAATAAGGCAAAAAGCTAGAAGTAACGCAACAAAAGCAAAGCGAAATGTTTGAATTGGCATACTCATCGAGTGCCAAACCAGCAGTGCAACGTGACAAATTTATTTAGCGCATAATACGCAAACGGCGCGGGCCGTCGGTTGACGGTGCTTTTTGGCCCCCACCCATTTCAAAAAGATGGCGGGCAATACGAACGGTCAAATCCTGGGCCAACTTGCTATACGCTTTGGCAATGGCACTGTTTGGTTTTGCCGCGACAACTGGAACACCGCTATCATTGCATTGACCCACCTCCGGATCAATGGGCAGCTTGCTAAGCAAGTGCGCGCCTGCGAAGGCAGCGACTTTAGCGCCGCCGCCACTACCAAAGAGTGCATGACTCACACCTGCCGAATCAATGAAGTGGCTCATGTTCTCGATCACGCCAAGGATAGTAAGGTTGAGTTTCTTGCACATGGAAACGGCTTTATAGACATCTTGTAATGCAAGCTCTTGAGGCGTGGTCACAATCAAAGCGCCCGTTACTTTGGCATGTTGCGCGAGAGTCAGTGCAACGTCACCTGTACCCGGCGGCAAATCCAACACGAGATAGTCAAGCTCACCCCAATCCACGTCTTTGATAAACTGCATCAATGCGCCATGAAGCATCGGTCCGCGCCACACCACAGCTTGTGTGGGATCGTCCATCAAAAATCCGATGCTCATTAATTTCACACCGTGTTTTTCAAGCGGACGAATAAGTTTGCCATCTTCCGAAGTGGGGGCTTCATGCACACCAAAAAGCGTAGGCACCGACGGCCCGTAAATATCGGCATCAAGCAAGCCAACCTTGGCTCCGGCTTGGCCGAGTGCCACGGCAATATTTGCTGCACATGTGCTTTTGCCAACGCCACCTTTGCCGGACATCACAAGAACAATGTTGCGAACGTGGGGAACCGGATCTTCTGAAGCAAGCTGACGAATGGGTACTTTTAGATCCCAGTGGATGTTGAGCTTCGTGATACCAAAAGGGGCGAGCACTTGCTCAATACGAGTGCGTATCTCCTGCTGAATCTCAGGGCCTGGGCAGCTAAGTTGCACGCCCATGCTTGCTTCGTTATCAGTGAAGGTCGGAGAATCTACAAGGCCTAACTCGAGCATCGGTTTTTCGAACACCGGATCGGAGATAGTCCCTAAAGCGTCGAGCAATTCTTTTTCCTTTGGATGACTCATAGTGCTGCCGTAGGTAAGCTCTCGGAGCATCTTCGTCAAGCAGCCCCGAAGAGCGTAAAATTGCCAATTATGGCAATTAAGCAATCTAAAACATGCCAATTTTGGCATGTTTTCACGGTTTATGTAGACATTCCTGTCATGGACTTGCAAGATGCCGACCGTGAAAAAGCGTTTTGCAATTCCGCTTAGCATCTACCTCGCAGCGGCTTTTGTCTACTTGCTAAGTCTCGGCGGGCAAAGTCAAAGCCGCGGTTTTACTGAGCACTATGGCAATCATTATGTGCATCTTGCCGAAAGCTTTCTGCACGGACAATTGCACACCCTTGGCGATAAAGCTCCAAGTGGCAATGATTTTGCTGAGTACAAAGGTCATTGGTACGTCACCTTTCCACCTTTTCCCGCTGTTGTAATCTTGCCCGTGGTTGCGGTCTTCGGCCAGCACACACCCGATCGGATCTTCTGGGCCTTGATGGCCGCCTTGGCGCCGGCTTTGCTCTTTGTACTGTTGCGACGGCTTCGTGAGCAGGCTCGATCGGGACGCTCTCTCAAAGAAGACCTTGGCCTATGCGCGTTGTTTGCCTTCGGTACGGTGTTTTATTTTACAGCCGTGCAAGGCAGCGTCTGGTTTGCATCGCACATCGTAGCAAGCTCCTTGCTTATCTTGTACCTGCTGTGGGCTCTTGATGCCCGCAAACCAATGCTAGCTGGTCTTGCTTTGATTCTTGCATTTCTTTGCCGCCCTACGACCGCTTTGCTTGGCTTGTTCTTTGTGTTTGAAGTACTTCGAAGCAGCACAAAAGACACCGCTACCTTAGCTGATTGCGATCATGCTTCATGGCTGAGGCGGTTACGGCGTCACTTCGGGGTAATTGACTTCCGAGTAGTCCTAAATAAATTCGTTCTTTTTTCAATACCGGTTGCCGTTTTCTCTGTGCTGATCATGTGGATGAACTGGGCACGCTTTGATAACCCCTTCGAGTTCGGGCATTCCTATCTGCATATCCGATGGGTCGATCGCATTACCCGTTACGGTTTGTTTAGCTATCATTTTTTCCCTAAACACCTGGCAATCTTTGTCGCTTCTTTGCCGTGGATTCTTCCTGTTGCACCTTACTTTCAAATCAGTGGGCACGGTCTGGCTCTATGGTTTAGTACGCCCAATCTCTTGGCGCTTCTCTGGCCCAAGTGCATGAGCGGCACCATGGTCGCACTCTATCTTAGCAGCGCGCTCGTTGCCGTAATTAATCTTTGCTACCAGAACAGCGGCTGGCTGCAGTTTGGCCATCGCTTTGCCCTCGATTACATGCCAGTGCTGTTTTTGCTCTTAGCCTTGTCGGGGCGCCGCTTTGGCAAAGGCTTCATTGCACTTGCTGTCGTTTCGATCGCGATCAATACCTTTGGCGCGCTGACCTTTGAGCGCGCTTGGGAATTTTATCACATCGATCCCAGCCAAAGCATTATCTTCCAGCCCGACTGATGCAACGACTAAGTTCAGCGCAACGCTAGCTTTGTGCCTGAGTTTTGTCGTTGGTAGTTGTAGTAGTGAACGAGTACGCGATTGACGTAACGTCGTGTTTCCTCATACGGAGGAATACCACCGTACTTTAGCACCGCGTTTTCGCCCGCATTGTACGCAGCGATAGTTAGAACCATATCGCCATTAAACTGATTCGCCAGAATGCGTAAATAACGTGCACCGCCAAGAATGTTTTGGCGTGGCTTAAAAGGATCTCTCACACCCATGCGCGATGCGGTTCCCGGCATGAGTTGCATCAAACCCATGGCACCTGCATGCGAGACCACGTCAAAATGAAAGTTACTTTCTACGGTCATCACTGCGCGAATAAAGGATTCTGGAAGGCGATAGAACATCGCGGCTTCACTAATGTATTGATCGTAACGATGAAAACGCTCAGGAGAGTTTTCCTGCTTCGAGACACTCGGTCCACGATAGGGTCGAGCAGCTCTACTCTTGGAAGAACCTCCACCTTTTACAACGCGATCCCAGCTTCCTTTACCGCGAGGCTTAACGTTCGTGAAATGCACTACGCCATCACCATCGACGCGTTTAAAAATATCTGCTTGCGCTGTCGGCAATACAATGATTGCAACAGTAAACAAGCACACGCTTTGTTTGATTAACCGAGTCACGAGATTAAGTGTAACGAATCGCTTAGCCATTCGCCAAGATCGTTGATGTACGCAGTATACCACAATGTATGCTTAGTGCTATTTGCGTTGAATTGTCGCTGGCACTGCAGCTGCATGCTTGCTACTGGCAGGCATCGCAAAGGCCATGGAGCTGTATTTCGATTTGACCGCGTTGAATCGCTTTGCTGCTTTTGCGAGATCCCTTGAGCTGCATTTGCACCTCAGGTGTACATTCAACATGACCACAGGCATCACAAACAAAATGCGGATGCAGTTTTACTTGACCTTGCATGCTTTGCGAAGCCTCAAAATGCCAAGTCGAGCCAAGCGAAATACGCCTCAACAGGCCCGCCTCAGCCATGTCGACAAGATTGCGATACAGGGTTGCCCGATCCCACGGCTCATCAACAAAAGCGTCAACAACTTCGCTGTGTGTCAAAGGCCTTTCTGCACCACGAAGCAACTCAAGTACAGCCATGCGCGAACGCGTGCCGCGCAATCCTGCCATGCGAATATCCGCTGCCGTACTTTTGCTTTCTAACATCGCCATCAAAGAAAAACCCTAGTTCCGCTGGGAGGTCTAGCAGGACTAGGGTAGTTCAGCAAAGCGTTTATCGCAATTGAATTGCAATAGAGGCATGAGCAGTGTAAGCAACGGGCCTTGGTCAAGGCTATGGGAAAAGTCAGTCAAATCTTAATACTGTTGTGCGGCAGCCTCCTTGCAACCCAAGGCTTTGCGCAAGACGACGGACAAAGCGGTACGACTGGCGAAAAACAGGCGCCTCCTGCAGATGCTGAGCCAGCGCCGCTCCCTGAGCAAGATGACAAGCCAGTCGCGTCTGAGGGCGTGAGACCTCCGCGACTGCTCTTGGCACCAGCGCCAGTGTATCCCAAAGGTCGTATACGAGAGGGTCTGCATCCAACCGTGATGGTTGAGATCGTACTTGATGCAGAAGGCAAAGTTACAAACGCTAAGATTGAGCATTCCGCTGGTAAGGACTTTGATGAAGCTGCGTTTGAGGCCGTTCGTACCTGGAGTTTTGAGCCCGCTTATCGGGACGGGAAAGCCGTTTCGAGTCGATTGCATGTCGCCGTGCATTTTGAGTTACCCGCTTTTGACATCGCGACCAGCGAAGGACAGGTCAGTGCGATACCGCGTGTGGCCCACCCGCAAACACACGAAGTGCCATCGCCACACCAAGAGAAAAAAGAAGCCCGTACGAAAGACTTCAGTGCAACCGCACAAGTTGATCTTGAAGACCTGAGACACGAGGTGCGAGCAAGCTCCGATTATACCCTGGATCGCAAAGTGCTTGCAGCAAGCCCAAAGCGTGAAGGCGCGGACATTTTGCAGTCTGCTCCGGGAGTATTTGTCGCAAGACCCGAAGGAGATGCGGTTGCACATCGCATCATGTTACGCGGCTTTGATGCCGAGCATGGTCAAGATCTCGAACTCAAAGTGGGCGGCATCCCGATTAACCTTCCATCGCACATTCATGGCCAAGGTTATGCCGATCTTGGCTTTCTCATTCCAGAAGTGGTCGAGCGGATGCATGTGAGCGAAGGCGTCTATGATCCTAAGCAAGGCGATTTCGCAGTTGCTGGATCGGTTGAATTTGATCTTGGTGCACAGGAACGTGGGCTTGATTTAAAAACAAGCTACGGTTCATTCGATACGCTCAAACTGGTGGGGGTGTGGTCACCGCCCGAAGAGAACCGCGGCACCTTTGGTGCTTTTCGCTACAGGCAAAGCGATGGCTTTGGTCAAAACCGCGCGTCGCAAAGTGCCAGTAGCATTGTGCAAGGGAATTTTCGAAGTGGAGCCTGGCGTTATCGCGCAACCGGCATTGTTTACGGAGCACGCGCTGATCTCGCAGGTGTTTTACGAATGGATGATATCGATGCTGGCCGCGTCGGCTACTATGACGTGTATCCTTATCCAACCGCTCAAAAACAAAGCGCGCTTGCTGCTCGCATGCTTGGAGCGTTGCGTGCCGAGTACCGAGGGAAAGAAGGTCAGAATGCCGATCTCGGTTTATGGCTTAGCTACGATCATTTCAGACTTCAAGAAAACTTCACAGGTTTTGTGCAGCGCTCACAAACCCTTGAAGATGTATCAGGACGGGGCGACCTCATTGCTCAACGCAACCGCACAACATCAATCGGAAGTTATGCACGTTTCCTAAGTGCTCCATACACTTTGTCTTCCTGGGCCAAGTTGCGAACTGAACTTGGCATCTCCGGGCGCATGGATTCAATTAACCAAGGACAAGATCTCATTGACGCTTCCTTGCGCAACCAACGTTGGGATCGACGGATCGACGCAGATATTCTTGGCCTCGATCTGGGGTTTTGGGGCGACTTAGCATGGAAATTCACGAACAATTTGATCTGCGCACGGGCCTTCGAGCCAACGCGCTTTACTACGATATCAATGATCATCTCGGGAATTTCGCTCCGCTCACTCGGCCCGCTGACACCTATATTGTGGGCTTTCAGCGCAGCGCTTACGGCCTCGCCGCCGGCCCACGCACCAGTGCCGAATATCGCATGCTCTCGTGGCTTACTTTGCTTGGAAGCTACGGCGAAGGCTATCGCTCGCCTCAAGCAAGAACACTTGAGGATGGCCAGGACGCACCGTTTACAAAAGTGCGTTCAGGAGATCTCGGGATAAAGCTGCACTTTGATCCAGAACTTCAAATCGCACTGACCGCATTTTACACTTGGCTATCGAATGACATCGCTTTTGATGCACGCGAGGGACGCTTGGAGCGTATCGGTCAATCACGGCGCATGGGTTCGGTGCTTTATATTAAAACACAACCTTCGCGCTGGCTACTTGGAACCTTATCGGTGACTTACGTCGATGCAGAGCTGCTTGATCCGCCCCCTCCTACAGCAGACGATCCGCAGCCTCCTTTTGAAAAGGGACAAAACCTTCCTTATATTCCACCGCTTGTGGTGCGCACGGACTTAAGTGCAAGCCAGACACTGATCGATGATTTTTACGCCGCTGAGCTCAATGCTAAATTTGGTTTAGGATTTTCTTTTCTATCTTCACGTCCACTACCCTACGGTCGTTTCGCTGACCCAGTTGCACTCTTGGACAGCTCCGTTGTCTTGAGTTGGAAAAACTTGGGCTTGAGTTTTGAGATCTACAATTTGCTCGATAGCCAATATGCTGCTGCAGTCTACAACTTCAGTTCAAACTGGAATCCGAATGCACCACAGACGCGTCTGCCAGAGCAACACATCGCGGCTGGAGCGCCGCGTACCTTTATGAGCACTTTGCAGGTGAAGCTATGAGGACACTAACTCTAATTCTATTGCTTCAACTGACAGCTTGCATTGATACGGGTCAAGAGCAAATTAGCTTTCCATTTAGCGTTGCTGGAACCGAGCATAAAGACGGATTCGAGGGTCGCAATGGATGGATCATTACATTGCAGCGAGCTGACCTTGCTTTTGGTCCCCTTTATTTATGCGCCGGCACACGGGCTGGCGAGCTTTGCGAAAATGCTCGAGGACAATGGTTGCAGAGCGTTGTCGTCGATGCACTCAATGCAGAAGCTCAACCTGCAGGAACCATCGAAGCCTACAGCGGCACCGTCCGCTCCTGGATGTATGATCTTGGTTTTGCATCGCTGCTAACGCAAGAAGACAGTTTAGAGCTGCAAGCCGCCAAAGATCTTGGTGGCTCATCACTTCGCATCAGTGGCACTGCGGAACAGGGCGCAACGATCATCCCGTTTACGGGCAATCTCAGACTTGTACGACAGGAAGAAACGGAACAAGGCGTATCGCTGGTACGCTCGAGTAGCTCTGATGTGTTTGAAAACACATTGAGCCAATCAAGTGAGCTGCACATTGTATTTGATGCAAGCGCTTGGTTTGCTTCGCTAGACTTTGCAAACGTAGCGCAGTCCGCGGGATGCATTGATAGTCTATGCGAGGAACAAGACCTTGCGGAGCATGAGCAAGCCCTTCGCGCTTTAAGCAATGACATTGTAGCTGGACAGCGTCCTAGCTTTCAGTGGTGAGTATCGCTTTGCGCACCCAAAAGAAAGGCAGCTTTGGCCCTCACTCGGGCCAAAGCACACACTTCACAATCTTTTAGCCAAGGTTAAAACACAATAACTAACATAAAGTTTCTAACACTCGGCATCGTCAAGAAAATCAAAAGCTACTTTTTCTCAGCAGCATGCTTACAAAGGATTTCCTTGTTTTCAAGGGAGGTTGTTGAAACATAATACTCGCCGGAGAACTTACTTCCGTTAGCGTCCTCGGTGACACGAACTCTTTCAACTTTGCAAATGTCAGGGTCGTCTCCTTGAACAGCAATCTCGATATGCATCGACCGACTCAGTACAACACCAGTTGCTTCATTGCGCTCAGTGAGCCAACGGTCGCTTGTAATCACGCTAGCCAAAATTTTGCTTTGCTCATCGATATGCGTGCGATCGGTGTGCCTTTTGGCAGCCGCAAGAAAGGCTTTGCTTAGCTTTTTGTCGATTTTTCCTGCTTTGGGCATCCGTACAGACTCAAGTTTTTTTATTTTCGCAGCTTTTGCAATTCCAGCTACCGTCGCCTTGCCTTCCTCGTTGCAGTCGATTTGCAAAGAAAAGGCTCCCCAACGCGGCATCGAATACACCAACTGCAGCGACTGCCCACTTTTTGTTTCAGCCATTTTCTCGCAGCCCTTCAAAAGCGATGCACTCACTTCTGAAAGCACATCGACCTTTTCATCAGCTCTGTTTTTTACAACAAAATCTTCAGGGTACGAATCAGTCAACAGGGGAAAATCGGTTACTGATTTGTCCAAATCTGCTTCGAACTTGAATTGCTTCTCATCACTGAATGAAACTTGAGAAGAGACGGGGATATCCCACGCGAGAAGCACCCAAAGAGCTTCGCCTGGTGTTTGTTGATGCGCCCTAAAGCTCTGCGCATCACGCACGTAAACACGGCTGTAGATAGGGTCGCCCAACGCAAATTTTTTCGTAAATTTTGGGTTTTCGCTATCGTATGTTTCTTCGGTAATGGCTTCTTTCGCAAAGACAACAGCTACTACAGAATCATCATCGTCAATGTCTTCGGAGCCTGAACTGCTACCCGCCCCGCCGGATCCGTTGCCCTTGAATACGGAACAACCAATCGCCGAAGACAACATTAAAAGAGCAAGGACTTCTTGCTTTAGAAATCTCGATTTTTTGTACATGACACACTCCTCACACTAGAACGGCCCAAGACCTAACGCGGCACTTTAGCGCTATGGTTTGCTTAGTCATAGACCTGCGTAGTGTTTTCAACCAATTGGCCAGCCCCTTGGGATGATTGCTTTGACTAAGTTGCAAGCAACTTGATCGCGACACCGCCCAATATTGCGGCTAGTACAACCACCAAGGCCCAGGGAAGCCAGGATGGAGCCTTTGCAGTCGGCAATACGACCGGCTCCTGCATTATTTTTGGCTTTTGAAGTTTCGCTGTTGCATCGCGCATCGTTTGAATCTCTTGCGGCGAGAGATGAACAGTACGACTCGGAATCATGGGTGCCTGTTGAGCCAAACGGCTTTGATGCATGGCAAAGTTTGCCGCAGATTCATCGACGTTAAAATCGATCTTTATCGTAAACTTACCCACACCAATGCTGTCACCTTGATTGACCGGCGCTTGTTCAATTCGCTTTTCATTTAGAAAGGTGCCATTGGCCGATCCAAGATCTTGAACAAGAACGGAGGGTCCTTTCAAAAAAATGCGGCTGTGCTCCCAAGAGACGCTGCCATTATCAATAAAAATATCGGCATTTGGATCGCGCCCAATAGCAATGGCGTCGTGGCTAAAGGTAAACACCTTGAGCAACCGCCCTTTGAGATACAACTCCGCTTTGAGAGCCTGAGGCATGTCGCCCTATGGTAGGCAATGAAGAAGCACTTTGCCTAAATTTTTGCAAAACAAGACAAAACGGTCCATTTCACTGCGTATCAATCGTGTCGGCCTGCTGCTCCATCATGAAATCCGTCGGATCGGCGACACTTGGGTCCAAAGCCATTTCGCTTGGCACCGTACCTTCTAAAAAGACCTCATCAATGGCATCCGGCATACCTTCATAGGCAAGTTTCCCGCTCTCTGGATCGATTTTTGCCCACATCACCCCGGGGGGTACCACGAATTTCTCGTTGCTGTTTTGGCCTTCCGCGCTACGGATCACGTCAATCCATACCGGAAGGGCAGTTCTGCCGCCACTCTCTCCGCGGCCAAGCGGGCGATTGTTATCAAAACCAACCCACACGCCGGCCAGGGTGTTCGGTGTGTAGCCCACAAACCAAGCATCCCGCGCACGGTTACTTGTTCCTGTCTTACCGGCCGCTTCGGTGCCAAGACTTTGAGCAGCAGTCGCAGTTCCGATGCGTACGACGCTTGTTAACATGCTTGTCACGACGTACGCTTCCGCTGGGCTCAGAACTTGCACAGCCTCATCACGCCGAGGAAGCTCCACTCGCTCGCCATTCGAATCTAGAATGCGTCGGATAAACTTTGGTTTTTCGTACACCCCGCCTGAAGCAAAAGTAGCGTAAGCATTCACGAGCTCAATTGGAAAGACGGCACTGGCGCCCAATGCCAGGGGCAAGCTTTCCTCCAGCGGCGTTGAAATACCAAGTTGATGTCCAAACTCAGCAACGTGCTTTGGACCAAGCTCTTCGATCACTCGAATGGCCACAAGATTGATTGATTTAGCGAGAGCATAACGAAGGCGAACAGCACCTTGAAAGTTCCAAGTCTCGTAGTTCTTCGGCATGTACTTATCAAAGACTTCGGGCGCATCAAGAACGATGCTTGCTGGCGTGAAGCGTCTACTTTGTATAGCGTAAGCGTAAACGATGGGTTTAAACGCACTGCCCGGTTGTCGCAGCGCTTGGCTTGCGCGATCGAAACCGGAATCGTCCGAATAGTTTCCCACCATCGCCAGCACTTCACGAGTCGCGGGATTCATAACAATCGCTGCGCCTTGAGGACCTAGGTCGAGCTGAACCTGGACATTCTTAACCCCAATGATGTTGCTATCCTCTGCATCTGAAAGCACCCGAACGGGCAACGAGACGCCTTGCTTGGCAAACTTACTGGCAGAAAGCTGTTTTGGATTGTAACGATCCGCGCTGTCAATCCCAACGACAGCATCGTATTCACCAAGCTTGAGATGGAGTTGCTGTTTTTCATCATCGGCTTCAACAACCTGCGCCCAATAAGTCTTGCCAATTTTCAACTTACCAAGTGCTTTGTTTTTATCTTTACGCCCTTTGACACGAAATGGCGCCTGCGCTCCATGCCGATGATCAAAATCTCTAAGACCGGCACGCAGTGCGTTTCGGACTTTGATCTGTAGCGCGAGATCCAGGGTAGTGGTCACTCTGAAACCACCATCTTTGACCCTGTCTTCGCCAAAACTTTCATTGAGTTCGGCTCTAACTTGTCGAACAAGTTCAGGAGCACGATCCCCTTGCTTCGATGCATCGCTAAGTTTTACTTGAGTATCTCGGGCTTTTGCGATTTCCTCTTCGCTTAAATCAGACCAATAAACATCACGCTTTGCTTGCAGTTGATCCAACACAAAAGTTTGCCGATTTTTGGCAGCTTCAGGATTATCACGCGGCGAAAGGCGCACGGGAGCCTGCGGGATACCAGCAATAAGCGATGCTTCGGCAAGTGATATTTTCTCAACATCTTTACCAAAATAAAAACGGCTTGCTTCTTGAACACCATAGCGTCCATGACCAAAATAGATGGTATTCACATAGAGGTTCAGAATCTCATCTTTGCTCATTTCCTGCTCGAGACGCCGTGCAAGAATAAGCTCCCGAATTTTACGGCGAAAGGTACGCTCGTGACTTAGCAATAGGTTTTTTACAACCTGTTGCGTAATGGTACTGGCGCCTTGAACACGGCGTCCGCTAATTATATCGCGAAAGAGAGCACGTAAAATACCGGGGTAGTCCAAACCGCGATGGCGGTAAAAATCGGCATCTTCAGCAGCAAGCACCGAAAGCACCATCACGCGTGGAATCTTGCTTAGAGGAACCACAGTCCGGCGCTCATTGAAGAGTTCACCAATGAGTATTCCATTACGGTCGTAAACGTAGGTAATTTGTGGAGGCTGGTATTTGCGCAGCGTCTCAACCGTGGGCAAGTCTCGAGAGTAGTACCAAAACACCGAGGCTAAAACTGTCGCAGCTAAGGCTATCATGACAAAAGCTAAAACAAGTAAGCGACGCAAAGCTTTTGCAAGCCAGGATTCTTTGGGTGGTCTTTTTTTACTTCTGCGTTTTGCCATTCGTGTAGATCCCTCGACTGAGGGCTTCCTTAATGATTTCTTCGCCTCGGTCAACGGATGCTAACATGAAACGTGCTTTTAGATGTGCTTTGCTTTCTTCATCGAGATCGCCGGACCGCTCCGAAGTCACCGTATAAAGGCTCAACGCAGCAGCCACCGAAATATTCAAGCTCTCGACAAAACCGCGCATGCCAATCGCAAAACTGCCATCGGCCATTTGACGTAACTCATCGGAGACCCCTTGGTGCTCGTTACCAAATACCATGGCAACTTTTTTAATGTATTTCAGATCGTTAAGATCATAGCCATCATCACTATTCCCATCGGCTACAAGTACCTTAAAACCTTGCCGCTTCAGCCAGGACACACATTTTTTTGCATCACGATGGATCTGCAAATCAATCCAGCGCTGAGTGCCTTGCGCTACACGACTTGAAAGCTTGAAATCCTGTCCTCGCTCAACCAAGTGCAAGGCCTGAGTTCCAAACGCTTCGGCCGATCGCATCACAGCCGCCACATTATGAGGATCGAAAACGTCTTCGAGCACCGCAGTGACCGAGCCAATTCGATGATTGATGACTTGCTCAATACGCTGCATGCGCTCTTCGCTCAGCAAAGGGCGCAGTACGTGAATCACATCATCAGCTGACGCGGGAAGCAACTCCACGTCTCCTAACGAGACGGAATCGGGATGAAAACGATGCATAGCAAACTCAATCTACAGTCGATGCACGTCCTGTACACCGGATACTTTTAGAATGTTTCTGATCAACACACGCAGCTTGCTAACATCATCAATGCTAAACTGGAAGATATTGTCAGCTTGGCCACTTTTTGAGGTCGTAACGGTCGCGCCAATGATGTTGAGACCCGTATCGGTAAAAACATGGCTCACGTCTTTCAAAATACCGGGACGATCCGAGCAAATCACACGAATTCGCGCTGGCATCTCCGACTTCGATTGCCCCGACCAGGTGACGGCTACGCGCCGTTCAGGATCCAGAGTCATCGCCTTTTGGCATTCCCGCCGATGAACGGTGACACCTCGACCACGTGTAATCCAACCGATAACGGCATCGCCAGGAATCGGATTACAACAGCGCCCAAAACGAACTAGTACATCCTCGATACCTCCGATTTGTATACCGTCGTGATGTTCATGGCGCTTTGAGGGGTGATGCTCATGCTCTAAGTCGGCATGACCGCCCGCTTCGGACGATTCTTTTTCAGCACGTCGTTCTGGTTTGACCACATCGAGAACTTGCAAAGGAGCTAGCTTGCCATATCCCAGACGTGAAAATAGCTCTTCTGCTGTTCCAGTACGTAACTTCTCCGCAACTTTATTAATCTCGCCGCTTTTAACTAGTTTGCTGTACGAGAGACTTTCGCGCCGCATCGCACGCTCGAGAATTTCTTTGCCCAGCGAAATGCTTCGTTGATGTTGTTCATTCCGTAAGAAAGCCCGTATCCGAGATCGGGCACGTCCAGTCACAACAAAATCGAGCCAGTCTTTGGAAGGTCGTTGATGCTCGCTGCCGATGATTTCAATGGTGTCGCCATTGTGCAGCTGATGCCGCAACGGAACAATCGCATCATTAACCCGTGCGCCCGTGCAATGATGACCGATATCCGAATGGATCGCATAGGCGAAATCAAGAGGCGTTGCCCCTCTCGGAAAAACTTTAACATCACCCTTCGGGGTAAACACAAAAACTTCATCGTGAAACAGATCGACTTTAACGCTCTCAAGGAATTCTGCCGGATCGTGCACATCCTTCTGGAACTCCATGAGCTGGCGTAACCAGGTAAAACGCGCGGCGTCGCGTTCGTCCATGCCACTTTCGCCCTCTTTGTATTTCCAGTGTGCAGCAATGCCTCTTTCGGCGATTTGGTGCATCTCTCTTGTTCGGATTTGAACTTCGATTCGGCGATGGCCCGGACCAAGCACGGTGGTGTGCAGTGATTGGTACATGTTGGGTTTCGGCAAAGCGATATAGTCTTTAAAACGACCCGGCACCGGCGTCCATTGCGAATGCACTACGCCAAGTGCTGCATAGCAATCTGAAACCGTCTCCGTGATAACTCGAAACGCACCAAAATCATGAACTTGCTCGAAATCACAACCCGATTGCATCATTTTTCGGTAGATCGAATAGGGATATTTGATACGCCCTGTGACTTCCACAGAAAAGCCGCGTTCAATTAACATGCTCTCTAAACGACGGGTCACATCCTGAATAAACTTGTCGCGATCGCGGGCGAGCTTCTTGGACTTGCGCTGCAAATCGTTGAAGGTCTCAGGTTTTAGGTATTGGAAACATAAAGTCTCAAGCTCGTTTTTGAGCCACGCCATCCCCAAACGTCCGGCAAGAGGCGCGAAAATATCCAAGGTTTCTTGTGCAATGCGTTCCTGTGAATCCACCTTCATGTGCTCGAGCGTGCGCATGTTATCGAGGCGGTCTGCCAACTTAACCATCAGCACGCGAATATCGCGTGCCATCGCAACCAACATCTTACGAAAACTTTCCGCTTGCTGATCTTCTTTTGAACTAAAGTTAACGCGACCAAGCTTGGTTACGCCATCCACCAAAAAGGAAACCTCGGCACCAAAAAGTTTTTCGATATCGTCGTTCGTTGCGGCAGTGTCTTCAACAACGTCGTGCAAAAGCGCCGCACACACACTCGCCGTATCGAGTTTCATTTCTGCTATAATTCTAGCGACCTGGGATGGGTGGATAAAATACGGATCCCCCGACTTCCGACTCTGTCCGTCGTGCATCTGTGAGGCATAAACATAAGCCTTACTGATCAGATCAATATTAGCGCCAGGATGATAGGCAGATACTTTCCCAATAATTTCGCTGAGCGGGACCATCTAATTCAATTTAAGACTTCTTTTAAACAAGTGTAGCAGGGGCATAGCCGGATCAAAACCTTTGCCTAGCTAAGGGATTGAAAATATTGAGAGCGCTGCGATAAACCTTTTTATAAGCTGATGCTCTAACTTCTCATGAAAGAAAAAGCGACTTTATTTCGATCACCGACAAGCCGTTCAGTAGGAAACTTGCATTGGTGGACAATGAAAGGTTAACTAGGGTATAGAGACCGTACCATTGGGGACAATGTACCCCATTGTGAGGACTTGGAACCCTAGCGCATGACAATAAAATCAAATGATTTTGTCATCAGCTGGCCACTACACCGTGGTACATTTCTTGCATCTGTATGGAGTAGTATGAGACTTCCACGCAAAGTAAGTGTTGTTTCTAAGACTTTTATCGCTACGGGCTTTGCCCTTGCGAGCTTCTCTGGCGCAGGTTGCGCCGGAACTTCGCCGGCCTCGATTGTTCACAATCTTCACTCACCTGCTACGAGTAGCGTCGCTCCGCTTCATGCTCGTCAAGCAAGTCATACGCAAACCCTGATTAAACGCGGTGGTTTCGTTAACGGACAGACCGAGCACACCTACCCGCTCGTGCTGTCAGAACCAGGCTTTGTCCAACTTGCGCTGGATAACATCTCGGCTGGTCAGGATTATGACTTGTTTGTGCTTGCAGCCAACGGACGTGTTCTTTATAATTCACGCACGATGGACAATCGCGATGAGTTCATCGAAACCGGTTTTTTGCCCGCAGGCAGCTATCGTATTTCCATCTTGAACTACCGCGGGGATACCAGCTCTCGTGCTTACAAACTCTCGGTCGAGATCGTGCCTCAGCGTGATGCGGTAAGCAACGTCTACGTTTCCCGTGGTGTTAACAGCGCTGGCTCTTCGCCCACAGACATTTAGTTTCATCTAACAGCAAACTATCTTTGCCTGCAGATGCAGGGCGAACCATACTAAAGCGTGATGCTTCGTTCCCTGTTTGTAATTGTTGTTTTGGTTTTTCAAGGCACTGCTGTCTTCGCGCAAGATTTGCCACGAGACAATCTCCCCATGGCCGGTTTCTCTTGGGCAGCCCCAGGGCCCAATTGGGGCGATGGGCTCTTCGGTCAGTGGCATTTTGAAGACGAGACCGAGTGGCAATCCACGATAAAGCCAACCATCGTCGCGGACTTGCAAGCTATGCTTTCCGAATTAGGCATTCAAAGCGACGATGAGCGCCGTAACCTCAAACAGCTGCTGAGCATTCCGATTCTCATCATGCCACCGAATCGTATTTCCTGGGCCCTTCGCCGTTTCGCTGAAGTTTCGCAGGAGTTGGATATTCCTTTTATTTATAAAGTGGTCGGCTATGTGTGGTGGGACACCAGCGCTGAGTGCCCTCATTGCGGCAGCAGCTGCATGGCCAACGACGAGTATTGCATGTCCTACACCGAAGATATCGATTGGTGGGGCTGGTCCTCAGACTACGTGTGGTCGCACGACAATCCGGCTGAAGTATGCAGCGGTTGGGCTGCAACACTTGCTGCTGTGACTTGGCGAAACTGGGGAACGCCCTTTTGCATCGGAAATCCGCATCCACGTTTTGATTCGCCTCGTTTTAGAAAATGGGTCTCAATGAAGATGACGCTTGCGGCGCAAGAGCTGTCAGCCATTCACCATGACTTGCGCGCGCAAAGTAAAGCTTATTTGATGCCGGCAATTGTCACCGAAAACGAAGGCATGATTGGTCACAACTTTCACCCTGAGGCCAACGTGTACAATGCCTATGGTGTTAATACCTACCGTCTACGCAAATGCCCGAACGACGTGCTCGATTGCCTTCCAGAAAAACCAGCAAATCTCACGCGGGAACAATGGATCACGCAAAAATCTCAGGAATTCTATCGCCCCGACGATTATATCAATACGCTAATTGCTGCGAGTGGAGCATACCTCGATTGGGTCTCTCGCATTTTTGTAGAGGCAGGGATTCCGAGCGAACTTCTTATTTCACAATCCGTATTCGATTCGCCTTTTCGAACACAATATGGGACCGCTTACGTTAACGTCTCGGATTCAGCACTCAACGCCGTCTCAACTCCGGGCTACTCACTCTATTCTCCTACAAATCGCTTAATTTCCGTATTGCCTATCGCGCAATTCCTCTTTTCATCTCGAAAGGTCCGGCGTTATGCGCTTGTCGAATACCTGGACGAAGCAAATCAAAATTGGATGCAAAATCTTTCCCACTATGTTCGAAGCGATACCCCAACGATTTGGCAGCTAAATATCCAAAATTGGGACGGCCGGCCTGCTCAGCAGCACACATCAAGCATCAATTTTTATAATACCATTAAACCACAGTATAACGCTGCCGTTTGTGGCAACGGCGCATTTGAGTATGGTGAATCGTGCGAGCACTTGCCGGCAAATCTACGTAACCCTAATGACGCTGAGCTTTTGCTCAACGGCACTACTTGTGAACTGCTTGGTTTTGAGACTGGAACTCTCGGCTGTGATTCCAATTGTTCCTTCGACACAAGCGCATGTGTGGCCTTCAGCACAAAGAATGAAAATGAAGCTCCAATAAACCATGTGAAAGGAACACCTAGTTCGCTGTTGAGCGCAGCCACGGATGCTCAAGGGGGATGCGCCTGTTCTCTTAGTTCCAACTCACCCACAGCTAACTTTATCTACCTTGGTGTTTTTGGATTTTTGCTGTTTGCCCGTAAAAAACGCATGGGAAGATATCCAAAAAAAACGACCCAAGGAAAGTGCGACCTATTCTAGAGATTCGGCTCGTTTAGCTCCAGTATCTCATAGCAGACAGCCAAGTCAAAAATCGCAGCGCAGTAAAGGCTAACCGGCAAGGGGCAACGGAATCCGTGGCGGCGGCGCTTTTGTGCGGCAGCCTCGTGATTATCCACAAACTCGACAATTTTCATGGCGCTGCCACAGGAAGAGCAGACGGGAAGCGCGTTCCTTCGAGGCTTTTGGCTTCTAGCAACTGTGGTATTGCTGAGCAGCAAAATGCCCATGTTTGGCCACTCCAAAGCTCAGGAACCTGAAACTGCTTCCAGCGCATTTTATCTATGACTCTTGAGGACTTGCCCCCTACAACTGCGATAGCGGGCGGTTTCGAGGCAAACGGCACATCCGCTGTGGCCGGGCCCATGTACGGCGTGTTTTGTACATGGCCACGCTTGTCGCCGTGCGTTTCAACCCAACACTGCGCATCTTCTACGAACGACTCATCGCAGCAGGAAAGCCACCCAAAGTCGCCCTCACAGCAGCGTCCCGAAAACTGCTTTGCATCCTCAACGCCATGCTGCGCGATGACTGTTCTTTTCGGCCTATGCCTGCAAACTAACATCTTTCTTCAAGACGGTTGCTGACACCTTTCCCATCCCTCGTTTTTAGGGAAATATGGCTCATATCTTGAAATTTCTCTAAAAAGAAATCCCAGGAGTGCGACGGAATTCGCCTTTTTTATAGGACTTAAAATTCGCGGAAAGTGACCCCTAGACTGGATCAAGGTGCATGACTTCGACGCGGTCCGGCGGCGCCACACACGAATCAACACGGCCCGTGAATGAGATTCGCAACACTAAAAAGCTATGAAGGCGATCTGCCCAGACCGCCGATAAATGTGGCTGAAGGGAACGACAGCTCTCTGGTTGACCCTGCGGTGTTTCATTCACGATTTTGTGCTGCGCAAGTTTTTGCCCTTGTTCGTTGATCGCGATTTGTCGGGTCACGAGATCCAAATCCACGACAAGCTTCCCATCCCTGGCAACTTCATGACCGTCATGCCGTTGGATTTCTAGTGGCATAAGATTGCCGGTGATGTGAAGTTGATTGCTCACCAAACGGAGCCTGCGATGGACAGTGTCACGCAAAGCTTTTTTGTTACCACTCGCATGGAACTCTTCTTCGGAAAGAATGCCGTAATTCCTGACGGTCTCTCCATTGGGGCCCAGCACCAAGACATTGAAATCATGCGTGGGAGCGCCATCAAGAACCCCCTGTTTTGCAATCACAACTCCTTCATGACTAAGGTAGGGAAAGCCATTGACACATGTCGTGCATGGGGATTCGTCCACCAAAGATGCTGCACTCAAATTAAAGGGCTGAGGGGAGCTCTGTCGGGCTTGCCCTGCCTTGACTGTGGGCTTTAAAGGCTCTGAAAGGTGCGGTCTTGGCGTGGCGCACGCACACAGTACCAGAAGATAAAGTGAGTACAGCCCCTTGGTATGATCGGATAGTCGATGCCCTTGCCAGACAGAGCGATTATTCCTTTTTTTTGCTGCATGCATTCCCGGGCTGTTGGTGAACGGAGCGCAAAGTTCAATGTTGCTTTCCTTTGGTTCAAAGCGAGGTTGCATTGCAGGAAGCCTTTCCAATTTGAAGTTGCGTATAGCGTTCCGTTCGACTTTGCGAATAGGGCAACACGCGAGCTTTGGCTCGATACATTAACGCATCGGCGCGCTCTACCAATTCCTCAACTGGCGTTGCGTCTTGAGGGGCGCCGCCGCTCACGATACCAATCGCGCAACTTAGGCGATCGATAACCGGAACGGGCGTGTCCTGCAGACCTCGTTTCAAAATATTGAGCCCTTGGCTTGCCTCGGTATGCGACAGCAGAACTGCAAACTCATCCCCACCCAACCGAAAACAATGGTCGAGACCGCTACGAATCGAACGCCGAAGTCCGCCAGCGATCGCTTCAAGGACTTGATCACCAATCGTGTGTCCGTAGGCATCATTAATGAGCTTAAAATCATTAAGGTCGATGTAAGCCAGAGCAAACTGCATCCCCGTTTGGCGGGCCCTGCGTTTCATTGTCACCAAATGCTCAATAAAATCCATTCGGTTTCCAAGGCCGGTAAGAGGATCTTGTTTAGCGATCGCTCTAAATGTGTCGATCTTGCGATACAAACGATGAACTCCAAACAGGATTAACAAACCAATCACGATTTCCGTGGAAAACTCGGTGGGATGGTGCGGCCAGTGTCCTGTGTCGATGCGATCCGTGAGCACGGGCAAGAGCGCGAGCGCGTAACCACCCCGATCCGTAACCCTCGATAAACACTGCCGGAACCAGTCCCATGGTCCTGAGGCCGTACGCTCTTGCACCAAGGCCAAAAGCGAGTTGTGGTAACGACGCTCGGGCAGATTCAATGGATTGAGGCTAAGCTCGCGATCCACATCGACCGTACCTTTGGCTTGTGTCTCTAACGGCGGTCTTTGAAATTTTAGCAGGCTCATGTTCGGCAATTTACCAACACGGCTACAATTTCGAAAGTTCTATTTATCAACGCAATTATTAACTTTAATCAAATAATACACCAGATCACACTCAACGGATGGTGGTGCTTTGGCCCGAATGGTGTGCGATTAATAACGCGAGCGCTGGATGGACATTTTTCCTGGCGGTCGAAACGCAATAAAACTTTTCGACAACGCCCTGTGCACAGCCAATCTGTTCAGCACCGAAGCGGGATTTGGCGTCCTTTTTCACAATGGACGGGAAGGGGAATAAGCCATAGCCCTCTGCCCCCGCCGTTTTGAGCAAGGAATAATCGTCGAAATCTGCAACGACCCGTACACTGATTCGTTGGTTATCAAACCAGTTGTCCATTGCCCGTCTTAGCGCGTTTCCAGAGGTGGGCAACAAGAAGGGTGCTCCGTTGAGTGAATTGGGAAAGTTGCGCCGATAGCGCCGCGCAAGTTTGCTTGACCCCATGATGATCACGTCACTTTCACCAAGTGAATGGTTATGAAGCTTCAGGCCCGCTTGCGAATCCACGGTGGTGTCGGAGATAAAAAAATCGAGCTGCTGCCCAAGAAGGCGGTTTAGCAAGGCTTCTTGGTTTGCCTCATGAAAAGTCACCGTGCAGGAGGGAGTCATGTTTAATATAGGTTGCAAAAGCTTCCACGTTACAGTCTTAGGAAATACAGGGGTGATTCCTATATCCACATGCGCAGGCGCTCCGGCGGGTTGACCCATGAGAAACTTTTCGAGCTCGTCGCCGGTTCGAAAAATCGTATCTGCATACTTAAAGACGGCATGTCCCTTTTCTGTAAGCCGTAAACTTCTGCCTTGCCGCAACAAGAGCTCGTGACCATAGAGGGATTCCAGTTGGTTGATTTGCACGCTGATGGTGGGGGAGGAAACATGCAGCACCTTTGAAGCCCCCACGATGCTGCCCTCACGCGCAACAGTCCAAAAGTACTGAAGATGTTGATAGTTGAGTTGCCCCACAGTTTGATTTTACCTAATCGAAAGCTATAAAATTAGAAATACATTTCATTAGACTTTGCCTAACTTGATGATATGATGTTTTAGATAATATAACAAATGGGAGGTGCTGATGGAAGTGCGAATACTGACGAAGAGTGCCGAGAAAGCCGGCGAGCTCAGACACCTGGCTCGAGAACGCTTGATCCGACAACTGCGCCGTTTTCGCCACGATGTACGAGGCGTGACCATCCGGTTTGATGACGTCAATGGACCGCGAGGTGGAGTGGACAAGGTAGCGACAGCTCAAGTGCACAGCAGTGACGAGGCCCTCTCACACGTGAGCGTATCAGCAAGCAGCTACGAAGCGGCCTTGGTACGGCTTTCGCAAAAACTCAAAAGACTGGTCATGGCGTCACCAAAAATCGGCGACAAACGCTACAACACCCGCCGAGCAGCTCAAGAATAGAACGCGTCGTAACCTTTTTCTGTTTATATTCCGGGGACCCGAGATTTAACTTTGGATCAGGTCTCGGGACCTGGGATTTGGGGCCGTACAAGAAGTCTTTGGCGCCGAAAGACAAAGGTATAGGATAACATTAAGGGAAGGCAGTGCATTCGTGTCCAACCTTCGAGCACTCTAAATTGACTCAGATCCGGTAGTCACCCGGAAGGAGTAGTACAGTAGCGGATGATACAGTTCAGGCCTCGCCTTTTATGAATTGTCCGGATGAGTCGATGCCGATTGTGTTACGCGCAGCTGCCTCTGCAGAACATCCTGAGAATGTGCCAACGCCTGAGGGATCCCAACAAATTTGAATGTGAGGAACCATCAACACGTTATTGTGGAAATGAAATCTGCTCGTCGCAATGCAATTTGCAGTTTAGCCGCCGTATTATCGGTTTTCACTCTCTGAAATTTGTGGGGATAGCTCAGGCGTTGGCGGCAGTGTTGGACACGAGCCGGCTGACCAAGCTCACCGCGATGCCTGCCTTGCCGAAACTGTTTACAACGTCTCGTTCGTAGCCTGCAGTCGGCTCCAGCACAACTTGCAGCTGGGGTGCTGAAATCTCAGCTAACTAACGAATAAGCTTGCTAAGACCGACCTTGCTCCGTGAATACTGAAGCGATTGCTCGCCCAAAGGCAGATACCCATCGACCTTTGTCCTTGCCGACATCAAGCCCCACCCGACGCAGCTCTTGACTTTCTTTATTGCATCGCAGCATACGCTTTCTATGGGCAGCTCCGCCTTTGGTCCACGCTCTTCTCAGTTCAATCCCGTCGTGAAACCGCTCTAGACGAAGGTTTTTGACCAGTTGAATAGCAGGAACGGCCTGGCGTTTGTGAAAATAGCGAAGCGATGAATCTATCATTGAACTGGATAGCTTGGCTTCTAGCATCTGCTTGAGTTCCCCTCGTTCTACCAAGCATAAGTCGACTTCTGTGCCGTCCTTTGTACGCAAATAGTGAAGTGTGGCATCTCGACCTCTTTCATCGACAAGTCCGTGCACGTACCGCAGGAGACAGGTCGCAACAAAATTCTCTCAACGAGACCCTTCATCTCCCAACACCATTCCGGTGTCGAAAAAATAAATCTTAGATTCTTTTAGAAGAGAACGTGCAACGTTGCGTGAGTGCCGGGTTACTCGAAACACAATAAAAAGCGCTTCGAAAATCTCAATATAGCGCATGACTGTGCTTGGCGATATTCCTACATCGCATGCTATCGAACGAAACGATATGGGTGAACCTACCCGTTTGCGCAATAGCTCTAGGACCAGTGCCTTGGGGGACATGTTCTTCCCTAGATAGTCAAACGACCACAGGCACTTACAAGCCCGCCTGCGAAACCGTCAACAAAGATAACGGTTTCGCGATCGGGTTTGTAAGCTATTGATATTATTTCACTTATTTTCCTAAAGCATGTCCCCCGGGCTCCCCCTGGATGCGACTTATTCTAGAGATTTGGCTCGTTTTTCAGCTTCTTTTGCGGCATCGGGATCGGACTTACGAATAGCTTTGGCGAAACGTTGATAGGTACGTACCGCTTGCTCGTTTTGTTCGAGTTTCTCGTAACAGACAGCCAAATCAAAAATCGCGGCAGGTCGGTCAATACCAAGCGCGATGGCCTTGTCGTAGTGCGTAACTGCTTGTTCATAAAGCTTTGCGCTTCGCAAGGTGATGGCCAAATTGAGCTGCAAGTTTGCATCGTTTGGTTTTAGTTTCACGGCTTTTTCAAGCGCCACAACTGCCTCTTTGTATTTGCGTTGATTGCGCAGAGCTACACCAAGGTTATTGAGAAGTTCAACGTTGTTTGGAAAGCGCTTGCTTGCTTTGCGGTAGGTTGCAACGGCATCGTCGATGCGTCCGGATTGACGGTAGGCTGCGCCAAGATTCGAAGCATGCGTGACTTCTTCCGGATCAAGTCTAACAGCCTGCTCGAGCTTCTTCGCCGCTAGTTCGTATTCCTTGAGATGCAGCAAAGTTGCGCCAGCCATACCGTAGCCTTCTGCGCTTTTGGGCTCGAGTTCGATCACGCGTTCGTAGTCGCGCAAAGCCTGCTTATAATTGCCCTGGGTTCGAAAGACATGACCCCGGCTCAAGTGGGCGGCAGCAAATCCCTTCCGATTCGCGATGGCTTTATTAAAATCCTTGAGCGCCTCGTCCAGATCGCCCGATCGCTTATGCTCAAGACCTGCTCGATAGTGCCCCTCAGCTGCATCTGCGCTTGCGCTCTGAATGGGAACCACACTTAATAAGGCCAAAAAGGCTAGTAATTTTAGAGAACTTGCTGTCTGCATCGTGCACTCCTTGGAAACTCTGCGTTTGGACGCTACCTCAGGGCCGATCATTCAACAAATTTAGATATTTTTATGGTGTGAAATCTTGACACCACGGCCAGCTGAGTTAGCTATTTTCGACCATGATCAAGGTCGAACAGGTTAATAAGTACTATGGCTCCTTGTGGGCCGCTAAAAACCTAAATTTCTCCATCAAAGAAGGCGAATGTGTGGGCTTTTTAGGCCTAAACGGCGCAGGAAAGAGCACAACTCTGCGCATGCTGAGCTGTCTTAGCTTGCCCACATCGGGACGAATCTCAATCTGCGGATTTGATGTCGAGGACAGCCCCCATCTGGTCGTCGGTTCATAGGCTATTTGCCGGAAACTCCACCACTGTATCCAGAAATGACGGTCAAAGAGTTTATTGATTTTGCAGGCCGCTTACGTGGGATGGACCGCGAGCAACTCGCTAGTCGCGTGCCGGAGGTACTGCGCCTGTGTGGCATCGAGTCGGTCAAAAACCAGGTCATTGGCACCTTATCCCATGGCTACAAACAACGTGTGGGTATTGCTCAAGCCATCGTGCATGACCCAGCCCTGTTGATTCTTGATGAACCAATCAAAGGCCTTGATCCAGTTCAGATCGTTGAGATGCGTGAAATGATTCGCAGCTTACGCGGTAAGCATACCATTTTGCTTAGTTCCCATATCCTGACGGAAATCGAAAAGACCTGTGATCGAATTTTGATGATTCACAAAGGCGCTCTTGCTGGCGAAGGCACGGAGGAAGAGCTCGCTAAGCGCTTTACTTCGGAGTTCCGTATGGAGCTTGAAATTGAAGGTACGGCCGAAGCTGCTAAAAATGCAATTGCTACTTTGCCAAACGTAAAGCAAAGCGAGATTGAATCGATTGAAGATCGTTTGCGAATTCGAGTGACCATCCCACATCATGATCGCGCCTTACTGAGCAAAGCCCTTGTTAACGCTGGCCTTGGCCTGACTGGCATGCACACTCTTTCAAGTGGCCTTGAAACAGCATTTGTGCAAATGAGCCAACAAGAGCAAAGCAAGGAGAGTGAACATGCATAACGCCATCTTGATTGCCCGCAGAGAACTCGGCGCCTATTTACGAACTCCTTCCGGCTACATCATCGCTGCAGTTGTCTTGCTGCTTGACGGGCTTTTCTTTACGACCATGGCCGTCGGCGATTCCCCCAAACTGTCTTCCGAAGTGCTAGAAACTTTCTTCTTTTGGGCAGGCGGACTCACTGGCGCAGCCGCGGTATTTCTGTCCATGCGCCTGTTTGCCGAAGAACAAGCCAGCGGCACGCAAATCCTTTTATTCACTTCACCCGTCAAAGAATCTGAGATTGTCATGGGTAAGTTTCTATCTGCTTTACTTTTCCTCACCGTAATCACATTGCTTTCGCTATATTTGCCTGCCCTTATCTTCGTTAACGGTAAGATTTCCATTGGGCACATTGCAGCAGGCTACCTTGGCATGCTGCTGCTTGGAGCAGCTTGCTTAGCTTTAGGCACCTTGGGGTCGGCTATCGCATCCAATCAGCTCGTTGCTCTTTTGCTCGGTGGCGTGCTCGTTTTTGTTTTTTCGGTGCTCTGCTGGCACATCGCACGCGTCACCGACCCTCCCCTTTCATCGATGATGTCCTACATGGCCCTTTATGTTAAACACTTCCATCCCTTTCGAAGAGGACTGCTTCAGCTAAGCAGCGTAGTTATCTATCTTTCAGTGATCTACTTCAGTCTCCTTGCTTCGATTCGCATCTTGCAAAGCAAAAGGTGGCAGTAATGCAGCAACATTCTACAACGGGCATGCCGCGTTTCCTTTCAACTTCACTACTCTTTGCTGGACTCATAAGCTTATTTATCGCGGAGCGCATTCTTAGTGAGGGCGGCGTACGTACTTTCTTTTTAGGTCTTTGCGCTGTTCTTCTCGTAGGTGGCCTGGCCCAACGCATCTTGCAATGGCGCAGCGAAAAAGACGCCAAACAAAAAGTCGAAGCCTATTTGCTCTTTAGCTCAGCGGGAATCGTTCTTTCCTTGCTACTTTACTTTGCTCGAAGTGATGCGGGTATCGAACTCTTTGGGTTGACGGGCGATAGCGCTGCGCATTTCAAAGGCGCCGTGACTGCATTTTGGCCCGCAGTGCTGTGCGTTAGCTTAAGCACTCATCTGTTTATTGAATTTGTCTATAGTCGCATGCCGATTAGCGAGGCCGTTGAGCTTCGCCGCGTTCACGGAGCTGCCAAGACTGGACTTACCTTGTCTTTGTCGTTAGTTTTTCTGTTTTCAGTTAACTACGTCGCATCACAGCGCGAATTTAAACGTGACTTGTCCTATTTCAAAACATCAAAGCCCAGTGAAGGCACGCTCTCCATGGTCAAAAGGCTCTCTGGAGACCCTGTTCGTGTTGTGCTTTTCTATCCCAAGGTGAGCGATGTCCTTGGCCAAATGACGCCGTATTTTGAAAGCATTGATAAAGCTTCAAGCAAAATCAGCGTTGAAATAAAAGACCATGCCCTCGCTCCAGAACTGGTCAAACAGCATCGGATTCGCGGCAACGGCATCGTGCTTTTGCTTCAAGGCGACGGAAAAAACGCTAAAGCTCAAAGCTTTGAAATTGGCGATGACTTGGAACTTGCCCGAGGCAAACTAAAAAAGCTTGATGAGCATTTTCAACAAAACCTTACGAAGCTAACTAGGCCCCCGCGCTCCTTGCATCTGAGCGTAGGCCATCGTGAATACTCGAGCGCTGGGCAAGACGGGGATGCTCCTGGACAGCGCACTCAAAACCTACAAACACTGCTCGGACGGTTTAACATTTCAACCAAAGAGCTTGGTTTAGCGCAAGGTCTTGCCCAAGAAGTTCCAGCGGATACGCGGGCCATTGCTATTTTAGGTCCGCGCGAAGCCTTCTTACCCGAAGAAGCGCAAGCGCTCGGCCGTTATGTCCAACATGGTGGAAGAGTCCTGGTGAATGTCGATCCAGACTCAGAGACTGGCCTAGAACCTTTCTTCTCTTTGCTGGGCATCAAGGTCGAGCAAGGCATCCTAAACAGTAAAAAGCAGCATATGCGTCGAAGCTTCACGCCCGCGGATCACGAAATCGTTTTCACCAACAACTACTCTTCGCATCCAACCGTAACCACAGCGAGTGGACATTCCCGAGAAGCCGCTACGGTGTTTTTACGCGGCGGCGCCTTATCACGACTTGAAGAAAAAGCGGATGCGATAAGCTTGAAACCATCGGTGATTTTCCCCATGCGTTCGGGGATCGACAGTTTTCTTGATCTGAACGACGATCACGAACAAAACGGCAATGAAAGCTCCAAGAGCTACAACATGATGGCCGCGATCACTGTAAACCAGCCCAAAGGTGAAGAAGGTCGTGTAGTCGTCATCGCCGACGGCGATTTCGCTACCGACCAATTGATTCGTGTTCCTGGCAACACCCTTGTCTTGGTCGACTCTCTTCGCTGGCTGATCGGCGAAGAAGAAATCGCAGCCAGTCTGACTTCAGAAGAAGATATTCCCATCGAACATACTCGTGATGAAGATAAAATTTGGTTTTATGCCACAGCCTTTGGATTGCCTTTGCCCTTGTTGGCGCTGGGCATTTGGATGGCACGGCGGCGCCGCAGGCGATCGGAGGCTCGATCATGAAAAGCGTATTGGTTCATGCCACCTTGGCAGTTATCGCTCTACTATGGGCTTATCAAACCTGGACCCATGAAGAAGAGAGTGAAGGCCCAGTCAGCGAAGTTGAAATCGTTGATTGCGACGATAGCGACTTGCAAGAGGTCTCTTTTACGAGCGAAAACACTTTTGCCAAACTCGATGTACGCGGCAAAGGCGATAAGAAGTTCTTGTGGATCCAAAGCAAGAACAAAACAAAGAATGCTCCCAATCAAATGCAGAGTTTTGTGGGCAATGAAGCTGCCGATGAATTTGTGAACGACATCACACCACTGCGCGCTATTCGTTCCCTTGGTACACTAAGCAAAAAAGAGCTCAAAGAGCTTGGGCTCAAAAACAGCAAAGACAAACTCACGCTTAAATGCGACGGCAAAACACACACACTGATGATCGGCGGAAGCACTTTCGGATCGGCTGATCGCTATGCGAAGTTTCCAAAAAAGAATACCGTGTTTTTGCTCAAAGCCGACCTCATTCGCCATCTCGAATCGGCCCAGACTCGACTTATGCAGCGCAATATGCAGCGCTTTAAGTTTGCAGACGTGGATGAAATTGTCGTGAAAGTTGATAACAAAACGCGCACCTTGCTTCACCGCGACAGGCGAGAGCCTGCGAAGGCCCAATGGGTCGATAAGGCCAACCCGACACAGCGCAATGAATTGTATGGCAACTGGTTAAAGAAGGTTGAAGCATTGCGTGCCCAACGCTATCTCGCGCCTAAACAATCCCCAAACGATCTGCTTAAGGACAAACAAGTCAAAGCTGAGCCTGCCTTGATTCTTGAATTCATCGCAGAAGGCAAAAGCATCGGACACTTTGAAATGCTGCAAGCGACAGCGGAGGTAGAAAGTTTTTACGGGAAAAGCGATGCAACTCGTTCCTGGGTTGAGTTAATTACATCTTCCGCTAAGCAAGTGACGGCCGATGCAAGGCCAGTGGTGGGTTTGGAAGCCATGCCGAGCCAAAGCAGCATACAGTCCATCCCCCAAAACCCACACGCTCATCCTTAACCTGCAGACTAAAATCTTTTAACTCGCTTCAATCCGCTTGCTCTATGCAGTAGATTCGCGCTTGTCTAGAGCAGGGGCTATTTGTCAGCGTACAGCTCACCGTCCACGCTGAGCTCGTCGCCGTGGCTTCGCCAAGTACGGCACTTTCGCTACCTGTTGAGGTCCATCCGTTGCAACTGAGACTCGATGAAAAACTCTGCCCCGTGGCGTCGGTGCCTGTCCAAGCAGATACTTTTCCGTCACACGAGGCCGAGCTTACGGATAGACTGGTGTTATTGTTTTCATCGGTATCGATGGCAGAACGAAGCTTGCCACTGATCAACTCAGACCAGCCAATGGCTATTTTGGTGCCATCAACCAGCTGGTAAGTCATTTCGCTGGTATTGAAGCGGGATGCAACAGAGTTATTGGGTGCGCTGAGCCAGGCTTTGTAGGTTCCACTTAGCCCAGCGTTGCCGGCCAGAGTCTGGCATAAGCCATCGGCACCGCTCAGCCCACCCATGTTGCCAGTGTACGCAACACTCGAGATAAACACCTTGCGAGGTGATCCGCATGTAGTGCCAGCAGCGAAGCATGCATCGGAGGCACCACACCAGACACAATCGTTAGCGCCGGCTTCGCAGTCCAGCACACTGGTAGCCTTCTTACAGTTTTCGCCAGAAAGATCGCAACTCGCTCCGCTATCCACACAGATTTGAGCAGTGCTGCACCAATCGCAAGCGCCCGTACAAGCACTGTCACTCGTTGCTGAACTGCAAACACAGTTGGCAGCATCGATGTTGCCACACGCACTATCGCGACCACAAAACTGACATCCAGGAGCCGAATCACACGCGCCGCCAGTTAGCGCATCGCAGCTGGCGCAACTACTGCCCGCTCCACCGCAACTCAGTTCTGAGGGACACCAACTGCATTGAAAATCTTGATCGCAAGCCGCTTTGTCGAGATAAGCCGCACACTGCTCGTTCAGTCCCGCATCGCAGCCCCCAAACAAACAAGAAGGATCCGTATCATTGACGACGCCACTATCCTCCTCTGTTGAGGAGCCTTTGGCACAAGCATTCAACAAAATAACTAAGAAAAAGGCGACGCAAAGCCTCGGGACCTTCGAATGACTCATGTGCATCTTCATGCGTTATCCTAGCATAATCCATGACAGGAAAAACTCGCCACTTTGGTCGACAAATGCCCTAATCGTAGTACAATAGACAGACTAAGCTGAATGCATCTTATTCTTATTATTGTGGTTTTTCTATCCGGTTTTGTAAGCGGATGTGGTGACACCGTCGTCGACCCCCGCGGTGGCGATAGTGGTGTTGGCTCAAAAGACTCAGGCTCGTCGACCGATCTCGATGCCGGGCTCATCATTGGCGGAGGCTGCGACGGCTTAGGTGAGCGCTACCAAGCGTGTGGGCAGTTTGGTGAATGCGTTGACACCAGCACCGATAACAACAACTGCGGCGGTTGCGGCGTGGTTTGCGGCGCCCACGAGCGTTGCGATTTTGCTCAGTGTGAGTGCGATAGTCTCGCTGGATTTCAAGTGTGCGGCGAGAGCTGCACCTCGATTAATAGCGACAGCGCAAACTGCGGCGGCTGCGGCCTTGCTTGCAACGAAGGCGAGAATTGCCAGCAAGGGAGCTGCGCGGTGGTTAAGGCTGGAGAAACGTGTGAGACTGCCATTCCTATCACGTTTACGCCGGTCCCTCCCCTAAATGAAGAAATAGTTGAGTTTTCTCTTGATGGCTATGGAAGCGGAAGCTACGGCTGTTCGGAGGACAGTGAAGTCGTATTCAAGTGGGTCAATACGGACGAAAATACTGGCAACCTACAGCATATCTTTTCGGTTGACGAAGGCGTAGCCGTTGGCGTCTTTCGCTTCGATCCAGATGCGTGTCCCGGTCCCAACTTGAAGTGTGAACGAGAAATCGTGCCAACGGAGGCAAAACTATGCAATCTCTGCCAAGACACGACCTATTTGATCACGGTGGGGAAGAGATCAGATAGCGGAGCATTGCCGGAAAAACTAGTACTGAAAAAAAGGACGGCCATACTGCTTGCGCCTGGTTGCAACGGCCAAGGAGAATGCCCCTGATGTCGTATGGTCCATCAAAAGCTTGCCGTACTTTTGTCATGCTCCTTTTGTGCTTTGCGAGCAGTTGTGGTGGCTCTAAAGAGAGCGGAGATGGCGGAGTTGTCATCACACCCAACATTGACGGAGGCTGTCCCGACAACCACTTGCTCTGTGGTGAGTTTTGCGTGGAGTGCCCGACGCAGAGTGGCGCCAACGCATTTAGCTGCAGCGATGATGGTCGCTGCGTAATAACTGGCTGCTCCAACGGCTACGCGTTTTGCGACAATGCTTGCTGCGCTTTTTTGGAAAACAAGGAAAAAGCTGCGGATACCAATGGCTTGGATACCTGGCCAGCGCAAGCCTCAGTTGATTTGGTAGTTGATCCAGACGATGTGCCCCATGTGATCTTTACCAAGGAAAAAGGCGCTGCGTTGAGCCATGTGTATAAGCCCGCAGACTGGGATATTGTGACCGCAGTGGGCACAGACAGCTTGGTAAGCCACGTCGTAAGCAGAGCGGATAGCCAAGGCCGTATTCATGTGGCCTATTTGGCAGGCGGCGAGATAAAATACGCCTTGCGTGACAGCGATGGCAACTGGAACGGGCCCGAACTTGTAGCAACTAGCAATGGTGGCCCTGGCTTGGACTTTGCGGGTGACGATACACCACGCATTGCTTACTACGATCCTGCCAACGGCGGCGAAGGTCATAGTTTAAGATTTGCCAGCAACACAGGTGGTTCTTGGTCGAGTTCTAAAATTACCGAAGGACTGTTGAGTCAAGCAGGGGCTTTTGTCGCGATGCGTTGGCAACGTGGCGACAGTAAAGGCCACATCGTGTATTTTGATTACACTCGCGGCAATAAGCATCAAGGCGAACTCAAATACATTATGCGCAATGGCGATAGCTGGGAAGCGCCTGAAACGATTGTAAGTTGGGAAGATGGAGTAAGCGCTGCCGATATTTCTTTTGATTTGTTTCTCGATAGTGAAAAAAAGCTGCACTTGATTTACAGCGATGTGTTCGCCAAGCATGTGGGACACGTAATCAAAGCCGAAAACGATGCGAGCTGGAGTTACCTAGTTATCGCCGAAAATAGCCACATCGATCCTGAAGTACGGCCTTTCATTGTTGTCGATAACGCTGGCATAGCCTATGCGCTGTATCGCACACCGTACGCTACAGGAACAACACAGTTCGGTGTGCTCGACCTTGGTGGTGTCTGGGGCACACAACCGCTTGTTTCTTCAAGTACCGTTGCTGCTGCTGCCTTGGCTCTCGATCAAGCAGGCGCACCCCATGTCGCTTACATTGACATTAACACCGATAGCTTGCGCTACGCCTATTGAATGAGTTTTTTTACGAGCGCTAGAGGATGCTCTTAGTCGGCGCAGGAGAAGGCACGCAGGTATAGATAATCGAGCTGAAAATCGGTGGTACCGGTTGTCGCAACGGCTGCTCCTGCCTCTGCAATGATACGAAAATAGATTGTCTCCGGAGGCATGTTTTTCCAAAAATCGGGGAGCTCAACCAAAGGTCCTGTAAAAAAGTACCAATCGTAGGCCTCGTTGGCTCCGACCATCGTCACAGGAGTGGGCGAGAGTTGGGATATAAAATCAAGCTCCATGCTATTTTCGTCCGTATTGTCTTGTATCGCCGCACTAAGCTGGGTGCGCACTGTCACGTTGTGGCTACCGCTGGTGTCTTCTGTTTTGACGATGCGCCGGCCTTCAAAACGTAGCGCCACGGTGTTTTCAGGCAAGCTAATGCTTTGATAGAAGCCTGTAAGATACCCATCACCTGCGAGTCGCATATGTGCATAATAGCTACCGTCAAATGGTGCGCTGTAGTAAGGCATGCCGACGCTGGCCGACAGATCCGCGATAGCGCTGCCTGAAGCTGTGTTCTTTTCCCATACCGTCCAGTTAGCCGCTTCAGCTTCGAAGCCTGAGTTTGTCAGAAGATTGCTGGACAGTTCCGTGTAGTTGCTGCAACTTGTACTGGGCGTGTCGCTGTCAGACGATAGACTGCCATCGGAAAGAGGAAAATCCGGCGTATCAAAGAATATAACATCTGCTCCAGCATCGCTGGCTTTATCGGAACCTGAACAAGCCCAAAGCAGCACAAGAAGCAGCCTAGAAATAAATCCTCGGGTCTTCATAGTGTGTTGTACTCCTTCATAGTCATGGGTTACACGACGAGTCGCTTGGACATACTTCGCAAAGGTCTGTGCCTTCTACTCGACATGCATTTGCACAATAGTAATAGGCACAACGGTCGTCGCTTTCGCAAGCCTGGAAGTTATGGTTGTTGCAAAGGCTGCACACATCGTATGCGCTACCGATGCTCCCCGCGATAGCGCATTGATAAAACCGAGAATCTGTCGGACATTCATAGTAAGCACAAGCAAAGTCCGTCGCTTCGCCGTCACATTGTTCCTGCGTAAAGTAAGGATTGCAAAGACACATTTGTTGGTGAAAGGCGAGCAATTTTGATTTTCGTTAGTACATCCACCGCAGTTTATCGTTTCGGTCGCACTGGTTCCCGGAAGGCAAGCTCCGAAGATTTCACCACAACGACCTTCGCACTCATTGCCACTTTCGGGACACTCGCACTGGCCGCTTACACAAATCATGCTGCTATCTTCACAGGCACCGCACGAGATGTCTTTGCAGCCATCGAAAATCTTACCGCATACCGCGCCTTGCTCTTCACAAGTAGTCGTCGGATCACATGCTTTAATCGGAGGTCCCTGATCTTGTAAAATATCAGCGTCTCCGGTGTCTTCTGAGCCTGAGCCACCACAGGAGGCTCCCAAAGTTACTATCAAGGCAAGAAAAGTATTTCTAAAATTAAGCACGGTATCGACAGACTAGCACTATAACTATAGGACGCGATTCAAAGCCGGTCAAACGTCGATTGACCCTAAAGCCATGCGATTTGTGTGATAAAGGTAAGTGAATTCCTACTGTTACTTTCAGCTAGCGCACTCGGTATGGTCGACGAGAAACGCACTCACCGATACATCATCAGCTCCGGGACTGGCCTATCCGAAACAGCATGCAATCCAGCTCTCAAAACCCACACACTGATCCCTAGAAGATAAAACAGACTTAGCGTCCAGACAAAGTTGGCATGATCGTAGTAATTTCATGCCAATTTTGGCATCATCCGCCAGATGGTCACGCCAGATTTAGCCTACGGCACTCCACGCAAGCTACCTAAGCCTAAAAGTTTAGATGGTAGCGTTGTGGTGCTCGATATTGCCTTTGCCACCGAGGTAGGCGGCGCCAGCTTTAACAAAGTCACGCGTCCCTTCATTGAAGGACTCGGTGACCGCTTGCTGCTCTGGGTCGATCATCACGATCACGATTTACATGTTCAGTACGAAGAAAATCCGCGCTTTTTCCTGCGAAGTAAAGCTCAACACGGCGCTTGTCCTGAAATGATTACCGAGGAGCTCGTCGAGCAGTATGGTCAACCCGATACCATCTGTTGCCACGTTGATTTTGATGGTTTGTGCGCCGCCGCCAAATGGATTCGTGGAGGAAAAGAGCCTTACGCAGGAGCCGATCACGATGCATGGGCCATCGACACGCGTTTAGGCAAAGCAAGCGAGCAAGGGATGCTGCTCGATCGCGCACTTCGTGCTCATCCACGCGACAATTCTCTCAAAGACGTCATTGTGGATTATCTTGTTCATGGTGCTGAGGACAGGGTAAGTTTTCGAACGATCGAAGAGGCCGCAACCGACCTTGCTGCCATGGAAAAGCAATCGGAAGCTTTGGCTCAGCGCTACCAAATTAGCGGTGAGGTGGCTGTGGTCGACACAACGCAAAGCAACCTTCCTTACGACAAGACCTGGCTGCTTTTACTTGGACAGCAAAAAGCCGCTATTTCGATCGTCTACGATGCTCATACTGTCACAGCCGCTGCGCGTTTTGACAGTGGTATTAATCTGCTACGTTTACTAGGCTTATCCGGTGGTATGCCCACTCGAGTTAGCGTATCAAGGCAGCAGCTTCAAGATGTCCTTGATGCGCTGGATCCGTATCGCAAAAAAGTTTAAATCATGCGTTTTCAGCTTCGCAAAAGTCTTTTTCTCGTCCCAAACTTAATTACGCTTTCAAGCGTATTTTGCGGTTTCTACGCGTCAATCATCGTGGCCGAGGCAAACAACTCCGATGACTTTTATCGCTCAACTGTATTCATCGTGCTTGCGATGTTTCTTGATACCCTCGATGGACGCGTGGCAAGGCTCACACGGACACAAAGTAGCCTAGGTGTTCAGCTTGACTCGTTGGCCGATGTCATCTCCTTTGGACTGGCGCCTTCGTTACTTGTGTACCGATGGTCCCTTCACCAACTTGCAGGCCTCGGAGTGTTCGTAAGCTTTTGTTTTCTAGCTGCTGGTGTATTGCGCCTGGCTCGCTTTAACGTCCTAGCCGTTAGCCCAGTTGGTGCACCGAATAAACCCAAAGCCTACACCCTAGGGCTTCCCATACCTGCGGCAGCCGGGATCTTAGTTTCTCTGGTTGCTGCAAACCACGCACTGGATCTTCCCTTTCCCGGCTCACCCGTCTTCGTCATGGTGCTCGTCCTGGCTCTATCGTTTTTCATGGTAAGCACGCTGCGTTTTAGGTCTTTCAAAGATCTGAAACTGAACGCGCAGAGCGTTGCCCTCGTACTCTTTGCCATCATCCCAGGAATTTTGCTTGCCCTACGCTATCACATCAGTGTCACATTGATATGGCTCCTCGGGGCCTATATGGCACTGGGAGTAGGCGAGAGTTTTTTGCGCTTGCTTAGTCGTTTGCTTGACGCTAAATCCAAAAACAAAGAGTACAACGACCACCCGTCAACACCATGACTCTGTCTGCGCTAAATAAAAACATGGATGCCGCTCTTATTGAACTCGGCAAAAAATTAAAATCGGATCAGATCATCACTGATAGCGACGTACTTGAAAGCTATGCGATTGATACCAGCGAAGCGGAACCTCATCAACCCGATGCTGTCCTGCGAGCTCGCTCTGCTCAAGACATTGCTGAAACCTTACGTATCGCCAATCACTATCGCATCCCGGTCACTCCTCGTGCAGCTGGCACGGGACGTACCGGTGGCGCAGTGCCACTAGCCGGAGGCATCGTGCTCAGTGTCGAGCACATGCAGAAGATCAAGGAAATCGATAGAGATAACTTTATTTGCGTGGCGGAACCTGGTGTGATCACTGGAGAATTGCAACGTAGCGTTGAGAACGAAGCTCTTTTTTATCCGCCCGATCCAAACTCGCTTGATTCCTGCATGCTCGGTGGAAACATTGCAGAAAATGCCGGCGGCCCCCGCGCCTTCAAGTATGGCGTCACTCGCGACTACGTCCTTGGCATGCAAGTAGTCACCGCAGCAGGGGAAATACTTTCTTTAGGTAAACGCACTCTAAAAGGCGTGACCGGATATGATTTAACCGCCTTGCTCGTAGGCAGCGAGGGCACACTTGGCGTTATTACTGAAGCAACCTTCAAGCTTTTAGCCCTACCCGAAAAAATCGTAACACTGGCGGTGTTCTTCAAAGACAATAGCTCGGCTCTCGACTCAGTGACAGCCATGGGACGCGCTGGGATCATTTCACGCTGCTATGAATTTTTAGATCAAGAGACCTTGGACGTACTGCGTCCCAAAGCCGCGCTGGACATTCCCAAATCTGCCCAAGCCATGATCATTATGGAACTCGATGGCTCAGAGCAGCAAGTTGACCGCGATCTTGAAAAAAGCGCGGCAGTCTTAGAAACATGCGGTGCCATAGAGGTCCTTGTCGCGAAAAACAACCAAGAACGCAGTCGTTTGTGGGGTGCTCGGCGAGAAATGTCGCATGCCTTACGCGAGAGAGCTGCTTTTAAATTAGCAGAAGATGTTGTGGTTCCGCGAGATAAACTAAGAGACCTCGTTGATTACGGAAGAGAGCTCAGTGAACGATTTAAGATTCGTACCGCAAGCTACGGTCATGCGGGCGATGGTAATCTGCACATGAACTTTTTGTGGGATGATCCTGCGGAGCGACCGACAGTGGAAAAAGCCATTAAGGCCCTCTTTGAAAAAGTCGTTGCACTTCGTGGCACCCTTACCGGCGAGCACGGCGTCGGGATTCTCAAAGCTCCTTATCTAGGCCTCGAGCAAAGCGAAACGCTCATAGACTACCAAAAACGCATCAAAAAACTCTTTGACCCCAATGGTATTCTCAACCCAGGCAAGATCTTTCCCTCCGAAGCCAAAGCTTTCGGGCACAGCCACCTATTGTGCTAGCCACACTCAAGACACACTAAACAAAAAGCGCGAGTGGCTGCTCAAGGTAGTAACGTAAAGCAGCAAGGAACTCTGCCCCTACAGCGCCATCGACGACACGGTGATCGCAGGACAAAGTCATACGCATGCGTCGTCCAATAAGAAGTTGTCCATCGCGGGCAATCGGCTCTTGCCTTACGGCACCTACGGCCAAGATTGCACCCTCAGGCGGATTGATCACCGCTGAAAAACTTTCGATACCATACATGCCGAGGTTGGAAATCGAGAAGGTGCCATCTTGCATCTCTTCAGGCTTGAGCTTTTTGTCTTTAGCGCGCTTTGCAAGCTCGCGGACTTCATTCGCTATCACGGCGAGGGGCTTGGTGTCTGCCGAGCGAATGACTGGTGTGACTAGGCCATCGAGCACAGCTACGGCCACCGAGATGTCCACTCGATTGTGATAGTGAATGCTATCACCCATAAACGAAGCATTGGCCGCAGGGACTTTACGCAAGGCTTTAGCCGAGGCTTTGATAATGATGTCGTTGACCGAAACTTTTTGACCACGTTCTTCAAGCTCTGTGTTGATTTGTTGACGAGCTGCCCACAGCGCATCGGAATCAACGTCGATCGTCAGGTAAAAATGTGGGATTTCTTGTTTTGATTGCGTAAGCCTGCGGGCAATGGTCTTTCGCATTTGCGAAAGCGGGACCACTTTGGGTGGACCAGAAATGATTTGATAGCCAGCGCCTCCGGATACGCCTTGAAGATCGCGCTTGATAATGCGGCCACCAGGACCTGTGCCTGCTACACCATGTAGATTGATGCCTTGCTCATTGGCAAGCTTGCGCACCAGAGGAGATGCCTTAATGCGACCACTGGACGTCACCGAAGACGAAGGAGCCGCTGCCTGAGAGACAGAAGAAGTGCTTGGAGCTGAACTTTGATTCTGTGCTTCGCTTTTATCCGCCGCTTTACTCTGAGAACCGCTTGCTTCTGATGCAGCACCGCTTGAGGGTTGATGCTTCTTAGCTTCCTCAATTAACTTCGTAATGTCATCGCTTTTATCGCCAATGATAGCGACGGGTTCATCGGGACTGAGCACCGCGCCCTCGGGGGCAAGCTGCTTCAGCAGCACACCCTTATCAAAAGAGCGAAACTCCATGGTCGCTTTGTCGGTTTCAACTTCAGCAAGCAAGTCGTCGGTGTCAACGGCTTCGCCTTCTTGTTTGACCCAGCGCACTAAAGTGCCCTCGTCCATGGTGGGAGAAAGTTTTGGGAGTCCAATAATTTTTGCCATAGCTTATGCTTTGTACGTGACTTTGTGGGCTGCCTCGATGATGCGATCGACATCGGGAAGCACTAGGTTTTCAAGGTTGGTGGCGTAGGGCATGGGAAGATCCAAGGAAGCAACGCGCAACACTGGAGCATCCAAATCATCAAAGGCTTCACGCTGCACACGATCAACGATTTCTGCGCCTGGACCCGCATAGGGCCAGTGCTCGTGCACAACAATGCATCGGTTTGTTTTTCTCACGCTCTCGACAATGCTCTCATGGTCAAGAGGCCTCAAGGTGCGTGGGTCGATGACCTCGCACTCAATACCTTCTTCAGCAAGCTTATCCGCCGCCTGCATCACTTCGTAGTAAGGACGTCCCCAGGTCACGATTGTGAGGTCCGAGCCTTCGCGAGCAATGCGTGCTTTACCAAAAGGAATAAGCACCTCTTCTTCAGGAACTTCGCCTTTGACGCCGTACAGTGTTTCACCTTCGAGAAACACCACCGGGTTATTGTCGCGAATGGCGGTTTTCATCAGCCCCTTCGCATCCGCGGGAGTCGATGGTGCGCACACCCAAAGCCCTGGCACGTTGGCATAAAAGGGCTCACATGCATGGCTATGTTGCGAGGAAACCTGGCGTGCAGCACCGTTTGGACCACGAAACACAATGGGTACCTTGATAGCACCAGCACTCATTTGATAAATTTTCGCGGCGTTTTGCACAATTTGATCAAAGGCAACAAACGCAAAGTTCCAAGTCATGAACTCGATAATAGGTCTTAGGCCCGTCATGGCCGCGCCAACACCAATGCCAGCAAAGCCTGCTTCAGCAATCGGCGTATCAATGATGCGCGTATCACCAAACTTGTCCAGCATGCCTTCGGTGACTTTGTAAGCACCTTGGTAATGTCCTACTTCTTCCCCCATAAGGACGATGGAATCATCACGCTCCATTTCTTCGATCATGGCTTCGCGGAGGGCTTCTCTGTAACGTAAAGTTTTCATAGCGACTACGGGGCGTAAATACTGTTGTACATGGTTTCGGTTTTTGCTGGCTCGCTTTGCTCGGCGAATTGCACTGCGTCCATCACTTCGTCTTCAACGCTTTTTTCAAGCGCTTTGATTTCATTTTCCGCGACGCCAACTTTGAGCAAACGCTCGCGATACAAATGCACTGAATCGTGCTTCTTCCGTTCTTCAAGCTCTTCGCGGCTGCGATACTTGCCTGGATCGCTCATCGAATGACCGCGAAAACGATAGGTCATGATCTCGATCAAGGTGGGACCGCCGCCTTCACGCGCCCTGGCAGCAGCAGCAGCAATTCGTGTCTGAACTTCTTCAACATCGCCACCCTCAAAACGATCGTGAGCCATGCCGTAGCCAGCTGCTTTTGAGGTGATGGTATCGGACGGTGAGGTGCGATGAAAAGGCGTGCCCATCGCGTAGGTGTTGTTTTCACAAATCAGCACCAACGGGAGCTTCCAAAGCCCCGCAAGGCTCGCTCCTTCATGGAAACCACCGATGTTGGTCGCGCCTTCACCAAAGAAACAAACCGCCACGCGATCTTCTTTGCGGTATTTTGCTTTGAACGCTGCACCCGCGGCAACAGCAACATGGCCACCGACAACACCATAGCCACCAAGAAAATTATTCTCGACGTCGAAAAAGTGCATCGAACCACCAAGGCCACGACTGCAACCTGTGTCTTTGCCATAGAGTTCCGCCATCGCAGCACGAGCTGTCATTCCGCGAGCGATTGCTGTTCCATGATCACGATAGGTTTGAAAAACATAGTCGTCTTTATGCAAGGCCGCATCGGCTCCAACGGCAATGGCTTCTTGTCCGATGTACAGATGCAAGAAGCCACCTATTTTGCCTTGGGCATAAGCACGTGCAGCCTCTTCCTCAAAGCGACGAATGAGAAGCATCTTCCGATAAAGTTCGGCCTTTTCAGCGTGTTTTTTACTCAATTTGTCCTTCTTTTCGTCAAGGGACTGCCTCAGCTTGGCGAACCGAGTCAGCGAAGCTGATATTTTCCCGAGGAAGATGAAGTTTTTGCAACAAGAGCAAGTACTCTCGTGAAAAAACTGACGCTGTCATCGGGGAAATACCGCGAGCTGGCGACGGGAGCCAAGCTGAGGCAGTCCCTTCAAGAGCCGGGAGACTATCACCCCTGAATCAGCATGGCAAAGCGTACTTTGGCCAAATTATCATCTACTCAAGACCGCCTATTTGCAGGGGCATTTTACGAGGCCTTAACTTGGGACGCCATCGCCCATCACCGCCTTTCACTCCGAAGGGCCTATGGCACAGCAACCTACCTCTAACTCCCTGTTTTTACCCAGTTTCTGGCCTATCTCTCGGATCGCTTCTACTATTGGAGGTCTATGGCTTCTTATGCGTTGTCCGATGACAAGCTGCGTCCATTCTTACGTCGCAAGCGACGGAGCAACAGTGTGGTCACCCCGCCGCCGATGGGGGCTTTTTTGGCAGACACATTGGGCATGGCCACGCGCCTGGTTCCCAGCCATGGCGCGTTTCTATTAATGGATGATCCTAAACTGAGGCGCCGCACGGATGGCTCGCCTCTGAGCGTAGTCGCGGTCGTGGGCAATATTGCGCCCGATGTCCTTGGCAGCACACTGAGCCAAAAGCGGGGTATTGAGGGCGAAGTCTATAGAAAAGGCGTGATTATCGCGCGCTCCGATCATCAGACGATGAAAAAGCTTCGCGCTCAAATGGACGGCATCGCAGATATCAGCGGAAAATCACTCGTGGCTTACCCGGTACGTTTGGAAAGTGCGATTTGTGGTGTTCTCGTTCTGGTGCAACGCAAAAGTAAAAAAGCATTCTCCGAACGCGACATGCAACTCGTTGAGCTTTTTTCGGGTTATATTTCCCGAGCCATTCTCAACGCTGTTGATATTCTCAAACAAAACGAACTTGCTCTTTATGATCCTTTAACCGGCATTCTCAATGTCCGTAGCCTCGGTGCACGCTTGGAGATGGACATCAAAACCGCTCAAGCTACGAATGGTGATGTCGCCGTCTTATTTGCAGATTTGGATCGGCTGAAGCGACTCAACGACCGTATGGGACATCCTTACGGAAGCGAAGCCATTCGCCGAACGGCAAATGCACTGCAAGATACGCTCAGTGATCGCGGCACGGTTTTTCGCTTTGGTGGTGATGAGTTTGTAGCAATCTGTCCTGGCCTATCCATGAAACAAGCCGAGGGCGTCTCGCGTGAGCTGTTGGACGCCATCAAAACTCAAGTTGCAGGCCCCACCCCCGAAGGATCAAACCTTCCTAAAATGACAATTTCCATCGGCATTGCGACTTTACGCAGCTGTCTTAGAGAGACACGACACGATAAAGACCTCCAACCCTCTCCTGCATCACGGCTCATTACCGTTGCTGACCGCGCTCTGTATCGCGCCAAACGCGCCGGCCGCGCCCGCGCCTCTCGCGGCACTAAGCGTGATGATCGCTAACCACTCTTAGTGCTCTAAGGCAGGCCAGCACTTCTCAGATGCTGGCTGAATTTTTTACTGCCCCTCTTTGTCATTCGGAAGCCAGATAGGCACGGCCGTTACTGAAAGCAGCACCAGCACTAGGCGCTTTTTGCTCCTCAACTGGCGGCGGCCACCACCAAGCTATCACCTCGTAACCCTGTTGACCTGAGTGCTCAACAGAAAAAACTGGAACCTAAGTTTTGGGACACAGATGAATTCAAGAGGCTAGTGCAACACGACAGTGAAAGTACTGTGCCGGGGTCAACCAGTTCAGGGTCTCGCGAGGGCGGGTGTTGAACTCGCATGTAATGCGATTGAGTTGGGCTTGAAGTGGCATGTTTTGGCCAAAAAACATGCCAAATTTGGCGTTTTCAAGACAAGTTAACGACAAACTTGGCAAGTTCTGCCACTGAAAGAGGGGCTTTGATTTCGCGCCTATTTTTCTTTGCATCCGCCCTGAGAACAACTTTTTCACAGTGCAAACGAAAGCCCTTCTTGTGTGGCACCTCACGCGCACCATAAAGCGTATCATTGACTAGGGGATAGCTCATTGCGGCCATGTGGGCGCGGACCTGATGACGCTGGCCCCGATGAATGCGAATTTTGACTAGACTCGCTGCTCCAGCACGATGGACTTCATCGATCATGGTGCCACGAAGCGAATCGTTCTCGGCCGTTTCTCGACTTGCTGTCATTTTGCTCTTGTTTTTTGGAAAGCGTTTGGGATTGCCGCTCACGTAAAGGAAGGCATGGCATACCCGCCGGTTTGTTGATCGTAATCAGTTCGGAGTCTTCGTAGCGTACATCAAGCTTTAATATGGGATTCGCAACAGGCACAAAGTCGCGAGGCTCGGGCAAGGCCAACAGTTCAATGCGATCACCGTCGTTGAGTAGACAACTCTTTTTGGCAACTTGGCCATTGACTCAAACACATCCTGCCTGGATCAATTCTGTATATTGTATACGACTGCATCCAAGTGACTGAGCCATGAGCCAAAGATCAAGCCGTTCATGCCCCTGCCGCACTCTGCCTTGCCAAACACAGTGATCGTCCCACATTTGAACTCACTTTCGACGGCGAACCCCATAGCTGATTGTCACAAGCCTGAGCTCCGAGCAAGTTGGCGCTGGTGTCGGTGTACCCCATCTAAAAAGGTCCAGGACACCCGCTAGCAAGCCTAATCCCACGAGCACCAATATGATTTTACTTGGTAATTTTTGATCCCTTGTTGGTACAGAGATTGCAAACGCTATGCGGCTATGGTCAAGTTCTCCCTGCCCTTTATCTCCACGCTCTGCGCCCTTTCCTTGCTTCAACTTCCAGCCTGTACGGCCAGTCCGTCTCATGACGAAACCTCTAGTCTTTCAGGGGCCGCGCTCTATGATGTGAACGTCCATCAAATGGTCTGCATCGCAACGCGATGTGCGGACGCTGAAGATAAGGAGCTCTGCGAGCAACAGAGTGCTGAGGAGTGTCTTGGGTCGTATGCAGATATCACAACCCTATTGGGAACCTTTTCTTTTTCTTTCGACTTCTTTTCTGCGGCCGCCGCCGTTCTGACTTTGTTTGTATTCACGCTAGTGGGCAAAGATACTTTTGCTCGAGTGGCAAGCTCACTCACCGAATCGGTGCGCAATCAGATCAAGCACTTGCAGCACTACGAATCCTCTCAGCTCAGCTCAGCCGAGCAAATCATTGCCGCCGAACTCCTCGTGATGCACTACCAAGCGCAAAGCGCTTCGCTCGATGCTCGCTCGTTTGCAGGACATATGCTCGCTATCGATCGTGCGGTGCGGAGTATCGATTCGCAGCTAAACATTATCACTTATCTGAAAACGGTATGGGACGTTGCGGCTGAACTCATCGAGTGGCTACGCCATCACCGTGAGGGGTATCTACTGCAAGATGCTCAAAGCACGCACCATTGGAGTTCGATTCTGTTTGACATAGAACAGCGCTACGGCACAGCGATCGCGGAAGGCTTTGTGCTGGGTGAGCCTAAAGCGCTTTGGATCGTGTATATGGACGATGGTTCGTTTATGGATCTCGGCGATGAACCGGATGCCCTAGACGATCTTATCCAGGAGCTATTCGAAGCACTGCACGAGAGAGCTCGACTCGATTCAGCGCGCGAAGTTCTTGAAGAGTTGCTCGCAGACTACACCGAGTTGCAGCCAGACGAGAATCATCTCCAAAGCTCGATTGACATAATCGACAAAGCTTTGGGCGACATCGACGAAGAGACCGGGGCGATCATCGCTCAACTGGGGATGAACGCCGAGGTTGAAAATATCGAAGCCATAGCCGAAGCCATATTGGCTGCCCTGGAAAACTACCTGGCAGGCATGGAAGATGAGGACCTTCAAGATGAGCTTTTTCAGCAAGTTGCCAACCTTATACACCAAACAGGCTACCAGTTAGCAGAGCAAAGCCATAGCGTAGGGCAGGCTCTTGATGAGCCTGATCCGGAGCTCAGCGAAGAGGTTCAGTGGCATAACCTTATCGACAACATGATGCACGGCGCGGATATGCTCGGACGCCTCGTTCAAGCTCTGGATTTCATGCGCTAATCACCATTCCTTACACACTTTCATCCTGCTGCATTTTGCATATTTCATGCTAGAGTTTGCCGCGACGCGGACCCATCAAACGCGGATTACTATGAATGGCTGGAAGTGAAGCGCCAGGCTTCCTTTGATGAGATCAAACGGGCCTATCGCAAGCTGCCCGCCTGCATCAAGATCGCAATCCGGAGGACCCACAAAGCGCCGAGGCTTCTCGTTTGTGCGTCGAGGCTTATAAAGTGCTGTCGAATCCCGATAAGCGCAAACAGTACGACCGCTTAAGACATGCGGCTTTTGATCGCCATCAAATCCATCAAAGCGTCGATTTTACTGAAGTGATGGACAGTCTTCGCGACTTGTTTCAAAAGAAGCGGGAATCCTCTCTGCCCAAAGACATCGAGATGAACATAGAGCTTTCTTTGCCTGAAGCTGTTTTTGGTGTGAGTAAAAAGATCACTGTCGATCGACAAGTTCGTTGTTCCGGCTGTGCGGGTAGCGGCGCGGCCAAGGGCAGCAGTGCAGAACAAAGCATCGCTCTTGAAGACTCTGGCGAGAAGTTTGGCACAAGGGGTTGAGCTGGGTTCAACTGGCTCATCACCCCACAAATCGAGTTGAGGAGTTTTGTTTGCAGCATCAGGCACGGGTATGACTTCGCTACGGTCTTTGGCATGGGCTGCGAGCACGTTTATCTGTTGATGACCGATAGCGATCTTGCCTTGCGCACTGCCCGCGGCAAGATAAGGTAGCGCTGAATCATCGCTGGGCTGGACAAAATCATCGTCACCGAGATATGCCAACACTTTGCGGCTGACTTGCTCGGCCATCCTCAGGAGCTCCGAGTCACTGGGAGCAGGCAGTGGGAAAAACTCCCCGTCCACATATACGCAATCAAGCATCAAGACATGCAGATTCGGACGCCAATGACAATGCGCCAACGATGAGCAACTCGACGGAGGGTGCAAGACCGGTCATGATTACGCCTGCGCCGAAGATGAAGGCTGTGATCAAAATGACTTTCTTTCGACCCTATATGTCGGTGATGCGGCAGCTGCTCGTTGCGCCTAACACAGTACCGACAAGCTGACCCATTCGAGTTGTGCAGGGCTTAGTTTCCAGCCTTCTTCTAGGAAGTTCAGATCCCCAGAAATTACTCCCGTATCGAAACCAAAAAGCAATCCTCCTGTCGCAGCTATACTTGCGATGGCAATAATACAAAATCGATGTTGCGTATGCTCTGCGGTCTTGGGCCTAGAGCCCCTAATACGAAAAACATTCTTTTTGTGGTGGTCAAATCATATTTTTTGCAGCTTTTGCATAGCTTCAATCATGTCATAGACCATCCGATTGGCAAAATTGGTTTGTGAGAAATATAGACAGCTTAGAGTAAGCCAGCCTGTGTGCAGCCTTGTTGGTTGGCTGCAAGAGCCTCCGGCTTCGAGAGAGTCGTGATGTTGGCACAGACCCAACCGGGTAATGAAGTAATTGACTGGGGCGCTTCAGTAGTTGCCGGCTCGGGAGCTTCATTGTTGGCTGATGCAGCAGCCATTCGAGCAGCGGAATCGAGTATCAGCGCGCGAACGACTTCAGGACTGGCTGTTTCAGGAACTTGATTTTGCGTAAGGCTGCAACCGCAGGCCATGGTTTCGTCTTCTTGCGGGAGGGCATCTTGAATCTCGGCAAGTTCAGGTCCGGCGGCTTGAGTGGCCTCAGCGGCAGCAGCAGCAAGGGCATCTTCGCATTCAACGATTCCGCCCTTGCCGAGCGTTACGGCAAAACTAATCCCGTCAGATACATGGGTCACTAAGCAGACAACATCCCCAGTTTGTCGCCACTGTTCACCGAAGGTGCAACTTACGGTACCTCCCGCCATGCCTGTTTCAACTTCAAAGACGAGTTCGGTACCCTCACCATTTTGATGAAAGAGAGTTGCATCGAGAGATTGCGGCCTAAGGAGCGCGGATATGGCTTCGAAGGGTTTCCCTAGGAAGTAAGCTTTGCCCAGCTCAAGCACGTCATTAAACCACGCTCCAATCTGAATAGTGCCGTCAAGACCCAAGAATAAAGGGTTGGCCTCCCAGGCGACATGACAGGGGCTTTCAGCCGACTGCCCCGGGGCCGTATAAGCATTAGATGAGTCGTCCAACAATGGCTGAGCTTCTGAATCTGTTTGGGGTTGGCAAGCAAGAAGCATGGCCAACATGGGTAAGAGCAAAAACCGTATGTTCGGAGCCGTCATAATGAATGAGTGAACAAGCAAAAACTATGCCGCGCCACCTCTTGGGTTCCCTTAGGTTGGGCACCGATGATAGCTGCCTAGACTAATGTAAAACATCGTCTTTTTTTTCTTGCTATGTAACGGGTAGGTTGGGTGGTCATACCTGACGACAAGTCGGTGAGGTCTCAATTCCCAAGCCCTAGGGTATGTTGACCTGGGGTTTTGCTTTCTTGGCCTCATCACATAGCACGCTTTGGGCCAAAAATAGCAGATGAATCTCGGCACAAATATTGCAACGACGCCGGGACAGGAGACATATACCATGTTGCGGCTTAGACGTAGATTTTCACTGTTTTTAGGGCTTTCCCTTGGCTTGCTGTGGATTGGGGCTTGCCAGCCAGTCAAGCGCGTCGGAGACATCTCGGGCACGACGCTCGCTCAAGTGCAGCGCGACACCTCAGTTTCAGATGAGCAAATTAACGCCATCACGAGTTCACTGACTGCCAATCAGACCAAATCCATAATCATCGCGAGTGACGGGGCTCCCTATGGGATCAATGCTTCACATGACGGCTTTTATTCCACCAGCATCGGCTCAGGAGGCGTGGTGACTGGCCTGAAAAGCATGTTGAAATACGCGCCGGTGACTTGGGTGACCCGTGCCAAAGGTGGTTCTGAAGCCAATTTTCTCGATGGTCAAGGTCTGGTCGAAGTGTCAAAGACGGGTTTGACAAGCAGGAACACCGTTGTTGATCAGGGCTACCCTGATGACTTTCATCCGTTGAAGATTGCCTACGTCCATCCCACCGTTTCCGAAGTGGATGGCTATTATGAGAACATTGCCAATCCTTTTTTGTGGTTTGTGCAACATGGTATTCCACTTGCTGGTGTGCCTGAACAAGATAAGTGGGATAACGGGTACAAAGCCGTGAACCAGAAATTTGCGGATGCTGTGGCTGACCTTGCTCTTCGCGATGACACTGCAAACTATGTGATTCTGCACGATTACCAACTCTATTTACTGCCAGGGCTGCTTAAGCAAAAATTGCAAGCCACGGGCTGTGATTGCGTAAAAACCTTGCACTTCACGCATATTCCATGGCCGAAAGCTGATAGCTGGCTCTACCAAGCCAGTCGAAGTTTTCCCAATGGTAACAACTCAAGCAGTTGGTTCATTGAAATGTTTGAGTCGATGCTCGCCACTGATGTGCTAGGATTTCAAACCGTCGATGATGCCCTGAATTTTGTGGCCACAGTTAAAGCGTTTTTGGGCGCTGACAAAGTTGTGTCATCGCCAAATGCGGGACAAGGTATTCGGATATACTATAAAAACCATTTGACGCTTGTGGATGCCTATCCGATTTCGATTGATCCAGACTACATTATTGGTAAGTACAACGAGGCGCGTGCGCGAAAAGATCTGCCCGACAATCCCAACGACGAGGATCTCGCAACCTATAAACAAAAAATCGCTGCTATTGAATACTATCGCAGTACAGTAAATAAACTTATTTTACGGACTGAGCGTCTTGACCCCGCAAAAGGTGTTTATGCAGGCATGAAAGCTTATCAAGCGCTGTTGGAGAAAAAGAGAAACAACGGAACTTTGTATGCCGGAAATGAAACAGACGGTCAATATTCCGTGGGTATGATATCAATCCTAATTCCAACTCGTGAAAATATTCCTGAGTATGCAGCTTACAAAGACGCTGTAATCAATTTAGTCAATCAGATTAACCAAGAGTATGCAGAACATCCTGATTATACTGAAGGTGATGCAAAGTTTTACGATGTAGGTCAACCCTGGAGACCGATTCTCTATTACAACTACAATGACTGGCTCTATGCGCTTTATTTGATGGGATTATCTGATGTGCTTATGGCTACGAGTCGGGCTGATGGTATGAACCTGGTGGTTAAAGAAGCTGCTACGATTTCACAATACGCTGCGAATCCGGAGCATAATATAATGGGCCTCCCAACGACCTTACTTATATCCGATGGGTTAGGTGTGACCAGGGAGTTCTTAAATGCTGGTATGGAAAGCATCTATCCCGTGTCAGCTCCACCAGATTACAAAAACGATATACCAGGATTTGACCGCTGGGTTAATAAAACCGCTAACGATCTTGAGACAACACTAAGGTATAGTCACAATGAAAGCTACGCCGACGTACAAGATGCTGCGGTTTTCATACGCACCAACGATACAAAGAAATGGTTGTTTCGACAGCTGCAAGCTTTGCAGCAAGTAAGAAGGTAGGCCTTGCGATACCCTTGTCGTTGCCCTCTAATGAAATGCAATCGGCAGATAGATGGTTGAGGCCGCTGGTAGGGCTGTGAAATCGAGGATTTGAGGGTCTGTGCAGCGTTCGAAGTAGTCGCAAAACTGGGCGCGCAGGCGGACTGGACCGGGATCAAAAACAAACACCCATTCATTGCTTTCGATGCGCGAGTTCACAAGAGTACGGATCACTTCATCTCTGGTGTTGAATTCTTCAATAAGGATGTGGCCGAATGCACAGCTCTGCAAGTTGAGGTTAACTCGCACAGGGCTGGTGACCTGTTGGCTTTCGGTTGGCGAGATAAAGGCCAGCTGAGGAGCGGGGGTACTGAAGCCCTCGATGACGGGGGTGATGGGCGTCCCAAAGTGGCGCATATAAAGCAGTCGATCGGCGGTTTGCGGAGCGACTCCGCCGAGCGCACCTGCGGTAGCACAACATTGGATATGTGCGGCTATGCCTTTGGGATCGATTGACCCAACTGAAAGCCCTTTGGCAGCTCGAGTGTGTCGGTTTCGTTGTAGGCGCCCGCGCCGACTAGTATGACATCGAGACTCGGTATCGAAAATGGATCCTCGCCGGCATCGCCGTGGTCATCAACGGAAGTCGCCTCTTCATCCGCACAGGCGCTCAATGTAAGCAGGCAAAACAGCAGAGATTTAAGCATTTGTGTTGAGTCTATCGATAGCTATTCCTCGAACTCTTGGTGGCTTAGAGCTCACCGGGTTGATATCACTATCGACCTGTTCGGATTCGAGCTGCCTCCGAGTGGAAAAAAATCGCAAAAAAGATTTGGATACTTAGCAACGATTCATTGGTATGGTCGATGATCTTTGGTAGGAATGAAAAGACGATGTAGATCTGAGCACGGGAAACTATAAGAAGATCAACGTAGGATTTTGCCTCGTCTTTGTGGCTTTTACGACGAAGAGCCTATGCCCCGAGGGCTTTGAGACGGCGGATGGCAAGTCTAAGTTGATTAGCGTCGATCCCCCTGCCACGGCTCCAACGCTTAGTGTCCAAGCTTCCATAAAAACTTTGACCTTCAATTGGGAGGCTGTAAAAGGCGCCAGTAGCTATCAACTTTTTTGAAGATCGTGCGGGGACTGGTGAGTTTGCACAAGTGGGTGATGATCTTGGCGAAGAGGTCTTGCAGTGTGCAAGGGAAGTGTCCGTCCATACTTTTGACTGGAACCACGCGGCGTTTAAAGTTAAAGCGTGCAACGAAGGTGGCGGTACAGAGTCCGATGTGCTGAGCGTCAAACTTTGGACACTCACTGACAAAGCACCTGCTTTTGCGTGCTTTGATGGCCGACTCGCAACCGCGGCAGAGCAAATCGGCTTAGATGTCTTGAGGCCCTAGAGCCCACAAGAAATATCGACGGCTTGTTTATGCGCACCAGACTTGTCGGCAGGCAGGCTAGCACTATTGCGACACAGCCACACCCCATGAGAACTTTGTTATATCGGATGTTTTTACCCGGAAAGTTTTACGGTGAAACTTTGTAAACTTCCGGAAGAGATTTGCCGATCTCCGGCGGTTTTTCGCTTGCTTCCGTACTGGCAGCACCACTCGTTCTCAGGGTGTTGCCATCCGACTGGATCAAATTATAGACGACCGTGTTGCTATCGATACTGGCCTCACCTATGACGGCAAGGTCTGCGTCAAGAAAGTCCTTCGCTACACCGACGACCCAGTCTTCATAAGTCACAAGCATGGAATTATTAAAACTCTCAACCCGCGCATCACTCAGTGCAGTAAGCTCGTATTGTTGAATGAGTAAATGTGTTCCTGGGAATTACCTCAGTAGTGTCCTTACGGAGGAGCAAACATGTATTACTTATGGAGAGCCACATAGTAGCTTTGGTCCAGTGGGTTACTATCTTATTGGGGAAGTTTCAGCGGACCCGGAAGCCAGTGTAGCAGTCCGTTCACCTACGCAGTGCAAATTTGCTTGGGACCAAGATCGCGTGTCTTGGATCGATGATGGAAGTATTGGTCCTACCGACAATCTCTTTTTTGAACCACTTGATCGTAGTAGCGTTTCAAAAACATGGACCACCTCATTGTACGGTGCTGAGTACGTGGTCACAGGCCGAGATCCCGCCATCGAAGAAGGCGGCGTCTCTTTCGTTGCGCCGTGCCGCTATCTCGGTTCAAGGGCCGTGCGCCAACAAACGCAGCACTTTGCCTTTGTCCCAGACTGCCGAGCTCGGGCAATAGCTAAGCAAGGTCACGGACGAAGGCAAAGTGCTTCAGTTTTTAGCGACGCGGAAGATGGAGCCGTCGCTAAAGTACATAAGCCATTGCTTCTGAAAGTACACGACGCTGGGAGAAAGTTCCGGAAGTTCTTTTAGATTACCCCGTCTGGCCAGGACAGGATTGTATGCAAAAGGCGTAAACTGGATGCCCGTCACATCGTTTTGTAGTGACCATAAGGCTACGCCTATCGAATCGTTGTTTTGGGAAAAGGCATCGGGACCATCGCCTTGCCGCTCGCCACCTTGGGCGGAGAAAAACAAACGCACTTCATCGCGACCGAAGGCATTGCTGAAATGAACAGCGTAGGGATCTTGCATCGAGCTAAGCTCTCGCCAGAGTTGCCCCGTTTCTTGGCTTTGCCTTAAAAGCTCAATGGATAAAACTGGGTCCTCTATGCGAACAACACTTCCAGCGTTATCAAAGCGCGCCAGTCCTAAGTAGTGTTTATCTTCGCTGAGATAAAACAACCACGTTTCTTGATTCACCCTAAGAACTGCTGGAGAAAGAAGTCGGCTTCCTTGCCACGGCGTGTAGGGTTCCAGAACGATTTGTTCTTCTGAAAATAGCAGTCCATCGCTTGATTGGTTTTGAAACAGAGCATGCTCCCCCGCTTTGGCATAGTAAATTTCGACTTGCGAATCTGAAAAATTAAACGCTAATCCTGAATCCGAAGCAAAAACCTGTGAATCAAGACCTTCGGTCGCTTCAAGATCAAAACGGGTGGCATGCATGGCAATGCCTCGTACCAGCACTGTGTTTTGTTGCGCGTCACTTAATACGGCATAAAGCAGGAGCTGATCGTTTGCTTCTTTTACAGAAGCTTTTGAGAGCGTGCCAAAGCTACGCTGCAAATCGCAACGCTCGCTGGAAGAACAAATGCCTGGTCCGTGTCCACAGCCAAGCGCGACGCACTGACCCACCAAGCAAAGCTCACCGAAAGCGCAATCGCTTTCATCACCGCAACTTGGTATGCAAGCACCCTGTTCACACAAATGAGATGCAGGGCAGTCGCTTTCATCAAAGCAGCGCGGCGCACAACGGCTGGGCGAACCTACGCAAACACTGCCTTGGGCGCACTCCGATGAAAACTCACACAGTTCAAGTACGCAACGTCCACAAACACAGGCCTCACGACCGGAGCACTCTGTATCTTCAGTGCAGCTTTGTGCCCGTTGGCTTTGAAGCACGCACAAGCCAAGCGGAATGTCCGAACTTGTGACAGGTCCCTGAAGCGCAGCACCCTCTAGGCAAAGCTCGACGCGATCGCTTTCTTCGTAGGGGGCAATACCGCTACCAAGACTTGGGGCCTGTTGGCTGGCATCGGCTGAGATGCCACAATTGGCAATAAATACCATGAAACATGCCACTTGTGTCTGTTTTTTAACAAATTTCATGACTATTTTGTCAATTCGACTCTCATAAACAATGACCCCGAAAAGACGGTTCCACTTAGGCGATAATCGGATGCAAAGGCATAACGGGGATCTTTTATTGTCGTTCTTGGGACAAGGGGTTGGGCTTGCAAAGCCAGTCCGAAGGAAAAGCGCCGCTGCCACGCTTCAAACTCATAGGCTGCTCCGCCAGCGAACACATGCCGGGACGCGTCGGCAAAACTGCTGAGTCCACTTTGATCGGGAACAGGCGAGTGGATGTAAGCGTAGCCTAGGCGCAGATACACAAGCTCAGTGGGCGCAAGGTTGATGCGGTGCTCTAGAGCCAAGCGAGGAATGACAACATCGTTCCAATGGGGCGCTGGCAAATCAAGTGAAATCGCGTCGATGTCGATACCAAGCTGCACCAGTAAATCGACATTGCTGGCTACCTGCTTTATCTGGGACCACTGTTGCCAATCAAGTTGAGCATAGAGCCTCCACGTATCAAGCTCGAGCGATGCAGCAAGGTGCAGCGAGCGCGGCGAGTAAAAATCAATTCCGTTTGCACGAATAATGGTATCGCCTTCGATGTCGGTGCCGGGCACGCTCACAAAGCTTTGCGCATAGATTTGAGCATCGAGTTTCTGCGGCTCGCGGTAAGCTACGCCGAGGCTTAGGTAAGACTTAGCCTTCCAAAGCAGACCCATGTAAGGCGAAAAGCGCCATGGCACATCAACCTGTAAATGCGTTGTAGCTTCGGTGCGCCCAGGTAAAGTACTGACATTGAGATCGAGCCCGTCTCCTGCCACGCCGCCAAACACCGATACGCCCAAGCCCAGCGAAAGTTTGTCTTTGTAGGCCACTGCCGCACAAAACTCTGAAGCGACTCGTCTGAGACGATTGTCCCACAGCACGACTTGAAGTTCGGTAGGCGCAGTGAGCTCGATTTGCGCGATGCCTGCAGTCGGCAAATACATCACGCCGTTTAGTGCAATGCGCCACTGCTTGCCGAGTTCAATGGGAATATTCAAAGCAGCGGTCAGGGCTGTTGTCGATGCAAGACCAGCATCAAGATTGTTGAGGGTGAGCTCGGGTGCTGCCATCGAAACGCCAAGTCCCAAACTTGCTCGCTTGGCAAATGCCGCTGATGCAGGATTGTAGGCCGCAGCACTCAGCGCATCGTCGCTGCCGTACATCGCGCCTGCAAGAGCTGCGCCGCGATCGGCAAAGCCAATCGCCCCAACAGGATCAGCCCACGCTACAGAGCTCGTCCATCCCAGAGAGCAAACACAAAGTCGGACGACGAATTGCTTCATGGCTCAAACTCCACCGCCACACTCAATCCAATGCTCAAGGCAATCGCCTCGCCAACAATGTATGGGTAGCCCGGATTACTAAGCTGCATGCCCGAGACTGTTTCATCTTCATCCGCCAGCGCATTGGGATTAGCTCGAGCTTGATCAATGGAGGAAATCACTTTGTCCGAGCGAACGGAGCGCATGTAGCTTAGCGCAGCATGAGCGCTAAGTATTAGCGGATGGCCGAACAGTTTTTCAAAGCGAATGCTGCTACCAGTGGAAAGGCCAAGCTTGGGCGCATCAAGCAAGTTACTCCTGCCGGTCTGCTCGTTAAGCATGCTAGTCGTGAGCGAGAACCCAAAATGCTGCGTAAAAAGATCGTGTTGGCTGAGCGCATGATTAAGGCTCAACGATGCGCGAGTGAAGATAGCATCGTTGTATACTTTTTTAGGGATGCGAAGACCAAGATCGATAGAGGAAACTGTCGCGTCGACTTGAACAAAAGGGCTGTGTAGCACTGAGAAGAACTGATAACCTAAGTCAAACTCTGCCAAGATAAAGCGGTTTTGATAAGCCACTCCAAGCTCAAGGGTATGCGGCGAAGCTAACGCATATCCTTTCATGGCAATGTCGAGAGGAGTGCCGCCCACTAAGTTTTCGGTGACGATTTCGTAAGGCACGGAAAAGGCATGCCGGTAGACAAGAGCAAAACGCCAGTGTTTCAAAGGCACGACTCGTAAGCCAGCAATAAAACTCGTGTAGCTCTCAGCTTGCGCGGAAAGCGATGCTTCAGTCGCTCGGCTGCCTCCCATGGCTGTGCGCAAGCTACCTCGGAGCGATGAAAAGTAGTTCAAGGCAAGACCCAGTGAAAGCCAGCGCAATGGACGCAACGCGAGTGCAGGAAACAGACTGATCCGCTGGGAACGGTTTTCGTAGTAAGGAAAATGGGGATCTTCGATGCTGGGCGCGTCTATCGACAGCGCGCTCTTTAACGGACTTTGCAGCGCAAGACCCATGCTAAGCCAAGGCGTAATTGGCGCCGAAACAGCGAAGGCGCCGAGATCGGCCAAGTCGATCTCTGAGCTTTGCTCTGCGTAGGGACCTCCGTAACTTAGTTTCGAGGCAAGGTGTTGATAAGAGAGTTGCAATTGAAGCGTGCCTGAAAAAGCGAGCGCGGCAGGGTTGTAGTAGCTCGACTCCGGACCTGTTTCACTCGCTATGACCGCAGAACTTTTGGCAGCAGCAACCGAGCCAATCCCAGCGAACTCAAGCGGACTGGCAAAGACCGGCTCAGGAACAAAAACCAATAGCAGCCACAGGGATATCCCCTTTTCGACAGCCAGGCGCATTTTCCTTACAAAAATCAAAATGTGTTGTTCTGCAGAAGGCCGATAAAGAAACCGGTCGAAAATCGCGACCACAAGACAGCGGCGATGAAAGGACTGTCCCACAAAAGAGCTGCATTATACGAAGATCGCTCAGGTGTCAGGTGTTTTTAAAGCAAAAACAGAAGCTTGGTTTGACAGGAGCTTTGTTCAGGCGTAGGTGTCTGGGGGTTATGAAGCGTTTTTTCTATGGTTTAGGTCCAGGATTGTTGTTTTTTTTAGCTGCTTGTAGCGCCGCAAACAGTCCCAGCGATGAACCAACCGTCAACCAACAAGGACCCGAAACTGGATTATGCAGTAACGAAACCGGCGAGGTGGATATTCGCGGACAATGGGCAGTTCGCGCGGATTTGGATGTTGAAGGAACCCAACGCCAGGACGCTCTGATTTCCCTTTGCCCCGATAATCCCCAAGTAGCCGGCGCCACGGCTTGGATCAAACTTGATTTTCAAGAAGCACCCTCAGGCTCCACGGTAAATCACATCGCCACGATTTGCGCGCTTGATCTTTCAGTCATTACCGCGGGCATCGGTACTTGCCCAGCAGATCCTGCAGATTTTCTGGAAATCCGCATTGCCCTTGGTGGCGCATTGCAGACTTACCTTCCAACCGTACAGATCCCCGGCAAGAGCAGCATCGTGGCAAAGTCGCCAAATGGCAGCCTAAGCACCGATAAGTTTGAGTTCTTTGGTGGCACGCAAGGCAGCGACGATGACAGTGACGGCAAAGCCGGTGTCACCTTGGATTTCACGACCGGTGGCGATGACCCCGCAGTGGCTGGCGAAGTGTATGCTGAGTTTGAACTCTCCCCGCTGTTCCGCGGCCGTATCCACAACTCACGCTGCATCGAAGGTAGTACCCAAGTCGTGCTTGATTACTATGTCATCGATAGAGACATCGAGCTTGCTGGCACCAAACTCGACACCGAAGTCGCTCGACAAAACATTCCTACGCTGCGAGTCCTTAACTCCAGCACTTTCCGTGCCCTTCGCGCCAATGGAGAAGAAGACCACGACTTCGATGACGATAGCGATGGCAATATAAGCTGCGAAGAAATCCTGCAGCACTCATCGTTGTTTCAGCGCTAGAGGTGCTTTGCTTCGCTCCTAGTTCAGTAACAACCGTAACACGAACTTAACAAAGCCCCGCCTAGCACGATGTCTTCCTAACTATAGAACGATGGGAAGCCAGATGTATTGCGTAAGCACGGTGGTGTCCTTGCTTTCCACCGTATTAGGTCGAAGAGCCCCACCGAGATCGAGTGGCGTTGATCGAAACGACCCTCTTAGAATTGGCTGTTCGCCTTGTTCAGATCAGATCAAACTGGAGCGGAAAGGGTAATTCAAGCTTAGTTAACACTCCGTTGATGAGTTCATATTTGACACAATTGGCCTCATTGGTTGCCGGGTTCACGCTGCAAATACCGGCAGCATTGCCAACGGGGGTAAGACCCGTACCGCTAATTGTATAAACACCAAGTTCATAGATCGGACTACGATCATTGGGAACAATATTAAAAAACTGCATGTGCGGCTGGAGTAGACACCGAGGTTTGAGTAATGTGTGCCGTGGGAAATACAGGATAGTATTGAAAAGGCAAAAATGCTTCGACAGCTTCTGCGTCTAAATTAATCGTATCAGAATCACATGCCTCGGTAGGAGTCACTGTGACATCAAGTGAATACTCGCCTATAGGGCCAAGCGAGTTAAGTTCAAGGTCAAACTGTTGCTCAGTAGTTGGCGCTGTTGAACCATTGTATCCCGCAGCACAAAGAGTGTAGAGCTTCTGATGCATAAGCGATCCATTTGCATCGAGAATGTTCAAGCTGACTTGAGCATCGGCGCCTTGGCTTGCCCAAATATTATCTTGGCTCCATTTAACCCGAAACGATGGCCGAAAAACAGTGTTTTGATACAGAGAGAGCGTGTCACTAGGATTTAGAAACAGAACTTCATAGTAGGAAGCGCCTACGACTTGACCGCTTTGTTGAGACTGCAGCTCGTTTTCCATAGCGGCAGAACATCCAAATAACATTACGATAAGAAAACAAACTATTGCTGACAATACACTTTTTAGCTTCATAACTACCTCAGATTTAAGTGTTCTAACCTATTCAAACTAAGCCACACCGTAGCTCTTTTTTGTGGAGGATCAAGAAGATAGTTAGCATGTGCCAAGGCATCTCAGTTGGCACAGCTCATCTGACAAATATGTCATACGATGTTTTGTAACACATCGTTTGCGAAGTGTGACAAACAGATAACTACAGCAATTTTTGACTATAGTTCATCAAAAGAAAGGAGTTTGATTGAGTCAAAAAGTTTTAACTCTCGGAGTTGCTTTTCTATTTTATTCGCCGTAGCGACAATGACGAAACTTACATCATTATCCGAAAGGCGACGTTTCAAAGCAGTGTTTGCTTCTTTCAACGTGACAGCTTTAACTCGTTTGACATAGTTCTCGTAGTAGCGAGGCGGAAGCCCCATCACTTCTGCATCAACCAATTGGTCAACACGTTTTGCCGCCGTATCGATATCGAAGGCGTGACTGTTGATGAGATATTCTTTGGCAAAATCGAGTTCTTTTTTGCTGATACCACGCCGCACAAAATCTTGATAAAGCTCCCACTGAACTTTGATACAAGCAACCGCATCGTCCATGGCGGGGAAGGTCCACATCCACCATGCTTCGCGCTCTCGATCATGGCCCAAACGCGAGCTTGCACCATAGCTCCATCCGCGCTTTGAGCGAATTTCGTTCATGAGTCGTGCTGTAAAAGTTCCGCCAAACGCGGTGTTTGCCACATAAAGTGCGGTGTGGTCCCGGTCACGGTTGTGGCTCCCAAGCGTACCGATCACAATCTGGCTCTGAGTGCGTTCGGGTTTATCAATCACGAGCAGACTGCGACCCTTTTTTAGTTTAGGTGCTCGAACAGCTTTAAGTGCCGCCGAACCTTTTTTCAAGTTTGCAAACTCTTTATCCAACAAGCTCATCAGCTCTGAGCGAGTAATGTCTCCAGAGACGCCAAGAACCATATTGCTAGCCACCACGTGTTTCTTCACCAGCTGCTTGATATCTTTGAGCTGCACTCCGCTGATGCTTTTTTCATGGCCCAAAACGCTACGGCCATAAGTATGGGCTCCAAACAATGAAGAACGAAAGCCTTGAATTGCAAGACTTCGATCGTTGTCGCGGTTGTCGACTATCTCGGCCATTGTTTCGCTCTTGATTTGCTCTAAATCATCTCGTCGTAAAGCCGGACGCAAAAACATGCCGGCAAAAGCGTAAAGAAGCTCTCTAATTACGCCGAATCACCGTAGCGTGAAAGGATATAAAACTATGTGCGACTTGAATGGAAAGCTGTGCGCCAAGACTATCGATTGTTTCTTCGAACTCAAGCGCCGTCGTGTTTTTTGTTCCCATACGTAGCATGCGTGCAAAAAGACGCATGCTCCCTTCTTTGCTCTTGGAATCAAATAAAGCGCCGTTGCGAAACACCAGTTCGATATTGACCAAAGGCAGAGAACTATCTTCCTCGAGGAAAACTTGCATACCCTGCTTTGTCTTGAATTTCTTGATTTGCGCGGATGCTTTTTTACTGCTCGCGGTTTTCTCTTTGTATCGTTGATGTTTTTTCACAGCTTACTCTTTGGGAAGAACAGTAATGGTCGTACGGGAGGTTTTGTTAAAATATTTTTTACTAACGCGACGAAGATCAGCAACACTGATTCCGCGAACCTGCCCCATGCGTGAAAAGGCTTGTGTAAAATCACCAAGCACCGTTGCATAGAAACCTAAACCTTCTGCTCGGCCAGAATTGTTTTCCATGCCTTGAAGGAAAGATAGTTCAAAACGGTTCTTAGCTTTGTCAAGTTCTTCTGCTCTGATGGGGCCATGACAAAAACGTCTTATTTCTTTTTCGAAAAGAGCCAAGCCTTTTTTTGAACTTTTCCCTTCACGCATTGAAATCCAGATCTCGTACAAACCCGGGTCCTTAAAAGACCCCACAAAGGAGCTTACTTCCGAGGCTGCTTCCGCTTCCACAACCATTGAACGGTGTAGGCGCGAGCTACGCCCGCCAAACAGCATTTCATCGATGATACACAGTACGGTGTGATCGGGATCAGCCAGCGCAGGACTACGATAGCCAAGCTGCAGTTTCTCAGTGGGCGTAGGTAAACGCATGGTAAGCTTGCGTTCCGTGCGCTGTGTATTTTCTTTTACTGCTTTCTCTTTTGGAATTTTCGCGGAAGGGAGTTTGCCATAGTGTTTTTCGATGCAATGCAGAGCATCCTCCTCACTCACATCACCGGAAATTACTATTGTCGCGTTGTTTGGAGCATAGAAGGTCTTGTAAAACTCACGACAGTCTTGCAGCTTAAAATTAAGGATATCTTCCATCCAGCCAATCGTCGGCCAATGGTAAGGATGCTTTCTGAACGCAGTTGCATAGAGCTTCTCGTTGACCGCACCATGGATATCGTCTTCAACCCGATAACGTCTCTCGTTGGCAACCACTTCCTTTTCCGAATCAAGCTGTGGCTTTCTAAGCACGAGATTCACCATGCGCTCCGCTTCCATGGAAGCCACGAGCTCCAGTTTAGAAGAGGGAAGATTCTCGTAGTAAAAAGTCCAATCAAGCCAAGTTGCAGCATTGGTTTCACCGCCCGCGGACTCAAGTATGCGATCAAACTGTCCCGCAGGAAGATGTTTCGTTTCATTGAACATCAGATGTTCAAAAAGATGAGCTAAACCTGTCTTTCCTTTTTTCTCGTGGCGCGAACCCACTCGAAACCAAGTCTGGTAGCTCAGGACGGGCGCGGAATGATCACTCAGCAAAATAAGATCAAGCCCATTTTTTAATCGGTATTGCTTAACTTCTTTACTCTGGCCCAAGTCATGTCGACGAATAAGTCTAACTTGTGCTTTTCGTTTAGCCGAAGAAGAAATGAGTTTTTTGGTATGACTGATTTGTGTTTTTGAAAGAGCACGTGCCATGGAATGTTGGTCATCGTGGGCCTAGCCTAGCTCTACGTCAAGTCCCCTTAGCACTCTTAAGCACTTCGATTTGATCACTAGGGTTTTAAAATTGCCATGAGTTGTTGACCAAAACTTGTAGGGAGCAAATCCATACCAATACCGCAGCCATCTGAAGAGGTATCTTGAATTAGATTTGGCGCGCAGTTGTGGTGGAAGGTCCAAGCCAGATGCGAGATTTGCCGTTGCTCCGCATACGATACTACCGAGTTGATTTCTGAGCTTCCGTATTCTCCGATAATCACGGGAATGGTTTGTGCAGCATCACCAAAAAGCGAGTCGTAGAAACTATCGGTATCGGGCGGTGTTCCGCTATCAAAGTAAGGGTGGCTTTCGTAAACAATATTCTCTCCACCACTCGCTGTAATTGGATGATCCACGTAATAATCAAGGTATCTTGCCCAGGCCCGAGTTCCTTGTACCGAAACGATGTGTTTGTAAGGCGCGCCTGCAGCCTGTTCCGCGTCACGAATCGCCTGAACGGTGTCATTCATGGCTTGCCATACTTGGGCATCTTGCGCGCCGTCAAAATTGGACTGAGGTTCATTGACTAGTCCAAATAGAACATGCCGGTCGTGTGCAAAGCGTGTCGCAACCATCTCCCAGATTTGTTGCGTATCTTCAGTTGGCCAGCCAAGGGGAGTAAAGCTTGGATCAATCCACAATGTTACCAATACATATGCATTTTCTTTTTGGCCAATGTGATCCACGATTTGCTCAACTTGATCGAGCACTGAACTGTCATCAAGGATGCTTTTGAAATTGCTTTCGGCGCGATATCCTTCGGCGCCCGCATAGCTTTCGAGCGCAAGGCGCACAAAGTTAGCTCCCCAAACATCATAGAGCTCATCCAAGCGACGATTGACCTCGCCAACTTCGGGATCTTTCCATGTACAAGCATTGCAACTGCGCATGTCATGGATGTTCGCACCACGACCCATCCAAACATTATCGCCTAAATAGATATGGTTTCCTGATGTGTAGAGCCAGCCATCATTACTTGCGGAATCTCCACTGTTACCCGAAAGATCCGTGTTTGAACTTTCTCCCAAGCCATTCGAATTCGAGCCTGGGTTGCTGCCGTTCGTAGAATCGCCCACACTAGCAACCGTTCCCGTACAAGCGTAGATAGGCACAATACATCCCACTAGGAAACACTGCCTAAGCAAGCTGTATGTACGATGCGCATGACCCATGCCTATAGTGGCTTGCAAGAAATGGGCCGCTTTTATCGACTGAAATTATTCAAACTTTCTTGTATTTCTGGCGCATTTAAAACACTCCCAGAACAAGACTTGCGCCAAGAATCGCTTCGCGCTTCGAGACGAATCTGTTAGAAGAGCGGACAAGGAAAATTTATGCGAATTTTAGTGAGCGGTGGAGCTGGTTTTATTGGGTCTTGGGTTGTCGATGCTTTTATCGACGCGGGCCATGACGTTGCTGTACTGGATAGTCTTGTCACAGGCGATAAAGAAAACCTAAATCAACAAGCACGTTTTTTCCAAGGCGATATCTGCGATGAAACATTCGTCAAAAAGGTTTTCGAAGAGTTCCGTCCTGAAGTCGTTGACCATCATGCCGCACAAGTGAACGTGCGCAAGTCCGCACAAGACCCACGGTATGATGCAGAAGTAAATATTCTCGGAACACTCAATCTCTTGCAAGCTGCAAAGCAAACGGCCACAAAGCGCTTTGTTTTTGCATCGACGGGAGGCGCTATTTATGGTGAAGCAAGCGATATTCCCACGACTGAACAATGCGCTGCAAAGCCTGAATCGCCTTATGCCATTTCTAAACAGGCAGCGGAACTTTACTTGAAAAGCTCTGCTAAGTTAGCAGGTCTTGAAACGGTTGTACTGCGCTACGCCAACGTGTACGGGCCGCGTCAAATGCCAAAGGCGAAGCGGGTGTAGTTGCTGTGTTTTGCAATCTAGCGCTAAGAGATGAGCCCTGCATTATTTTTGGCGACGGGCAACAAACGAGAGATTACGTCTACGTAAAAGATGTAGCACAAGCTAACTTGCTTGCACTGAATGCAAGCCCTGACACCTATAATGTTGGGACAGGTATCGAAACCACAGTCAATGAGCTCGTGGATAAGCTCGCACTGGCCCTCGATAAAAGTATCCGCTCAGAGCACGTCAACGCACGCGGGGAAGAGCTTCTCCGAAGTGCACTTAGTGCCAGTAAAATAAAAAAGAATTTGGGCTGGAACAACGAGATTGATCTAAAAACAGGTCTAACCGAAACAAGCACTTGGTTTAAACAACGTTTATAGAAGTCTACGCTTTTACTTTTCTACCGTACTTTCTGCATGGTGCAGAGGAACCGTTAGTGTAAAGATCGCGCCTTGATTTGGACCATCACTTTGTGCACTTAGGGAGCCACCCAAACGTCGCGCAGCAATGGCCGCGTCATGCAAACCGAACCCTCCCTGACGATAATCCGGTGTAAAAAGTGCATCTAATTGTTGCTTTGTAAAACCCGGTCCGCTGTCTTCTACTATGAAGCAGATGCTATCGGGAACCGCGTGCACAACAGAAACCATGACTGTTCTAGCCCGTGTTGTAATGCGCTGCAAGGCTGAACTCGCGTTTGCAATTAGCTCGGATAAGATATCGCATAGAACAAATCCGGCACAATAAAAGGAAATTGCTTCAGGCGTTGTTATTTCTATGGCAATGTCATTTTTTAGCTTATCTTGCTTAGCTTTTGCAATAGCTTTTTCGATCAACTCATGACTATCGCATTTTGAAAAATGCTCAACGCTCTCGATGCGCGTATTTTGGTCATCGACATAGCGAGCAATGTTTTGCACTTGTTCATCCAAGTCTGACAAAGTTGCGTGAGCCACATCTAAGCGTCGATGCACAGCCCCAGAAAGCGCATTTAGATACGGCAGTACTAATTTACCACGTTGATCGTTTTGCAAATAATCGACAAGTTCCTTTGGTTCTTTAGTGGCAAGATCGGCAATGTCATCAATACGCGGCAATGGTAGGGTTTGAATGTTTTCTCTAAGTTGATCCAAAGACACTGAAATTGAATTCATCGCATTGCCTAAGTGATGAAGAACACGTATGGCCATTTCGGCCTTTCCCGCCGTGCGTGCCGTGTCGATAAGTTGTTGCTGAAGTTCCATCATTTTCTTTTGATCACTGGCTCGCTCCAAGGCTTGGCTCACCAGAAAACTCAAGCGCTTCGCTCTTCGCACATGACTTTGCCTAAAATGACCTTGCTGCGCAGAAGTCGCAAGCAGCATGCTGGTTGGTGGGCTGCCTTGCAACGGTACGTAAAGGGCGGACTTTACTTTAGGGAGCATCTCAGGAGACTGGTTATTCCATTCCAGTAGTTTGCTAACATCAAAAATTGCCAGAGGCTGAGCAGGTTTTAGACGCACTAACATATCGCGATGATGCCTCAGCTCTTTGGAGAAAATCGAGGACGTTGAAACAAGGGTTTCGACACCAAGACCCTCGGCTCTAACAATGCACGCTTCGTCAAAATCAAGTACCAATTTTAGTACACGCAAAAGCTCAGCAAACATTTGTTCCGGTTTGCTAGCCAACGTCAAGGTCGAAAGGCACATCGCGACACTTTCTGACTCAAGCCGTAGGGCTTGCTCTCGCTGCCGCGCAAGCTCCACGTCGAGAAGCGCTTCGCGAAGATGTTCGCTGCTGCCTTTCATTGGGTAAACACCAAAACAGAGATCATGAGATTGCCGTGTCGATTTCCACAGCCTGCAAAACATCCTTGTTCACCAAAAGTAAACGCACCCAAAAAAGGGGCCTCCTTAAGTTCGGTACAAATACTATCAACGACCTCGTCCATACGATCTCGAACGGTTAGCATGCATCCCGCGCAATAGATGACTAATGCTCCTGCAACCTGCTCGACGACAGCACCGTGGTTTTTCAAAGCAGCGCCGGCGACACGCCCGGCTCGTTCGGCAAGGCTATCTTTGGTGCCTCTCATCAGCACAAGCTCGTCACCAACGCTTATTTCTGAAAAGACACTAAGCACACCGTTGTTTAGCAAAGTATCAGGATGCGAGAGATGATAATTTTCAATACCGGCAATACTGCTTACCGCTCGTCCCAGTGGGTGCAGAGTCGTATGGGCAAGAATATTTCCTGGCACAGTTAGATGCTCTGTAAGTGCTCCTTCTGTCCATTCGTCATATACTTCTGCCGCTGCTCTTCCATCGATTTCAAAAATAGTACGACCCTCGGCTCGAGTCACCTTACCTTTACGATTGGTTGGAGTATATCCACTATGAAAAGCAAAAAGTAGTTCAGTGCTTGGAAATAACACTGAAACTACAACGGCCCGATCGTAACAGCGACCATTGCAAAAAAGTTTCCACTCTCCATTAACTGTATTGTCAGCGGCGCTTCCTCCAGTTACTGGAACATCTGGGCCTAAAATCTCAGCCAGACTATCGAGCACCATTTCTTCGTCCCCAGGCGTCGATGATACCCAAACCATCGCAGGAAGCATGCCTGGACGCTGCGCTTGCTGTAGCGCTTGCTCTAGCGCCTCGCGGGTTGCGCTCACGACATCAACATCAATGAAAGCTGCGCCACTACCATACGCGCCGTCGTGATCAAGCACTCCAAACAGTCCGACCGCTACACCATCCTCGCCGTGGAAACCTTGCTCTGTCATCACACCAAGACAGGAAGTGTTGCCATGTATTGCACTATTGGGAGCCAACTCTTTAAGCATGATGGAAAATGCTTGTGTATCTATGACAGAGGTGCAGTTTACGATAAGCAGTTGTGGAGCTTCCCCTAAATTATTATAAATCTGTTCATAGGCTTCGCGAGCTGCGTGAGCTGCTTCTGAGGCTGTCGAATATCCCGATGCTGTTTTCATTTTGACCTCCTTCCAATCTGATGAACTCAGCTCATTAGAAGTTCAGAACTGTGTTCTTAAAATGTACTTTGACGAAAAAACTCTTTAGATGTTCGTCTAAAATTCAGCATAGAAACATCTATCGCTCCGACCTCACGCAACGAATGCTAACCGCGACAAAAAAGCCCGCGAGAACAGAAACAGTTTGGAATCGTAGACACACGAGATCTCAATCCACTTTTTATGAATCCAGTATAGGCCTTGCACTCGACTCCGCAAGTTACTTGAAGAGCGAAACAACAAAGGCTTAGCGCTTCTACTCACAACGATTAGTGACTTGCCGTTACGTCAAAATTTTGGCGACAAGGTACCCGCTCGTAACCCGAAAGCCATCGGGATCTTCGTTGTATTCGTTTAGTATAGCAAGGTTTTGTTTTCGAATTTCACTCTATACATCGCCGGCTAAGTTACGAATCGCTCGCCAAACTGGATGATTCATCTCAAGGTCTGTAAACCAAGCCTGCGCAGAGGATTCTTCGAACACAATCTCCTCTTCGAGAATCTCAATCTCTGCGCTGTGAATGCCAAACAGGTCTTTCAACGACGAGCGATCACTCCAAGGGGACGACTTTTTCGGGCTTTTATTATAGTTTAAAAGTTCGCCCACTTCGTAAATAGCGCCTTTGGGTAGCCAGGGACTAAGCACCATGCGGTCACCAGGACGAAGCACCCGGAACATCTCCGCAACTGCTTGTTTCGGATTGGGCGCAAAGATAACTGAAAAATTAGCAAGCACCGCGCCAAACGATGCATCCCTTAGCTTATTGCATTTGCTATCTTGCTTTCAAAATGGTCGACCTTATTTAAAAGGCATTGCCGGGTTTGAGGCCGACCTTTTTGAGGATCATGGCGAGGGGGCAGAAACCAGTGAAGGAGGCTTGGAGCATGTTGAGGCCGACGAAGGCTGTAACAGCTAGCCATGCGATGTTGTGCAGGTACGCGAGACTAACGCTTGCGAGGATAAACACTCCGGCGATTCTAAATACCATTCGATCTACATTCATTGCTGTACTCCCTTTCTAAAACGAATAACGCATGTTCGCGTAGACGTTGCTGTTTTGTTCAAGTTGTCCAAAGAAAGTAAAATCATCGCGACCAAGCATGATATTAGCCCCGATCATCGTTGAAAGTTGATCGGTCCATTTGTAACTGATGCGTGGACGAATATAGGCGTCCATGTCGGAAGGCGAAAAGAATGTGAAGGCCGAGAGTTCAAGATTATCCTGCAAAAGGAAATAGGTGAGCCGTAGCGTGAGCAAATGCCTTAGTTCATCTTGCTCATAGGCAGACCACATTGAGTTTGCTTTGAGCTCGTCGTGCTTCAAGGTGTACTCAAGATAATACTGCACACCTGCTTGAAACTTAGTGAATAGCTCGTGTTCATAACCGGCAAGCGCCCGCACTTGCGAGTTTGGAATGGTGGGATCATCTCCACTGTTATCAGCATGGGAATGGTAAAAAGCGCCTTCAAGGTTAAACAGACCGCCCAACAAAGCTCCTCTTACACTGCTGCCATAGACTGCAAGCCTTGAGTACGTTTGGGCCATGGCGGCAAGGTCGAGCGACAAGGGCTGCTTCCAAAAACCTGCGTATCCATAGAGCGCAAACTCGTAGCCAGCAATAGTGCTAAAAATGCGGCCAAAAAACTCCCCATTTTCGAGTGTATGAGACGGCGTAATCGGATCCACGGGGACCGAGGGATCACCACTTCCAACAATGTTTCCTGCCATCGGGTTAAAGAAGCTGAAGCGCTCGCCAGTGATGAAGCGATCGCCGGCAAAGATAGGAAGCCAAACAAGATCCACATTGAGTGCACTAAAGTTCGTAGAAAGCCTCAGGGCATTGGCTGGTGCTTTTAGAAACTCGTCACGACGACCCGAGAAAAACGATTGAAAGTCTTTGGGGAAGAGATCGTTAAGAAAGACAAAATCGCCGGTGCCCCAAGTTAGAACTTGCCGACCCGCTCTCAGACTAAGCCAAGGCGTAAGCTGCGTGAAAAGCGACGCATCACGAACATCGATAAAGACATTGTTCGTGGTGGCATCTGCTACGATGTCGCCCCTAAAACGAGCTGAGGCAATGTCATGTGAGGCATCAAGAGATAGACGAAAACGCGCTTCGTTGCTCACTAGATCAGAAGGTGTCGAGCGATGCTTAACAACGCGAGCTGCAGTGAGTGACTCGACAAAGCCATGAAACTCAAAGGGAAGCTCCTCGATGCCTCCACCACTATCACCACTATTTTGCTGGCTATCACCCCAGTCTTCTTCAAACTCACCCCATTCACCTTCGCCTTGTTGTGCGTTGGCATCTGGTTGCGAGCCTGCTGTATCGCTTTCCTCATCGCTTTGTGCAGCCTCTGCGTTTTGCTCCGAAGAAACAGTTTCGTCTTCATTCTCTGTCGAATCTTTATCTTCGAGCAGCTCTTTGCTTTCCGATTCGTCACTTTGTGAAGGAGAAGGGGGCGATTCGTTTGTCTGCTGCGCCCAGCCCACCGACAGCGGCAGTGCCATCCACGCCACGCTACTGATCAGCACCAGCCCCAAACCATGGTCCAACAAGCTGTTCTTTTTAGGAATCCGATTGTTTTCAAATAGCATGACTATCCTTCTCCTTCACAACGATCGTTTGCTTATTTGAGCCAGTTGCTCGGTGGGTTTCGTAATGAAGCTTCGGTGTAGATGTTCTCGGGTATACCAAGATCATACTTGGTGTTCCGAATCTCGCTCATCGTGTACGCCCCACTCTCAAGGTCGGTGACTTTCAAGCGTGTGATAGTTGGATTGCCCTGAATATTTTTCGTCTGAGCTGTCTCAATGCGCCGGTAGACCTTGCCTTGCTTGTTGGTGTACTCAATTTTAGATGGCAAAAACGTACTCTTATCAACCCACAGTGTGTACTTTGCAAACTCAACACCTGTGCGATTCTTAGGAGTACTTTCAATGACGTAGTATTGATCGTTCGTTTCCTTGAGTTTATGCGTATCTTCGGTGTGATGGCGGCCTGAGATATCTTCATAGAAGAAATTGGAACCCACAAAACTGGTTCGTTTGTCACCAGCCGAAATGCGCTTCACAAGATCAAGACCCGGCATGTAAAGCCATCGGTCATCGTCCTTTTGAGGATGCTTCTTCACAAGAAAGGTTGTGTTGCGAACATCTGCTGGTTTTTCAAAGACCACTAAATAGAACTGATCGCCTCCGTCCTTTTTTTCTGAGCGAAGCACGGTAAACTGACGCAAGCGTGAACGTTGTTGCGCATCGACTATCTTCATGCGGATTTGTGCGCGGCCATCTTTGCCCGCGTAGTATTGAGCAAGGTTGGCACGCTCAACAATCGCAGCAGCGTCGCTAAGATCCTTTGCGAAGGCATTAGCTGTAAAGAGGCTAATCGCAGCGAGAATCACTAAAATAAAAAAAAGCTTTCATCGTTTTCATCTTTCTATTCCTTTCAGAGCTTATTTGGATGTTCCGAGCGAAACACCCGAAGGGCTTAAGTTCACGTTTGCTGCCTTGCTAGGGTTCTTGCCTAGCCATCGAGTCAAATGACTCATGATGGCAGGAAGTACGACGATAGTGACCACGCTCGAGACAGCCATGATTGCTGCCATCAAGACGCCAACGGTTTTGTAAGGAACCAGTGGCGCAGCAAGGAGTGGCAAAAAGCCAATCGCAATAACGATAGCATTTCGCGCTATCGCACGACCAGGTTCTTTGAACATCAAAGCCATCGTTTTTTTCCAATCTCCAAACTCACCATGAATATCTCGACTCCGCTCAAGAAAATGAATTGCAAAGTCGACAGACAAGCCAAGGGTGAGCGAAGAGAGCACCGCCACGGGCATGTCGTAATCTTTGCCTGCAAAGCCAATGAAGCCGTAGGTAAAGAGAATGGTGATGGTAAGCGGCACCATGCTAAGCAAACCGTAAATAAAGGAACGGAACAAAACGATCATCATGAGGAAGACCATCACGAACGATCCCATGAGGCTCTTGAGCATGCCGCCAACCATTTTATCTTGCCAGACAACATTGATGTACGTGAGACCTGCCCATTGTGCTTTGAGGCCATGTGGCGGAGGATTGGCCGCAAGGTAATCGTCCATCTGCTCTTTGACTTCAGCCATGTCTTGGTTATCGCCACTCTTGAGCTGAAACCAAACCGCACTATGTCGAAGCTCAGGATTGACCATATGCCAAAGGTCTTGAGGTCTGTGCGATGACTCATACTGCAATAAGGTTTGGGCTACCCCGTTTGACGTTTCAGGAATGCGGTAATCCGCGTCTTTGCCGCTTTTAAGTTCGCGGTAAACGGTTTTGACGACATCGGCAAGCGAAATGGTCTTGCCAACATGTGGCGACTTTTCAGCGGCTTTTTGCAGGCGCTCTAGATAGGCAAGGGTCTGCGGATCTTGGAATACTTTGGATTCGCTTTGAGACGTCTCAAGATTGTCTACAAGATCATACCAAAGCTCAGACGATGCACCGGCATCATCACTTGCGAGCGTTTCGACTTCTTCAATCAATGCTGCCGTGAAGGTGATGTCATGTTTCGACACTTTTGTTTTGGCGGCTGTCTTCGCATTTTCCCAAAGCTTTACGGCCTCGGTATTGGCTTTATCTTGCTTCACCAGCGCATCACCTTTTTTGAGGAGCGCATCGTTTTGCTCGTCGCTTTGCTCGAAGATAAGGAAAGCAGGATAGGTCCCAGAGAGATGCTCATTTAACACTGCATCCGCCACGCGTAAGCGGTGGCCATCTTGAAACCATCGAACTGGGTTATCGTTAATATTGACCTTCGTGATGCCGTAGGCGCTGATACCAACAACCGCGACAGCGGCAAGAATCACTAGCTTGGAATAACGTAAGCTCTGCCTGCCAACAGACTCGATGAATTTGCCAAGCAAGCCGCCTTCGCGACGCTTTTCACTGCTCGCGAGGAGTGCCTGCAAACTTTTGTCCGAGAGACTCACTACATAGGCTGGCACAAATACAATCGTAAGGATGAACGCCAACAAAATGCCGGACGCAACAAAGATACCAAATACGCGAACTGGAGGAATCGGTGTGAAGGCAAGAGAAAAGAAGCCAGCCGCTGAAGTAAGCGATGTATAGAGCATCGGGGCAAACAGGTGCCGCACGATTTCAGCAATCGTCGCCCGCCGGTCGCCACGTTTTGGATAAAGGTCAACAAACTCGGAAAGAATATGAACCGAGTCCACCACCGCAATAGGCATCAAGAAAATCGGAATCATCGAGCTCATGATGTGCACAGTGAAACCCATGCCAATCAAGGTACCCATGGTCATCAGCACCGTAGCGAAAGCAATGATCATGGGAGAAAGAATGAGGGGAATGGAACGGAAGAAAAACCACAGCAAAAGAAAGATGACAAGCGCGGCCAAGGGAGCGGAAACGCCCATTTGCGTAAACATCTCCACACCAAAAGTATCTTCCGCGACAGGCAGACCCGTAATGTGAAAGTCATCGCCAGGGTCAAAACCTGCAACGATTTTTTGAATCTCGGTGGAAATGCGATGACTTTGATCTTTGGCTTCAATAGGTACGTAGATGGCGACACTTTTGCCGTCTTCTGAGACGACCGTGCCTCGCAAGGATGGCAATCGAAGCGCAGCATCTCGGACAGCTAACGCTGCAGCCCGGTCTGTCGGAACTTCCCGCATGAGCCATTCGAAGCGAATCGTTCCAGGACCTTCTTGCTCGATATTGTCAACCGTCGAAAGGCCGACTACGTCTTCGGCAATGACACCATCAATCGTCTTGACGGCTTCATTAAGCTTGTGAATCTTTTTCAAAGATTTGGGATTGAATACTCCGTCAGGATCTTTGCTATTGACGACACCGACCACCAACATGTCGTGCAAAGCAAATTCCTTTTTCGCGTGATCGTGAAAAATTCGCGCTGGCTCTTCGGGGGAGAGCATGTTCTCCGGGTCCGTATCGATATGAATCTTAGGAATAAACGAAGCCAAACCAAGGGTGGCAACCACAACGAAGGTGAACACAATCCGTGGGCGGTTCAGGGCAAAATCAATCAAACGCTGTCTCATGTTTTCTTCTCCAACAGTCCTCGGAGCACGACTCCGAAGGGAATGAATTATTCAACGTTATATGAACGTATAGCTATATAGTTATATTGTCAAGTAGGCATGAATGTGTTATATTTAAAATTAGAGAAAGGCCGTTTTTGGCGGGTGGTGTTATGAAAAAACGCATGAATTCAGGTACTTTTGCTGCTGTAGCCCAACGTTTTCGCATTCTTGGGGTGCCTCTGCGCCTGCAGATTCTGCAGCAACTGTCGGACGGGGAACAAAGTGTCTCGGAGCTGGTTCAGGCCACCGGAAGCTCACAGCCCAATGTCTCCAAGCACCTGGCAACGCTACTTTCGCATGGCTTTGTAAAACGTGCCCAACGCGGAAACACGGCCTTTTATACGGTTACCGACAAAACGATCTTCGAGCTTTGCGACCTGGTGTGCGGAACCATCGAAAATAGCCTGGCCCGGCAAAAAGAGATGCTGGAGGGCTAGGGCATGACCGACAAGGAAGCGCTCGCGCTGCGCCAGCGCGCTTGACCAGGAGCCTACGCCTTGATAACGGCAGTTCACCATGCCTCAAACCGTTCGAGTTCGTTTTGCACCTTCACCCACTGGCTATCTTCACATTGGCGGCGTACGCACTGCCCTTTTTAGTTGGCTTTGGGCCAAGAAAAATGGCGGCAAGTTTATATTGCGTATTGAGGATACCGATCAAGAACGCAGCACTGAGCAAAGTGTTCAATGTATTTTGGATTCCATGCGCTGGCTTGGCCTTGACTGGGATGAAGGTCCAGAAGTTGGCGGGGAGCATGGCCCCTATTTTCAAACGCAGCGTTTGGATATCTACGCAACTTACGCTGAACGCCTGATTGCGCAAGGCAAAGCATACCGTTGCTACTGCACCAAGGAAGATCTGGCCGCTGCCCGAGAAGCACACGCTAAAAGCGGAACGCGCGCTGCCTTTAAGTATCCCGGGACCTGTCGCGATATAAAAGACGATGCCAGCAAAAAGCACGTCGTTCGCTTTATCGCACCCACCACGGGAAGCACCGGTTGGGTTGATCTGGTAAAGGGCCGCATTGATGTCCCGAACGATACACAACAAGATTTTGTGATTCTTCGCCCCGGTGGCATTCCTCTTTACAACTTTGGCTGTGTCGTGGACGACGCAGAGATGAAGATCACTCTCGTGACACGCGGGGACGATCACGTGATCAACACACCCATGCAGATCATGATGTACGAAGCAATGGGGCTCAAACCTCCGGCCTTTGCTCATCTGCCGATGATTTTGGCACCAAACGGCGAAAAGCTTTCCAAGCGCCATGCCGCGGTTGCTGCACTTGATTACCGAGATTCGGGCTATTTGGCAGATGGTGTCCTAAACTACCTTGCCCGTCTTGGTTGGTCACATGGCGATCAAGAAATTTTTACACGAGATGAGTTAATCGAGAAGTTTAATTGGGAGCATGTGGGAAGCACGGCTGGGCGCTACGATGCAAAGAAGTTTCTTTATGTACAGGCATCGCATTTGCGCATGCTCGACGATGCACAACTAGCCAACGAAGTCTTACCCTTTTTAAGTAAACGAGGAGTCACGAACCCAGACATGACGGTGCTAAAGCAAGCCGTCGCAACGGCAAAATCACGCGCGAGCACTTTGATTGAGCTTGCCGAGATGATCGACTTTTATCTACTCGATACGCCCGTGTTTGACGAAAAAGCAAAGAACAAATTTCTTGGGGCCGCAAGCATTGAAGCGCTTAGTGCACTGAAAGATGAACTATCAGGGCTCTGTGATTTTTCTGAGCAGGCACTGGAAGACCATGTTAAGGCTTGGCTTGAACCAAAAGGCTACGCTCTTAAAGATATCGCTCAACCTGCACGCGTCGCTCTTACCGGCCGCACGAAAAGCCCTGGGCTTTTTGAGATGATGGCTGTGCTTGGCAAAGACAAAACCATGCGCCGTATCGAAGAAGGCGTCATGATTGCTAAGAGCAATAGCTAAACATGATGTTTGCTTGGTTTGCTGAGCTTCTTCCTCAACATTTTTTTCTAGAGCCCTGGAAACAAATCGATAAAGAAGCCGCGCAGGAACGCAGGCAGCTAAAGACTTACGACTACCGACCTTTATGGGTGTTTTGCACGGCCGCTCTTTGCCTGAGCCTTATGGAATATTTCGGAGGCTCAACTGGCTTTGATAAGTTTATCGATTTTTTTTCGTTAAACATCGACCTAAGTCACCCCTATTTCGAACTGTTCACCTATCTTTGGTGGACTGGCTGGCGACTGTTCGGCTATTTGCTTGTGCCAGCTTTCGTCATCGTATTCATATTTAAAGAAGACATTCTCACTTACGGGCTCAAATCACCTCAAGCCTTTGGACACTTTCGTCTGTATGTTGCATGCCTTGCTATTGTGATCTGTTGCGTGCTCTTTGCCAGCACTCAAGACAGTTTCCTTCGTTACTACCCTTTTTATTCTCTGGCAGGACGCAGTTGGTTTGATTTTCTGACTTGGGAATTTATTTATCTTTTACAGTTTTTCTCGCTTGAATTTTTCTTCCGTGGTTTTTTTTTTAAAGGGCTGCAAAACTCAAATGGGATCGCATGCCATCTTTGCCATGGTAGTGCCCTATTGCATGATTCATTTTTCAAAACCTTTTCCGGAAGTGTGTGCAGCAATTATCGCTGGCATCGTATTAGGCACACTTGCTCTACGGACCAAATCCATAGGGTTAGGTTTTTTGCTCCATGCCGTGGTGGCTGTTGGGATGGATCTTGCTTCCCTTCGGGTGAGCGACTACCTGCCGGAGCATTTTTGGCCAATGATTTAGGATAGTTAGCTCATCGGCGTTACTTACACGACCCTACAAGAATTTACATTCTAATGACAAATCCAGAGCTATGCTGCGCCCATGCAAACAGCTGTTATATCCCTTTATCTCGTCGTCCTTTTTATTCTTGCTGTCTACGGCTCACACCGTGGCATGCTGCTTTACCTTTATTGGAAGCACAAAAAGTCTAAGCCCGTTGCTGCTGGGAAATTTGAGCAACTTCCCGTCGTAACCGTGCAGTTGCCTATGTTCAATGAGATGTATGTGGCAGAACGTTTGCTCGAAAGCATCACTCAACTCGACTACCCCAAAGAATGTTTAGAGATTCAGGTCCTCGACGATTCAACCGACGAGACAACACGCATCGCCCTTGAAAAAGTCGAAGAACTTAAGAGCCGCGGCTTTGACGCAAGCTATATTCACCGTACGGATCGCACCGGATACAAAGCAGGCGCTCTTGAAGAGGGGCTTAAAGTTTCTCGAGGCGACTATCTAATGGTGTTCGATGCTGATTTTGTTCCCACAAAAAGCATTATTAAGAACCTCATTCATTATTTCACCGACAAGAAAGTCGGCATGGTGCAGGCCCGTTGGGGACATCTGAACCGCGACTATTCAGTGCTTACCCGTGTACAGTCCATGATGCTTGATGGCCACTTTGTCATCGAGCACATCGCGCGCAATCGTTCAGGACGCTTTTTCAACTTCAATGGCACAGCAGGTATCTGGCGTAAACAAGCTATTATCGATGCCGGCGGCTGGGAGCACGACACACTAACTGAGGATATGGATCTTAGTTTCCGTGCTCAGTTACGTGGCTGGCGTTTTATCTACGTGCCTGAAGCCATTGCTCCAGCGGAGATTCCTTGTGAAATGAACAGTTTCAAAGGTCAGCAGTTTCGGTGGGCAAAGGGCTCCGCGCAGACCACAAAGAAGCTACTATTTACCGTGCTTCGCTCCAATATCCCTTTGCGTGTCAAAATTGAATGTGTCTTTCATCTGACCAACAACTTCGCCTATTTATTCTTGGTAGCGTTAGCTCTTTTGCAGTTGCCCAACATGCTTCTAAGGCGCAAACTCGATAATCCTGAATTGCTTTTGCTCGACGTGCCGCTCTTTGTCATGACCACAGGATCAATCGCTTTATTCTACCTAACCACCCATCGCGCGCTTTACCGAAACCTTTGGGAAGCTACAAAGCGTCTTCCCTTGATGATGGCGCTCGGCATTGGCCTTTCGCTAAACAATGCCCGAGCTGTACTTGAAGGGCTTTTTGGTGGAGAGTCGGAGTTTGTCCGAACACCCAAACACGGGGTGACTTCGAACCGCGACGCCTGGAGCCTTAAGAAGTACAAAGCTGGTAAGAATCTATACAGCTGGATTGAGCTCTTTTTTGGTCTTTATTTTGTTGCAACCATCGCAATAGCAGTCGTCACGGGTTCCTGGGTAAGCATTCCTTTCTTGCTCCTGTTCATGGTCGGCTTCCTCTACGTCGGCGCATTAAGTTTGCACCAAGCACGCTGATATATGCCTTTATCGCGCTAGGCTTGCAACGATGCACAGGGTTCCCATGCTCAAACAGTCCTCGCTTCGCTGCGGAACTGCGCGTGGAAACCCTGTGCATCGTTGCCACAAGACAGCAAAGTCAATCGATGTGCATTCAAGATAACGCTATGAGCTGAAACCCTATCATAGTGGTGAAGGGGCGTTTCGGATTAGAACACACGTCTCTCGAGTTAACTTCCTTTGGTATTCCAGTACAGCGACTAAATACCTCTGTCAGGGCGTACAAGAACAGCGTTGTCTCTCTAGTCTTGTCGCAAAGAGGAGGTAGGACTTTACGCGCAGTTCCGCAGCGAAGCGAGGACTGTTTGAGCATGAAGTCCTACCTCCTCTTTGCAAGCTCAGCACTGGAAAATAGTAATTTACCCCAGTTAACTTATAGCCGATTCGGCTTCTAACTTAGAAACAACGGGCGGGTTTTTCGGAGCGGGATATTCCTGTCCGTTCAAGCGCTGCCATAGCGCTTAGGACTGCACCTTCATCCCAAGCATCTGCCATCAGTTGCAAAGCAAAAGGTAAACCATCTGCATTGCGACCGATGGGAGCTGTGCCTGCCGGAAGACCTGTTATGTTAGCAAGAAAAGCATAGCGACATAGTGCATCAAGCGATTCCGGATCAAGCACGCCCTCTACCATTTCTTCAATGTTTGAAAATCGCGGAGCAAGACAAGCAGTGCTTGGAAGCGCAATGAGATCGACTTGATCGAATAGCTCCGAAGTCTGCTTGCGAAGAGTCGCGCGTAGTTGTTGGGCAGCGAGATACTCATCTGGACCGATCTCACTCACAAAAGCGCGCATAAGTCTGACGTCAGGGCCGTACTCTTCGTTAGCTTTGGTTTTTAGACGTCTAAACGACGCATAGGCCTCCGGGGCAAGGGTAAGATAGCCTATGGCCGAAGCATGATGAGCCAATGGCAGGCTAATCGAGACGATTTCAGCGCCTTCGTCTTCAAGTGCTTGCAGTGCAAGGTTAGCAGCGGAAACAATCGCAGGATCGGCCAGCGCCCAAAGCGTTTCGTCAACACCAATGCGGAACCCTTTGATACCTTGAGCCATGTCAGCTAAAAGCTCGTTGGCGCTGTATGCTGCGATGCCCCGAGATGCTGGATCGATACCGTCATCACCAGCTACCGCTTCCAAAAACAAGGCGAGCTCATAAGAACTAACTCCAATGGGTCCAAGATGATTCATGCTGCCATCAAAGCGATCACCCGTACGAGGTATGCGGCCAAAGGTAGGCTTGATTCCAAACACACCGTTTAACGCAGCTGGTATGCGAATCGATCCACCGCCATCGGCTCCAAGCGCCACCGGACAAAGGCCCAGCGCAACCGCTGTGGCTGAGCCCGTTGAACTCCCACCTGCCATGTGTTTTGAGTGATGCACATTGCTTGGCATCCTTCGTTGCGGATTCACGCCGAGTGGGGACATTCCAAACTCGGTCATCACCGTATGCCCAACGATCAGCGCACCTTGTGCTCGAAGGCGTTTTACGACGGTTGCATCTTCGGTCGCCGGTGTGGTTTCAATCCAATTCGTACCTAAACGCGTACGTAAGGAGCTCACATCGCTTTGCTCTTTGATGGCAATGGGAACACCATCGAAAGGACCTAAGGGCTGATTATTTCTCCAGCGCTCCGTTGAAGCTTTGGCCTCGGCAAGTACGCCCGCTTCATCAACACTCAAAAATGGATTTGCACTTGGTATTTCTCCATCAAGCGCATCAATTTCTTCAAATAACGCCTTAGCGACCTGTTCGGGGCTTCGAGCGTGCTTTGTGTAAAGGTCGTGAACAAAGGCTTGGGTTCGAGGCCATTCACTGGGGCTTGAAGGGGCGAAAGGTTCTCCCTTTCTTAGTGCACGCGCTTTATTTCGAGCTTTGGGCAGCACCGTTACTGGAAGCGCTTCTCGTGATTCCATAGGTAGTTTGTCGAGTTCCGCGATACCCAATTGCTGTCGCATCGCAAACGCTAAGGCCATTCGAGCTGGCTTGGCGCTTTGCGATCGAAGAAGCAAGTTAAGGGCACGCCCCGAAACCCTATGATTTAGAAGATTTTTCACAACTGCAACTTAACCAAGTATCTCGCCATTGTCATCTTCGCCAGCATTTGCCATTGATCCGAGTTTTGGATAAGAAAAGGCAATTAAAGTCTTTTTTGCACGGCAGACCTGCGTAAAACTATCTTTGAGCTTATTTACGAAGGTCTAACGCAAAAAAAGTCTAAAAACATGCTCAATTGGCTTTTCTTATCTAAAACTGAGGTTAATAATACAGCGCTATGAGTGGTCACAGTAAATGGTCAACGATTAAACATAAAAAAGGTGCAGCCGATGCCAAGCGGGGAAAGCTGTTCACCAAGCTTATCAAGGAAGTTACCATCGCGGCGCGCAGCGGCGGAGGAGATCCTGCTGGCAATCCGCGTTTGCGCCGCGCACTTGATGATGCAAGGGCCAACAACATGCCTCAAGACAACATCACGCGCGCCATCAAAAAAGGCACGGGTGAACTTGAAGGCGTACAATACGAAGAGCTTACTTACGAAGGCGTTGGCCCCAGCGGAACCTTGTTCGTCATACAAGCCGTGACAGACAACCGAAACCGGACCTTGCCAGAGCTACGAAAGATTTTTGATAAGCACAACGGTCAAATGGGAAGCGGCGGATCGGCTCTTTGGGCTTTCGATGAAAAAGGCATCATTGAGCTCGCGAAGGAGAGCATTGGTGAAGAAAAGCTTTTTGAAATAGCTGTTAGCGCTGGGGCAGAAGATTTACAGGCCATTGAAGACATCTGGTGCATCACTACACCACGCGAAGAAAATTGATACCGTGCGTGATGCCTTGGTCCAAGCAGGCCTCGAGCCCACTCGCGTTGCTCTTGAATTTATCCCCAAGACACCAAAAGTTGTCTCAGCATCCGATGGTGAGACTTTACTCAACCTTTATGAAGCTCTTGATGATCATGATGACGTGCAAAAAGTAAGTGCGGATTTCGAACTTGATGAAAGCAATGATTGATGCGTGTTCTTGGCATCGATCCGGGGACTCGTCAAACCGGATGGGGCATTATCGAAAAGCATCAGCGTGGTCTAAAAGGCATTGCTGCTGGAATCATAAAGGCGGAATCAAAGCTTAATTTAGAGAAACGTCTACAGATTATATTCCGCGGCGTCGGTGAAGTTATCGAAACACACAAGCCCGACCAGATTGCAATTGAAGACATGTTTTTTTCACATCGCTATGTGCAAGGTGCATTAAAGCTTGGGCACGCCAGAGGCGTTATTCTACTGGCTGCAGCGGAACACAATCTTGAAGTATCAGCCTACTCTCCCGCACTAGTCAAGCGAAGCATTGCGGGCAATGGACAAGCTCAAAAAGATCAAGTGGCGCGGATGGTTGAATCAATTCTAGGTCTGAAAAAACTACCTCATCCCGATGCTACGGATGCGCTAGCGATTGCACTAACACACCTAAGCAAGATCCAGCTATCTAGCCGCGAACGAAAAATAGTAGCCTAAAGCTTTTTTCGATTCGGGCGTAAAATCATAAAAGCGAACACGGCAAATAACCACACCACGGAGCTACGACTATCCTGGCCACCCTGAAGTAGCATACAGCCGCCATCGATTCCGGCGAGAATAAGGTCTCCACTACCTGGTGTAATCGAATCAATTGGATAGGTGGTGCAAACAGCGTTTACGTCATTTTTTTCATTGAGTTCATCAATCTCTTCGAAGCGAGACGGATACATGATCGAAGAGGTTTCGGTATCCATGTGACCAAAACCGAGTACATGGCCAAGTTCATGCGTCATCACGCCTTGCAGCTCTGCTACCGTTCGGTTGTTTTCTGTGTCGTATTCAGGAAAATCAATATCTTCAAGTGTCCATGAAAAATTGGCGGCGTTGATATCCATATCGGCATCAATAATACGACCCGTTGTCGCATTAAATATTGTCGTAGTGAGTGCCAAGACTTGTTGAGGGTTCGGGTTTTCACCGTTAGCACCATTACCGCTGTTGCTTGCCCAACGCTCATCCGTAGAAGATTGCGGCCATGACATGACATCTTGTTCATCAGTAGTGGTACGAAACACCATACGGTTAATACAATCTGCAGCGTTGGTGGGTATCCCAAAGCGATCGCCACATCGGCTATCCGGGAAAAAATCATCTGATAGATTAGTGGCAATATCACTTACTTTTGGAACGGGTCTTTGGAACTCAAAATTAGTACACCCCGGAGCTTCCCATTTTTGTTGCGACGTTGTGATTGCGTTTCGGAAACCTTCTTCATCAATGTTGGCAGGAGCGGCGCTATCGAATTGACTTCCATCCGTACGTTTCGCACTGCCCAATAGAGAGCTTTGCCATTAGACGTTGTACGCCGAGTAAAGGTAGGCGCCGAGTCAAACTGAGCTTGAGCGCTCGTGTTTATACCCACAATCGTAAAGGCTAAGAGAATTAAGCTGAGGGAGCGCATGCCTATATTTTGACACTACTTTAACAAGAAATCCATTCATTGAGATTTTAGGATTTCAGAGCTCTTTCAACTAAGGCCTACGCCGAGCGCGCTTTGCCTGACGAAAGAGTGGTGTGAGCATAAGGCCAGCCACAAAACCACCAATATGTGCGAAAAAAGCTACACCGCCCATGCTTGATCCAGCCTGAGCCAGAGCCGAATGTCCCCCAAGGAGCTGCAGCGCAAACCAAACGAAAATAAAGAAGAAAGCTGGGATCTCAATGAACTGAATGAAAATGAAAATCGGAACCACGGTGAAAATCCGCGCGCCAGGGAAAAGCGAAACATAAGCAGCCAGTACACCTGAAATCGCACCAGATGCTCCCACCATAGGAACTTTGCTCCCCGGTTCAATCGCAGTCTGAGCTACAACGGCCGCTAGACCACACAGTAGATAAAACCAGATAAAACGCTTTTTACCAGATCGATCTTCAACATTGTCGCCGAAAATATGCAAAAACCACATATTGCCGATCAAATGAAGCCAGCCACCATGCATAAACATGCTGGTGAAAGGACGCAGCAGACTTTCAAGATAGAATTCTTGGGTTAGAAAATAAGGAACCATCCCCCAGCGACGCACAACGAGTTCCATCCCATGGGGACCTAAACTCACCTGATAAATAAATACAGCGACGTTCGCTGCAATCAACGCCCAGGTCAGTAAGGGTTTGCTTCTGGTAGGGTTTCTGTCTTTAAGAGGTATCACGGACGCAAACTATGCGGCGAATACTCAGAGGTCAATGCACGCCGAAAGGGCTTAGTAACTCTGCACGCAAACCAAAAACTGTTTCGAATAACAGGCAAGACACGCAAAAATACTTTTCTGAAAACACCCGCTATCGCAGGCGGTATGTGCCGAAAGTGAAAGCGAAAAATCACCATACCCTGAACTTGGCCAATAATATCCGACTTCGCAATCCAGCCATCGTCCTGACGCCGGTTGTCTCCCTGCGTGCGCAGATAACTTGAAGTCACCTCTCTTACCCGATGAAGTACAACTTTTCCGTCTCTAAGGAAGAACACGAGATCACCGGGACAACATCGCTCTTCGCAACTGCTAATCCAAACTTTGGTCCCAGGCCATACAAGCGGAAGCATACTACTTCCACGAAGCCGTACGCTGAAACCACCTTTTTCCAGAAGTTCTTCCAAAAAATCAGGATGAACACAAAGCTGATGCATGAACCCTAACTGTTACCCTGCGGGAAAGTGCACTCTCCCGGCGCAAAAGGTGCGCATGGAATACAAAATGCTTCGAACTCAGCACTTTCCTCAATGCAAGGAGCTTCGTATGGCGCTTTTTTCTGATCGGAAGTTGTATCAAATAACTTATTGTTTCTATCGATTTTATCCATCGCCTCTTCCTAATAATAAATGTAAGCGTCGCCACTGTTAGTAATGACTACGTCACGAAACCCATCACCGTTGACGTCACCAGGAAAACCTGAACCGCCGCCACCTGCCCATGGAAAGATATATTCAGCCTGCGAACGTAAGAATGCTGTCGCGCTACCTGTTGTATAAAATACCGAATGAAAACCAACGCCTACGGGGGCTTCATCTGCACTAATTAAAACAAGGTCGCAGCTGCCATTAAAATCAAGATCACATAGCGGTCCGTGAACAGGATGCTGCCCCAAAGGCATCGCAAAACCATAATAGTCATCGGTAGCATTGGCTACGTTGTTGGTATATACGATTGTATTAGCACTCGAATATCCGCCGTTGCTTGCTAAATACACAACAACTTCCCCTTGGCCAGGCTCATCAACATCAGCCTCGAGCGCTTGGAATACGGCTAGATCATAGTCACCGTCATCATCGATATCGCCGACGTTGCGTACCAACGACGCATAGCCCGAGCTGTAACCGTTGGCATTGCCGATTCCAGGTCCTCCGCTATCAAAAGGTGTCCCGAGAGTGATCTGGGACAGTCCACCGCCTGCTGTGTAACTGCGTCCCAAGATCAAATGCAATTCACCATCTACGGTCTGATCTGTGCGATCGGTACCGGCTCCGCTCACAACAAAATCGTCGAATCCATCACTATCAATATCACTCACCGGACTAAGACCAAAACGGCCCAAGCGTACACCCGTAGCACCTTCGAGGAAAAAACCATTTGGAACGACATCGCCAAGTCCTGTATCAGGCAAGGTAATCGTAGTCCCCGACGTATAGGAAGCGGAACCCAAAAGAACAAACACTCTTCCGTTTCGGATCGTGGGGCCAGCGGAATCACCCAAACTTCCGATAATCAAGTCATGAAGCGGTTGACCGGCATTGTTATCGTTGTTGAAGTTGCCTACCGATGCCATGGTCACACCGAGGCCACCAAAAAAGTCTGTGCCTCGAATACACACATCCACTTCGCAGGTTGCATCGTTTCCGTCGGTTACACTGAGAACCGAGGGGAAAACCGCTTTGCCATAGATGATATATATCGAACCGGCATAACCAGGCGAATGGTTCTCAAAGGAATCGGAAAACGCAAAATCATTCATTCCATCGCCGTTGAAATCGCCGATGCCTACAGCTTGATCTGCCAAGGAACTCGTCGAACCGTAGGTAAACGCAGTCGTATAGGCTGATTGTGGATTGGACGGGAATCCAGTGTCGGAGCCAAGCACAAGATAGGCTACCGCAGTTCCGCTGACGATAAAGTCGTCAATCGTATCGCCGTTGACATCGCCAATCGCAGAAATAACGCGACCCATACCGCCGGTTGCAGGCAAACCCAATCCAAGTTCGGCCGCCCGGTTTTGTATATGAGCTGGACCCACTTGATTGAAAGCGTCCTTTACAAAAACACTATTGGCACCAATCGTCGCGCCAAAGGGCGTCAGACTTCCTCCGAAATCCTCGCCACGTACCGCACAATATTTTGCTGAACCAAAACGTTCAAAGCCCGCAATAACCTCTGTTTGAGAATCACCTGCAGGCTGTGGCACACTGCTGAGTTCTAACTCGCTACCGGCCGCAGCATCCCATGCAGCAGTGTCGTTGATTGGGCTCGATGCACAACGCAGCAGGTAGCGTTGGAGTAACGCAAGATCACCATCACCGCCTCCAGATACCGCGGTCCAGGTAACGGTAACTTCGCCTCCACGGCGCTGAGCCACCTCAGTGGGATCCGTGAAATAAAGAACAGCAGGGGTAGCAATAGCATCCGGTGGGGGGGTCGTATCGACGTTAACCGTAATACTGCTTTGCGCCGCCGGGTCTACTAGTTTGGCAGTCAAAACGATATCAAGCCCGTCAGCAACGCTCACACAGAAAATCGCTAGGCTTGTCGATATCTCGGCGGTGGCGGTGGCGGCATCGCTATCAGGGCTACCTCCTACCCACAACTGAACTTCATTACCATCTCCAGCATTGCTAGAAAGAATTACCTGAAGTTGCAGACCATCTTGTTGATCGTCACAATCACCATCCATATTGAAAAAGTCACCATCTTTAGGTGAAACAAAACTTAGTAGCGAATCTGCAATGGTTCCGTTGACGACAACAAAGCTTCGCACACTCGACTGAACGGTGCCGTCGACATTTCGAACACGGATGCTGTTCTGTCCTTCGGCAAAGGTAAAAGCTGGGAAACTTGCCGTACCATCTTCACCCACAGTGGCGGTAAGCCCGGTGTTGACAAATGAGACACCATTTTCAATTTCCAAATACAGCTCTGCATCTGGGAAAAAGCCCAAGGTGTTTACGCTTACCGCAAATTGGAAGCCGTCCAAGCCAGTATCCTGGTCAGCGGTACTATCGAGAACAGCGCCTTCTTGCGGTGAAACAATCTCAATCACACTCGAGACATGGCTATCGCTACACGCGCTAACTGAGAAAAGTAAGAAAAACAATGCAAAAACTTGCCGAGTCATGGTGCTATTCATTAAGATTCGTGCCCCCTATTTTAGCGTCAGGAACTATAGGCGGTTTTTCCCTACAGTGCAAAGGGCGAAATCAAGTCTTTAATATTGTTTTTATTGAGTTTTTCGGCCGATTTGAAGTAAAGGCTGTGCGGTGGGTTTGGCGGTAATCCAAGAATGGCGTGCTCGAAGCTGCTTGTCCTCGGACATGAGATGATCCTCAACACACTCGATAAGCTCGTTAGTCCGCTGTTTAAAGGGCCCTGTAACGGCTTCCGAAAGGACTTGCCCGTCTTTCACCAATCGAAACTTCTTGTTTTTAATCAATTGATATTCTGTAAGCGCCTTACGACAAGCTTCAAGATAAGGACCCAATGCATCACCGTTTTCAGCCAGTGCTGATGCATAACAACGCTTGCAATAGTGACGTAGATCGCAATCCCGGCAACCGTGAATATCCGCCCAACGCAGAGAGCGAATAAACTTTACTTCACTCCCCTCAGCATAGACATCCGACAATCGATCTTGCCTTGCATCACCTAGAGGTACCTGCAGTTGTGTGCAAGGCCGAATCTCTCCGTTCGCTTCAATATGCACGCTTTGCTGACACGCTCCACAGGGCGCGTGTGTGATCGGAATATGTCGATCCTGAGCAGCAGTGCCCCGTGCCTTGCGAAGTGCGATGATATCTTCATGGTCCAAGTCATGCTCCGAAGGAGCACGATCCCCATCTTCCCGTGCCGAGATCCCTTCACCCACCATATGCCTTGCACCCAACGACTCTACAAGCTCGACATACGATGCGTAGTCATGGACGTTTTCCTTCATGGCCGGTGTTTTGACCAAAGTCGAAACCTTTTCGGCCACTAAGTAACGAATCGCATCCACCGTTTTATTCCAAGAACCTTTTACACCTGTAATTGTATCGTGCTTTTGAGCATCGGGCGAATACAAACTGATCTGAACTTCATGCACCGCTAGCTTAGCAAACTGTTTCGCCATGGACTGATCCACTCGCAATCCGTTTGTAAAGATCGTTACACAAAACTGTTTTGCACGGGCGTAGGCAACAAGTTCTAAAAAATCCTTACGTAGCGTGACTTCGCCGCCTGATAGAGTTAAAAACAGCACGCCCAGCTCAGCTAACTGATCCATCAGCTGCTTCACTTCCAGAGTATCCATCTCGCCTTTTTGTCCGTGAATCTGATAGCAATGCACACACACTTCGTTGCATCGATCAGACAGCTCCAACATCGCCGAAAGCGGCGAGGAACGTCTGACTTGGCGTTGTACAATGTCTTTAGCGAGAGCCATGATAGAATACTATTTAGAGCTTTGAGTCCCCAGGTCCAAAGCCCCGAGCTTATGAAGTTCCGACACAAACGCCAAAACATCCGAACTAAGTTGCTCAATGGTGACATCATATTCTGGGGCAAGCAAGTCGATGATTTCACCGATGCTTCGGCCATCCGCCATCTGCCAGACCCTAGACCCTAAGGGGTTGAGTACGTGCACCTTTTTCTCATCGATGACCACAATCACACTCTTGCCATCGTATTGTCGTGCTGCTACGCGGAAAGACTGCTTGATCGTTGTTTGATTGTTTATGGTATCCACTTATTTTTCACTCGCTCTGTTTTCAAGAAGTGCACGGTGACTTCTTTCAAGCACTGTCTCTATTTCCGCAACTTCTGTCGTCTGAGTCAAGTCATCCAATGCCTCAAGCAACGAGCCTGCATTCTCTGTTGCTAATTCAGTCAATACGTTTTGTTGCAAAAGCATCGCCTGCCGAAGCCTTTGCATGTCGTGTATTTGACTCGTACTGCCCTGACGCACACCGTAGATTGCCCTTAAAGGAAGATGTATATTGCCGCAAAAAGGCTGCTGCAATGCCTCTTTTTCCCCACCCGGCAAAGCCCAAGCGACCCAAGCATGCTGGTCTCGAATGAGAGCAACACGGTCCACTACAAACCACGGCAATTCACTTAGATTGGCCGCGGTCGTTTTACCCGCACCGGAAGGCCCGACAAAAAGCACAGCCGTGCCTTGGCATTCAATGCCGGCAGCGTGAAAAATCAACGCATTTGATCGTCGTAAGATGGCAATTGCGATTGCAATCAGTCCATCAACAAATGCGGCGAGATTGCACTCGACTGTCATCTGCGCATCAAAGATCACCTCAGATTTCAAAGACATTGATACCTGTGCCCCACCCCAAACGCCTTGACCTTGACTACCTTGCCACTGCCATTGTGGGGCATCCGTGCGAAGGACAAAAATGCCATCTTGAAAACGCAGATGGACATAAACATCGCCCAATACTTCTTCTCCGCTTATCTCGCCCGTGCAATCTTTGAGCATGCTTTTTTCTAACAAAAACTGACTTTGGAACTTTTTGTCGAGGTGAAAACGCAAACCCGCGAAAGCAAAACTCCATAACTCTTTTTCGTCTGCAGTGCTCAACGGATGACCTAGATCACAATAGGGATGGTATGATCAACGACGAGATGATTCTCTGCATCTTCCAAAGCTGCATGTTCTTTTTCACGTGACATTGCAAGAGCTTGCAGTTGTTGAAGAAGCTGAGCGTTGGACTGCATGATTTTTTCAAAGCTTTTTTTGCTTAATTCAAAGGCCAGCGTTGCATGTTCTGCAACGACATCAGCGGTAATTTTTTTGCCTAAAACAAGGGCAATTTCTCCTATGACCTCGCCTGCTCCCAGGCGCGCCAGTTGCATGATCTCGCCATCCTTTGTCCGTCGAGTCACCTGCACCGCGCCGCTGGCAATGCAATAGAGGGCGTTTGGGTTTTCACCGGCCTTCAAGAGTGTTTGTCCCTGCTCGAAACGGACTGCTTTAAACTTGGATAGCACTTCACCTTGATCGCGCAACGCGTGCAAAATAGGATTAAACACCAACAGATCGGCAAGCATGCGCCGGTGGCAAAAACTTCCCAAAGCCTCGGCAAGCTTTGCTTGCTTTGATATCTGCCTTTCAACTTGCTCACGTTGCAGCACGAGCAGTGAACAGGGTGATTTGCTGCGCAAGGTGCTGTACCTTGGTGCATCACTAGTAAGGACTTCTTGTCCCACTACCGAAGCCGCAGCAAGTTCGCGACTCAATCGGCGAGCTTGATGGTCTGTGCGGTAGTGCTCGAGCTCGCCATGAAGCAGGCAATACCATTCACTGCCATATGCGCCCTCGCTGAAAACATACTCATCCGCCCCGTAGTGACGCAGATGAGCTGAACTTAACAGAGCAGTAAACGATTGTTCATCAATCTCCGAAAACAACGGCAACATCGGCACACTGTCTTTCGAAGCTGGAAGGTCTTGCATCAGGAAACTTTCCAATTGTTTCTCCGCTCGCCCAAACAACTGCTCTTCGTCAAGCTTGAGATCGCCATCAATGCTTTTACACGAAGTGGGCAAGGGCGGTGTCCACGATTTTCGATCAAGCTTGGCCGATGCCGAAGAAAAAACAGCGGCAAGTTTCGAGAACTGGGGCTCGGGCGCTGCACCAAACTGCACGGCATACTCTGCAGCAAGCACGGCCAAGGGAAAATCACCAGCGCTCTGGCAGAGTTCTTGGACCTTAAGCAAGGCTGGCATCGCAAGAGCGCTGCCCTTTTTTCTGCCAAGCACCAGCGCCATCGTTAATACACAAAGTGGATGCTGTTGTTCGGTGTCGGTTTCTGGCAATGCGAAGCGCAAAGCCTCGAAAGGCTTAGATAGCAGCCAGGCCCGATAAGCCCGATTCGCGGTTTCATAATTCATACGGTATCCAACGAGTGCACAGAATAGCGCCGAATATTGTAAAAACTCAACGAGGTACAGTTAGATGCTTTGCTGGCTTATGGGGCTTCGCCGACAATTCGGGCCGTGGTCGCCGAGAAAGTCACCGCGGCAGGCACACCATCGGCGATGGCGGGATTCAGGGCACAATCGCCATTGGGATCGCTGCCATCGCCTTTGACTTCGCTTCCATCACCATCAAAGCAACGCGTGATAATCGCCTGGCATTGCCCATCACCTCTATCAATCTCAAAGCGCTCAAGTCCATCACCATCAATATCAACGTAGGCACTAAAACTTGTATCTTCAGTCATCTCAACGTTAGCAAGGCCAATGCGGTCACCAGTTAGCGCTACAGCTCCTGCCACGAGAATATCGGCCAAGGAGTAGGGTTGCTCATCGCGGCTTGCGCCATTGTCGCAACGCGTATCATCGCGGCTAAGAAAATTGAGCAACACCGAATCTTTTTGATCAGCTAGGCTGCGAATGGGCAGTACACCACAAAGCAAACCGTCTTCGAGGCCATTGACTTCGTTCTGATCATTGCGTGTTGTGGTTAAGTTCAAAAATGCACGCTCAAAATCCAAGCGAATGCTAATCGAAAGAATCGGAATGGTGAGCGACAAAAACTCAGGACCGCCGGATAACGCTCCATCCACAATACTTGCGTTAATAGACGCCTCTGGTCTGAGAGCTTCGTCAAAGAAACCCTTGGGATAAAGAAAAGGTGCATTGCCATCAAGATTACCGTCTGCAGTATCAACCCCATCGATGCCATTGAACAAAGCTAGCGCGAGTTCGCTGTCATTCAGCGCGCTTGGATCATCGAGGCCTAAGGCATGGAGCACAAATAAAATTGAACTTCCCAAATAGCTTCCATCCGACTTTAAACCGCTGGTGTTAATTAACTGGAGGGGGTTATCGCCAAGTGCTCGCGCAAATGCGTTATCGATCACACCATCGCCCGAGTAATCACAGCCAATTTCAGCGCTCGCAATTTGCAATGTATTAATAATGAAGCTGTGTTCTTTTAGACAATCTTTGCCGCAGCCATCCCAAGGCGTGTTGTTATCATCCGTGCAACTAGCGTCGGCGGCGCCCTCGCTGCATACATCGCGCGACAAACAATCTTGCGCGCAGTAATCCTGCCCGTCGCACACTTCACCCGCAGCAAGATCGCGCAGACCGTTGCCGCAACTCTCCGTTCGAGAACAGTTTGCTATACAACCATCTCCGGAAAGAGTGTTGTGATCATCACAGGCTTCCTCCCCCTCTACTTCGCCATTGCCGCAATAGTCTTCATAAAGGCAAAGTGCGCTGCAACCATCACCATCAAGCGTGTTACCGTCATCGCAGGATTCGGTGGGTTCAAGTACAGAATTGCCACATTTTTGGCTAAACGAGCTGCTCGAACCACCGCAGGCCAGCAACAGGGGACATCCTACGAGAAAGAAAAAACGAAACTGCATGCGACTCCTTGATTCAAGAAGGCTACTGTAGTGGACAGATGCCCCTTCGGCCAGGCAAAATCGCGTAGTCTCGTTTTAATAGCTTGACGCATCGCGTCGGCAGAAAGCCCCATGAACGCAAAGACCACTATTCCTTTATGTAAACCGCTTCTCGAAGAAGAAGAATGCTCTGCTGCGCTTACGGTTCTTAAAAGCGGCATGCTCGTGCAAGGCGAGCAAGTGGCGCGCTTTGAAGCTAAGAGTGCTGAACTGCTAGAGCAGGCTCATATCGTCGCTTGCTCCAACGGCACCAGTGCTCTGTACCTCGCGCTAAAAGCGCTGGGCATAAAAAAGGGCGATGAAGTGTTGTGTCCTGCGCTCACCTGGCCAAGCCCTGCCAACGCGATCGCGCTTTGCGGAGCAACCGTTGTTCTGGTCGATGTCGACCGAAAAAGCTGGAACATGGATCCGGCAAAAGTTCCAGCAGCGCTCTCAGCGCATACCAAGGCTGCCATTGTCGTGGATCAATTCGGTATGCCAGCGGACTACGATGCTTTGGAAGATGCGCTCGGGGATATCCCACTCGTAGAGGATGCAGCGTGCAGCTTGGGCAGCTCCTACCGAAACAAAGCTTGTGGCAGCTTAGGCAGCATTGCAACGGTCAGCTTTCATCCACGTAAGATTGTAACCACCGCAGAAGGCGGGCTTTGTGCAACCAACCGCGGCGAGCTCGCCACACGAATGCGCACCCTGCGTAATCACGGGCAAAGCCGTCCTGGCGAATTTGAAATTTTTGCTCACAATTTTAGACTGACTGAAATGGCAGCGGCTATTGGATCGGCACAGTTGGACCGCCTCGGCTTCATCGTTGATAAGCGCCGAAGTCTTGCTCTGCGTTATAAAGAAAAATTGCCCAAGCTTACCTGGCAGCATGAAGATTCAGCAGCCAAAAGCAACTACCAAACCATGGGCTTTATCGTCGATGAATCAGATCATCCAAGCCCAGAAGCGATCATCAGCGCGCTGACTCAAAGCGGTATTCAAGCGGGAAAACTGAGCTACGATCTATCAGCCCTCTCTTCGCTCGAAGGTCATCGACGCATCCCGACAGCGATTAAAGAAGCAAGCCGCATCGCAGCGCAGGGCCTGGCCCTGCCTCTGTATCCGCAAATGACGACACCGGAGCAAGATCGCGTTATAAATGCACTCAATGATATTATAGGATTGAGCTGATGAGTGAAGAGCAGAACGAACACGTCCTGGACGTAAAAAATCTTTACAAAACATTTCACATTGGTTTTTTTCGCAAACGTGTTGAAGCCGTGCGCGGCATGAGTTTTGAAGTCAAACAAGGTGAAGTGCTTGGCTTGCTTGGACCCAATGGCGCAGGCAAAACCACCACCATCAAAAGCACCTTGCAGCTTATTGCTCCGAGCAGCGGTGAGATTCGCTTGTTTGGACAGGATGCCAGCAACGTCGCCCTGCGAAAACGTATCGGCTACTTGCCAGAAAACCCCTACGTCTATCAATATTTGCGGCCCATGGAGTTTTTGGATTTGTGCGGACGACTCTCTGGAATGAGCGGAAAAAAACGCACACAGCGCGCCGAAGAGCTCATTGAAAAAGTAGGCTTAACGCATGCCATGGATCGTTTTATTGGCAAGTTTTCTAAAGGCATGCTGCAGCGCATCGGTATCGCGCAAGCCCTTTTGCACGATCCTGAGTTTTTGATTTTGGATGAGCCGATGAGTGGTCTTGATCCCATTGGCCGCGCCGATGTGCGTGGCATAATTCAAGAACAGCACCAAGCCGGCAAAACCATTTTGTTCACCAGTCACATTCTTAGCGACGTCGAAGCGCTTTGCGAACGCGTCGTCATCATGAACCAAGGCAAGCTTGCCATTGAAGGCAAACTCAAGAATCTACTTGATTCCGAGCAACGCCACTCCCTTGAAGCCATCTTCGTCCGCGAGACCCGCAAAGATGACAAAATTGTCGTTAAAAATGCATAAAACATGCCAATTCTGTCATGTTTTACGCAAATTCATGCCATTTTAATTTCATCGTAGGCCGTGAGTGCTAGTCCCTAATCGGATACAGCGCATCGCAGGCACGAACGGCGTCGTGAAGCGCGATGTCAGGATAGCTGGACCTCCCTGCCTCGACGCGTTCCAAGTTCTTGAACAATGCCGCCAAGTAACATTGATAGAAATTCAAAGCGATGGTCATTTTATCGATGAGCTCTTGTAGTTCTTTTGCAAGCTCCGCTCCTATATTGTTAGCAAGATTTTCTAAGATTCGAATGTAGTCCCTGATGGCTGCAATCAATTTTTGAGCCCACACAATGGATGCTTGTGCTTCACATGCTTTATCTCCAGCACACTTGCGCCCCGCGCTTTTGTATTCCTGGGGCAAGCTGTTTAGTTTTTCGGTATGACCTTGAGAGGCTTTCTCCCAGGGTTTGCCATAGATGGCAGCAACCAGGATCGTTTGCGCTGCAAGAGCTATCAGTTGATTAAAGAGCTGCACTTTAACTTCCGCCGTAAATGCGATACGGGGCTCGGCATAGGGATCGCTCAGTTGCACTGCAATTATAGACTGCCGATACGCTTCAGCAGAAAGCATCTGATCAAACCAGAGCCCGAGCTCATCCAAGGATTCGGGCAAAGTTGCTTGGCTTGGGATAAGGCCTACAAGTTCTGCTAGACCAAGCCAAAATGTTTTCAAGCTCTCTTCATCGACACTGTTTGCAGTATACATCGCGCTGTTTGCATCAAGCATAGCGCTAAAAATCTCTGGAACTGCTTGGCTAGCAAGCTCAACAAAGTATTCATCACGGCTCACCACCAAACCTTGCTCGTAAGCCTGCTGGTAGCTGTATTCGATCCACGAACCATCGATCGTCGCACCACCTTGCCACCAATTGGCAAACTCTTCAGAAACGATGCCTTTTAGAGCGCTCAGCCTTGCTTGATTGTACTGCGCTGTTTCACCGGCGAGGTAGACCATGCCATAACCCGCGGCGATTACGGCTGCAAAGCCAAGCACTGTCATCCCACCTGCGATGATCGCTCCTGTTTCAACAATGGGCTCGATGATCAAGGCTGCCGCCATGGACTCATCATCGGAACTCTCCGTTGCGCTGCTTCCATTGTACGCGCTGCAGCTCGCAAGTGAGGCGATAAGTACCGTGACTAGCGCGCCGTTAATTGTCCTCGAAACAAATGTCATAGAAGCTTCCAAAGCAAAAGTTATGGATGCATGGAAGAGTGCAAGCGCTATGCCAAATCACATTCCATCGACCATGCTTAGAAACCGCTGTTTTCATTCGTGAATTGGCTTTTTGCGACTCACCTGCACTTAGCTTTACCGACCTATGGACTCAGGACCACAGACCCCGCCTATTTTTGAGACGTAAGAGAATTGCTTTGTGTTTCATTCGTAATTTCAAAAGCTTGAATGTGCCACCTTCAGTTTTGATGGGGACGCCACGGTGTTTCCTTCCGATGCACGAGCTAGCAAAGAGTTCTTCTTTTACGCGGCCGAATTTTTGTGCTAATTTGTGCGTTTCAAACCATGCAGCGCGCTTCGACACTTGGCCAGCGTTTAGGGCCCTATGAACTGATGCATAAGATCAGTGTCGGCGGCATGGCCGAAACCTTTTTGGCGCGCCGAAGGGGACCCGGCGGCTTTGAGCAGCAGGTTTGCATCAAACGTGTGTTGCCTGCCTTTGCTGAGGACAAAGAGTTTGCACGATTGTTCTTAGACGAAGCCAAACTTGCAGCGCAGCTTCGCCATACCAACATCGTGCAAGTCTATGATTTTGGTGTTGAAGACGACACTTATTACATGGCGCTCGAGCTCATTGAAGGCATGGACATGCGCCACTTGCTGCGCGTGCTTGGTGAGCAAGACCGCACGATGGCGCCAAAGCTTGTCGCTATTATCGCCACTGAAATCGCGAGCGCTCTGGAGTACGCACACCATCTTGAAATCAACGGCAAAGCTGCTGGCATTGTGCACCGAGATATTTCGCCATCAAACGTTCTACTAAGTTACACAGGCAGTATTAAGCTAGCTGATTTCGGCATTGCTAAAGCAACAACGCATGCGCATGTCACGCGTAGCGGCGTAGTCAAAGGCAAGGTGCCGTACATGGCCCCTGAACACGCGACCGGAGCCGAAATCGATGCGCGAAGTGATTTGTTTTCCTTGGGCGTTTTGCTCTACGAAGCGCTTGCGGGCTTCCGCCCTTACGATGGCCCCAACGATGTAGCCACGCTCACAAACCTTATCAACGGCAAATACAAGCCTCTCGCTGAAGCCGCCCCAGAAGCACCGAAGCACTTCGCGGATATCATCGAGAAACTACTCAATGCCGATCCGGACAAGCGCTATCAAAGCGCAGGAGAGCTGCTCGATGCACTGGTGCTATCTGCCCCGCCTTCAACGACGCGACGCGCCTTAGGCACTCTCGTCAAAGAAGCACGCTCGACACAACCTACCCCTGTTGAACTCGCCAAGACATCAACCAGCAGCGGCGTCATCTCACGTCCATCTGATGCGCTATCCGTGTCCGATGCTAGCGAGGAGAGCCAGGAATCATCGCCCAACGAACGCGAAACCAAAGGCAAAGGCAGTTGGGACTTAGCTACACGAACCAAGGAGGCTTCAGCCGATCCTTCTGGGCAGATTGTGCATCAAACGCCGAGTCCTGCTACGCCCGCTATCACACAACAAGAAGCTCTCGCTGAAACGGTTGCCGCTGAGGCCATCGAAACCCCCGCACCGCTTTCGACATCGATACCTTCAAAAACTTTTCTCTCCTCTGTCACCCTTCCTGAATTTGTTCAAAAACGCAAAGCTCCTTTTTCTGTACTAGCAATTGCTATTGTGGTCGCGGGCATCACGCTTGCGTTGTTGTGGCAAAAGAATACAGCCATGCCGGTTGAGAAGACCGAAGAGCAACAAGCTACTGTCGAGCAAACTACACCTCCGGCTCAAAGCAAAACAGCCGCTGCTCAAGCCGAAGAAGAAATTCTAAATGCTGCTCCCGATGAAGAGCTCAAGCCCCTAGAGACCCAAGGCGAAGAGGGCAGTAAAATGATGGCCGAAGCCGACAGCGAGTCAACACCCGAGCAAAGCATTATCGAGGAAGAAGAAGTCGACAAATCAAGTGGACGTCGGCACCAAGCACGCCAAGGCAGCGTTTCAGCGCGCATTACTCCCTGGGGAAATGTTTGGATCAACGATAAGTTTGCCGGCAAGAGTCCTATCCTTCGCGATCTTGATCCGGGAACCTACCGCATTGGCGGTGGTCACACTCGCCCTATTATGTTCAAGAATATAAAGATACGCTCAGGACGTGTGCAGAAAGTGCAAATGCACATTACCCGCGAACAAGTCCTCGAAGCCGAAGAAAAACGTAAAGGACGTTAGATTTAACTAACTGTTTGGACCGCTGCACAGCAGCGCTCCAAAGAGGGGATTCACGCGTCTCCCCTCCCGAGCGCGCTTTGCGCGTCGGCTCCCTCCCCTGCGGGCTCGCTTTGCTCGCGGGGGTGGCTGCTGGCTAATTTTGGAATTGCTTAGGTTGTTAGCTTTGACTGTTTGGACCGCTGCGTAGCAGCGCTCCAAAGAGTGGATTCACGCGAATCCCCTCCCGAGCGCGCTTTGCGCGTCGGCTCCCTCCCCTGCGGGGCTCGCTTTGCTCGCGGGGGTGTGGGGTTAGCGGGTTTTTAACGTAAACAGCGTTGCATAGCTTGGGAGACACAAGCGAGGAGGTAAGCCGAAGCCACGAAAAGCTCGGGAAAAGTCCCTACTGCGAAGAAACTACCTATTCAATTGTTTAGCTGCAGCCTACGCTGGCGCCGCAGTTCAGACACTTATAACATGAGCCGTTACGCACAGTGATGTGACCACAGCTATCGCACATGGGAGCATCACCCATCATTTCACCCAGCTGCTGATTCATCGCGTTCGTGCTGCCATGTCCTGGAATTTCACTAACCATGGCTGGCGGCGGCTCTGAGTTAACATTGCCCCCTGGCAGTTGCTTGTGCGTATTGAGATCGGTTGGGTTTTGGATCTCATCTTGCACTTCTTGCGGTGGCACATGCGCAAAGTCATAGCGCTTGAGGTACTCCACTCCAAGCACGCGGAACACATAGTCAATCATCGATGTAGCAAACTTAACATTCGGATGACCTTCAACAGGGCCCTGCGGCTCAAAGCGCGTAAAGGTGAACTGCTCCACAAAGGAGCTGAGCGGTACACCATGCTGCAATCCCATCGACACACTGATGGCAAAACAGTTCATAAGTGATCGGAACGCTGCACCCTCTTTGTGCATATCCACAAAGATCTCACCAAGCGAGCCGTCTCCGTATTCACCGGTACGCAAGAACACCTTATGTCCTCCAACCCGTGCCTCTTGAGTGAAACCTGTGCGCTTTTTAGGCAAACGATGCCGTGTGGACTGCGGAGGCCGTGCACCCTCAGCAGGTTTGGCTACAGCAGCTACTTTTTGCTCCGAGCTTGTCTCACTCTTTTCATGACTCTCATCATTGCTCGTGGAAAGGGGCTGAGACCATTTGCAACCATCGCGGTAAAGCGCAATGGCTTTAAGGCCAAGCTTCCAGCCCTCGAGGTAGATGTTTTCAACATCTTCCACGGTTGCTTCATTCGGAAGATTCACCGTTTTTGAAATCGCACCAGACAAGAATGGCTGAGCAGCTGCCATCATGCGCACGTGTGAAATCGGTGCCAAAAAGCGTTTGCCAGTTTTGCCACAACGATTGGCGCAATCAAACACAGGCAAATGCTCGTCACGTAAATATGGAGCGCCTTCAATGGTCATGCGGCCAATGACATGGTCGTTGAGCGCCCCGAGTTCTTTATCCGAGAGACCAAAGAATCTTGCCAAATTAAAGCCCGGCTTACTGATATCCGCTTTAGGCACACCGATTCGCTCGTAAGCCTCTTTGCCAATAACCCAAGGAGCTAGCGCCTGTGAGACATCAAACACACCCGGCAGCGCCACTTCAGCCTTGGCGATTTCTGCTTCGGTCAGACCTTTTTCAAGCAACAGCTTACGTGAAAGTTTCGGCGCGTTGGTAAAGGTATTGGTGCCCGAAACATAAGCAATGATTTCTGCGATCTGACCTTCAGTATAACCCAAACGCTTTAGCGCTTCAGGCACACTTTGGTTGACGATCTTGAAGTAGCCACCGCCCGCAAGTTTTTAAACTTAATCAGCGCAAAGTCTGGCTCGATACCTGTGGTATCGCAGTCCATAAGCAACCCGATGGTGCCCGTGGGGGCAAGCACCGTGGTTTGCGAGTTACGATATCCGTAAAGCTCACCAAGTGCATACGCTTGATCCCACGCTTCACGCGCCGCTTCCACCAAATAGTCTGGTGGATTCATGCTACCATCATGACATATGCCGGGGCTGTTTTCGCTGCCGATACGGTAAGCTGCGTCACGATGCTTTTGAATCACGCGCAACATGGGCTCACGGTTGTTGGCATAACCTGCAAAGGCTCCTTTGGATGCTGCAACTTCAGCAGATGTCTTATAAGCATGGCCGCAGAGTATTGAAGTTAGAGCGCTGCAAATCGCACGACCCTGATCGCTGTCATACGATACACCAAGCCGCATCAATAGGGTTCCGAGATTTGCATAACCCAAACCAAGTGGCCGATAATCATGGCTGTTTTGCGCGATGGGTTTGGTTGGATAGCTTGCGTAATCCACCAAGATTTCCTGCGCGACAATCAAGAGTCGAATGGTGTGACGGTAAGCGTCCACATCGATGCTGCCATCTTCTCTTAAGAGCTTGGTTAGGTTGATCGATGATAAGTTACACGCCGTATCATCCAAGAACATGTATTCCGAACATGGGTTGGAAGCATTAATGCGATCGGTATTGGAACAGGTATGCCAATCGTTGATGGTCGTGTCGTATTGAAGACCTGGATCGGCACAGTTCCAAGCACTCTCTGCTACTTTGGGCCACAAGTCTCGAGCTTTATAGGTAGCGTTTACACCGCCATCGGTGCGGTTACGCGTGTGCCAATCTTCATCATTTTGCAACGCTTTCATAAACTCATCGTTGACACGAATGGAGTTGTTGGAGTTTTGCCCTGAGATCGTATGGTAAGCTTCGCCGTTGAAATCTGAACTGTAGCCGGCATCAATCAGTGCCTTAGCTTTTTGTTCTTCTTTGGTTTTCCATTCAATGAAGTCAACGATTTCTGGATGGTCCATATCAAGACAGACCATCTTTGCTGCACGGCGCGTAGTCCCGCCCGATTTGGTTGCGCCTGCTGCTCGATCAAGCACTTCGAGAAAGCTCATTAAGCCAGATGAAGTACCACCACCAGAGAGTTTTTCTTGCCGGCCGCGCAAACGTGAAAAATTCGTGCCCGTGCCTGAGCCGTACTTGAACAAACGTGCTTCGGTTTTAACCAGCTCGTAGATGCCCATGAGATCGTCGGACACACTTTGAATAAAACAGGCTGAGCACTGAGGCTGCTCATAAGCGGTACGGGTCTCCACGATAGCGTCTTGCTCTGCGCTCCAAGCATAGTTGCCGCCACTGCCCTCAATGCCGTAGCGCTGAAACAATCCTGCGTTGAACCATACCGGTGAGTTGAACGCGGCGATCTGATGAACCAAAATATAGCTTAGCTCTGCTTCAAAGGCGTCGGCATCGTCGCTGCTCGCAAAATAGCCACCTTGTTTTTCACCCGATTCACGAATGCTGTGCGCCACACGATAGATGAGCTCCCCTACACTTCGCTCACCCTTTTTCGCATCACCATGAATACCCGCTTTGCGAAAGTACTTCGAAACAGCAATATCGGTTGCTAGCTGAGACCAACCTTCAGGAACTTGAACGTCCCGCATTTCAAACACGGTGCTACCGTCTTGCCCACTGATCACGCTATCGCGTTTGACGTATGTCACATCGTCCAGCGGGTTGCTGCCTGCTTTGGTAAAGCGGCGTGGCTGTTTTAGACCTTGAGCCGAGCTTTTTATCTCCGAATGCGACAAAATCGCACCGTCTGCTGAAGCAAGTGTGGATTTACCCTCTTTGCTTCCGTTCATGACACTACCGGCACCATTTACTTCACTTCCACGCGCATACAGAGCCAAGGGGACCTCCAAAATTTCAACAGTGTTTTCAGCTAGTTAGATTAAGAAAGCTAAAGTTGTTCACAATTTACCCACAAGGAGTGGGGATAGATTCAATAAGTAACCACTATATCTAGTGGGAAGCTCCCGGTGTACAGATCTGGTTTTAGGAGGTCAACACTTTGCTTAACTTGCTTGTATTTTTCTTTTAAATGTTTTTGATTACAATCACTTAGTCTCGAGTGCCCCAATGTGCCTACAGGTGTGCAAGTACTTACCTTGGATGACCCACGTATAAGCCAGTCTGCACAAAACATGCCCGTTTCCACCATACTTTTCAGTATACTACCTGTTGTGTATACTCTGCAAAAAAACCACAATATGATGATTTTTCTCTCATGAAAGCGGCTACTTGGCGAAATTGGTCGTTCTGGCTGCTAAGTTTTACAACTGGCCTGACAATTGCCACGATCGTTTCTGATAATATTGAGCTTTCTCCGATTTTAGCTTTCGGAATCGCATTTGTGGCCGTCGGAGTCTTCGTGTTGGGCATAGCATCAAGTGCACCTTACACAGGCCCTAAGCACGCAATAACGTTCGTTTTTCTGGCTATTTTTGGCTTATTTACTGCTCCGGTCCTGCAACATTACCTAAGCTCATTGCTACTCTGTGCACTGATAAATTTATCTCTTTGCGTCTGCGGCAGCGTCACTGGGGCGTTTATTGGTTACCGCATCCAATATACCTGGCACCTTTTTTGGGTAGCGATCGTCTCTTCAGTGGTCGATCTGTACAGTGTTTTTCACTCCAGCGGCCCGAGCGCCAGGCTCATCGAGCATCCCGAAGCGCTTTCGCTTTTAACCTTAGCCTGGCCCATGTGGGGAAGCAGCGATCTTGTTCCCATCTTGGGCGTAGGCGATCTGGTGTTTGCTGCGCTTTACCTTAGTGCAAGCCGGCGCCACGGTTTATCTCTCATGCGAAGCCTGATCGGCCTTGCTATTGGTTTATTCCTTACACTCATTTCGCTTTATTACTTTAGACGCGCCATTCCTGCCTTGCCGTTCTTGGGTCTGGGCATGCTCTTAGCGCACCCCACGCTGCTCACGAAAGCCTTCGCCCAAAAGTAACTTCTGTCCTCAGTTCATAGGGCCTAACAAAACGGCTCCAAGGTGTGTTTTGTAGGGAAGAAGTACAAAACCATAAGAGAATTTGGGGCGGCTAAACAACGCTACGCTGGCATGAGATTTGCTCATTTCAAAGCTAGAAATGAAGCAGGCACTCTCACTTTTCTCTACATCAAAGCCCATCGCTTGTGCGCTTGTGTTAGCCTATCTTGTCGGTCTTTGTGCGTGTCTGCCCTTTTCGCAAGATGACAGTGAAGGCGCTGCTTCCGCCTACAGCGAAGCGGAGTTAAATCTCGATTCATTTTCCTGCCCCGACGGACAGCTTCGGGACTCTGCATCCGGTCTATGTTTTGCTGCCTCGAGCGAAAGCACCGTCGTATACGAGAGCACCGATTTTCGACTCGAGACGGAGTCAGCCGACCTTGCTGTACCCCCCAGTGCTGGGGTGCCAAGTGCAAGTGAAATTAAAGTTTATACCGATTTGATCTCTTCGCTTTACGTCCAGCCCGCTGCGCTAAGACAACAACCTTTCAACGAAGCTTTTCAAGCACAACTCAACTCGCTGAGCAAAGGAAGCGAAGCTGAAACCGAGTTCTTCGCGGGATTGCTCAATGAGTACTACGGAATTTGGAAAGGCTTTCACCGACGCGCGGAACTTATTTCTAAGTTTGAACAAGTTGATCGCGATACCCTTGCTCAGTGCGCGCTTGATATGGGCCAAGGTTTGCCCACCGTAGATTGCGTGCAATCTTATCTTTCAGTTGCTCCGCTAATCAGTGATGCTAACCGTGAAACACCTCTTCAAGAACAAAGTGTCCTTGAAAGCTACGAGCATAGTTTGCAAAGCCTGTGGTACCTGATGCACGGCAGCCCCAGTCAAATCGCTATCGATCATGCTGAGGCCATCAAGTTTCAAGAAGTCGCGCCTTCTTTGCTGGCGCTCTTTGATGCACTCGGCAAACAACTTCTTCAGGCCCAACAGTATCATCGCTTGATCCACCTGGAAGCTTTTGTTGATACCGGTGACGGTATTAAGTGGGCGCCGGTGGGTCGCTGGGCCGAGAGCGCAGCACAAGCCATTGCCGATCACGTTGCCCAAGGTTTCGAGCAAACAGCCTATCAACTTTGGGAATTTCGTTATTTCATCGAAGCAGTTCGGTATGCAGTCGATCAAACGGTGACGCTCAACAGCGATCTACTCAAAAAGTCACAAGACTGGCCCTTAGAAGACGCTTGGCAACTTGCTATTGTGGCTGACAGCATCAACCTTTTGGAACGCTATACCGATTCAGAAAACTTTGCCACGCTTAGCAAAGTCCATCACCATTTACTCGCTGAATGGCAAAGCAAAAGCGATTTGCCGGAATTCATCTACGCGATTGGAGACAAACTCGGCATTGAACGCAGCATGGATGCCATGGTGATTCGCTCAGCATTGTTGTGTGCCGGGGTTTCACTGGCTGGAGCGTTGATCGCTGGGCCGATTGGCGCATTTTGGGCAGGCATGATCGCATGCTTACCCATCACCGCGTTTGATGTCTATCAATTGGTCGTTCTTAGCGAATTGGCAACCGCTTCAGTACTTCTTTCCAACTACGGCATCGAAGATACCGTAGCTCTTGTGCCTATCAGCTACCGCAACGAGCGCGTTCAGGCCGCGAATATCGCCAGCTTGGCCGTGCTCATTGATGCGGCGAGCATCGGACTCGATGTAGCCGAAATCCTTAGCAAAGCTGACGAAGTTGCCGAAGGCCTTGAACGAGCCTCCCGCATATATTCAGGAGCAAAAGCCCGTATGCAAGGACTCCTAAATATCGTCAATGATTTTCGTCACAGTGAACGGTTGGCTGACTTGATCTATCAACTTCAATTGGATCGACTACGACTAGGTGCACCTTTTATTTCCAGAGCGGGACGAGGCCTTAGTTCATCGCTAGCGCAAGACCTATGGCAACGAGCCATTAATACACCGTTTGGAGAAGGACTGATTGAGCTTGGCGTTGAAATTGAATCAATGCTCCCAGAACTCACGAATTATTTTAAACCTTCCCGGTATATCAGCGATCAGCAATGGTTGAGCCTCGGTCTCGTTGAGCGTGCAAAACAATTAGACGTTGCGCTTTACGGTGGCATTGAGCAAACCATTGATTGGGTTCCCCTTGCTCGCACCCCGGAGTTTCTCGATCCTGTCGTTCAAATCGAACGCTACAATAGCTCATCGTTTTGGGAAATTACCTTCAGCAAGGATTTCTTATCCAATACCTTGGATGCTCTGAGTGAAAAGTTTTCGAGGATAGCGGACATTGTCGAGGGATTGCACATTCACATCAGCTTTCCCTGGTCCAAGACAGCCGCCGAAACTGAGTCTGAAAATGTTGTTAAACTCTGGGTCTTGGCCAATGAAAAAGTAGCCATGAAAACCTTGGCTGAAAAACCACGATGGGCCGTCGCGAATGGACGACTGGGGATTCCCAATTTTGCTGATTTACAAAAAGCTGTAGCTCTCCTGAAAAAAATGTCGACCGAACCCATCGGTGAAGCCTTAGATTGGCTCTGCAAGTACAACTGGGTAGGCTTGCGCCATTCAGTCTACGAAGTTGCCGAGCGTATTGGTCTTGAAATCCGTGGAAGACTGATTAGCAACGAGGATAAAATGGATCTTGCTGCTCATCTCATGCAGTCCCTTGAATCGCCCCACGAGGCCATTGCTTTAGGCCCAGGGGCTCGAGGCATACGACTTGATGATGTTTCCTTGGCCTGGTTTGATCATGCCAATAACGTTGTTGACGATCCTGAAGTACTTCGTGTCATGCTCATCTACGAAGGTAAGGATATCTCGAGTTTACCAACCTACGTTCGTTTGCCGCTGACTCGATGGGAAGAACGTGGTTACTTACAGCCATTTACCAAAGTAATCACAGAGGCTCGTGAGACCTTCCTAGAGCGCATGAAAGACATTGCCACCACGACCCCTGAAAAACCTAGCGAAGCAGAGCTGCGGATCCTTCGACATAAGGTGACGGAAGCTATTTCCGAATGGTCTCAAAAACCCCGGCTTTGGGAGCACTACTATCTCCCTTGCTCCGAGCCCCTTGTGCTGCGTTACTCCAGCTCCAAAAAAACTTTGTCTTTTTATTTGTGTTTTAGAAATAGCTGATATATAAGCCGCCTCCCGATCGCGATTTTGCGCGGGAACAACACCTTGATCGACCCGAACTTGGCTCATTTTTAGAGGACCTTCGGGCATCTCAGCCTGCTCATGCACCCTGCGTGACGGGCTGAAGAAGATCTGCTGCTTCGCTAAGGCAAACAGGCAGCAATGCAACGCCATCTTTGGTGTTGTCTATGGATTTGTGCATCGTTTGGAAAGTAAAATTATGGAAAAATATAACTTAAAAAATCAATCTTTCGCTCAGCTCGTCTCTGTTTTTGTATCTTTAATGCTCTTAGCTTTTGCTAGCAGCGGTTGCGCTCAATACAGCGCGCGATCCCCGATAGCTCCGGTGCCCGGAGCGCTCGAGCTCTCTACAATACTGGACGGCCCACAATACGAACCGGAAGAGTCGTTCAGCTCGACTGCTTTTGATGAATCGACCGATCGTGCTCAGGGGCCTTATCATTGCGCTTACCTCGAGCAGAGCAAAACCTTGGAGTGTTCCGGCAGCTAGTGTTCCCAAGCGGGAAAAAAGACGTTATCGATTGAGGAATGAACTCGGCTACAAGCACGCCAAGTAAAGCTTTTGTGCCTCACGATTCCTGGATAACACGAGGGGTCTCAGTGCTATTGTGGAGCATTAATCTGGCTTGGATGATTCCAAGCATGCTTTTGCTTACCGCAATTTGGAAAGCAGTGCCTGTTAGACGAACAGAGTGGCTTACTCGCTTGCAATGCCGTGTGCAGATAGCGCTTACGGGCTGCAAGTGGCGCGCCATCGTGCATCCGGATGTCGATCCCAAAAGATCGTATTTGTTTTTGCAAAACCATACGAATCATTTTGACTATGCAGTCATGGCCAATGCCACGCCTCATCCTTTGCAAGGCGTCGAGCTTGAAAAGCATTTCAAGTATCCGGTGTATGGCTGGTTTATGAAAGCGCGTGGCACTATACCCATCAAACAAGGAAGCGCTACCGCAAACAAAGATCTCGGCGATCGCATGAAGCGAGAGCTTGAACGCGGCATGTCAATTTTGCTTTTCCCGGAGGGGACACGCACCCTTGATGGTCGATTGGGACCGCTGCGACGAGGTGCATTTCACATGGCCCTACAACTCGGCGTCCCCATCGTACCAGTGACTGTAACGGGCATGTATGAAACGATGCATAAAGGATCATTACTGATCCGGCCTGGCTACACGGTGACGGTACACGTCGATAAACCCATCGAGACAACAGCTTTAAACAAACGCGATGTTCCTGCCCTTATGGAGCAAGTCAGAACTGTGATGAGCAACCATATTGATGCTTACTGGCAAAAGCAAAGCGAGCAACAAGCTTTAGAGACTGCACAGTCGGGTGTGCAAAGCGGATGAGTACGATCATCACAATGGGACGGATTCTTTACCGCGTGCTTAGTTTTGCACTGATGACTCTGTGGCAACTTAGCTGCTTGCGTTTTCGTTTATTTTTCGCGCCGCTAAGCAAAGCTCGCAGCCATCGGAATCGAGCGCTCAAAGCTTGGGCCGAATCAACGCTGCGTATTTTTGCGTTTAGTCTTGAAATCATAGGCGAGCAACCGCCTCAAGATGGCCCGCGTTTGGTTCTAGCAAACCATCGCTCACCTTTTGATATTCCTGCTGTGCTTTTTGCGATTCAAACGCGCACCATGGGTCAAGCTGCTGTCAGTAAGTGGCCCCTCATTGGAAGTGCCGCTCGTGCTGGCGACACAATCTTTGTCGATCGCCAAGATAAAGAAAGCGGCAAGCAAGCCATCGCTGGAGCACGCCAAGCGCTGCTGGAAGAAGATGCCGTACTCATTTTCCCAGAAGGAACAACCTTCGAAGGCGATGAACTACGCCCTTTTAAACTTGGTGGTATATCTGCGGGACAAGACAGCAACGCGCTCATCATCCCGGTTGGCATTTGCTATGAAGAAGGCTTTGGCTACGATAAAGAATCCCTTGGGAGTTACCTAAAGCGCGTTGCAGGACAACGCCGCTGCAAGCTCACCGTCGCCATCGGCGCAGCCATCACACCCCAAGCCACCGTCGAGCAAACTGCCCAAGCAACGCACGAAGCGATCACCACCCTCATCCACCAAGCCCGCACCAGCCTAGAGCACCGCTAACCACCCACCCCGCGAGCAACGCGAGCCCGCTGGGGTGGGAGCCGACGCGCGGAGCGCGCTCGGGAGGGGAGACGCGTGTCTCCCCTCTTTGGAGCGCTGCTACGCAGCAGTACAAACAGTTAAAGCCAACAACTTAACCAATTCCAAAATCACCTAACTACCAACCCAAACAATAAACCCCACAAAGTGGGGTCTGTAGGCCCCAAACACACTTTTGCTTCGCTAAATTTCACAATAATTTCAATATGTAGTCTTTGGCCCGATGTTTGCAGCAATTGTGGGTATGGGCAAAAACCCCCAAGAAGCGATAGCGCATCCTAAACGATTGACAGATGATACCGAGGTTTTATACACCGCCGTTCAGCCATCGGGTTATAAGGGTAGCCCTCGGCTTATCGGCGATGTAGCTCAGATGGTTAGAGCGGGCGTTTCATACGCGCTAGGTCAGTGGTTCGATTCCACTCATCGCCACTCCTTCTTCTTTACTTTTTTCATCTCGAGCGCGCTGATGATGAGCGCATGTCTCATGCCAAGCGGACAAGGTTTTGAGGACCCAAGGGACAAAACCACATCGTCTTCAACCAACAAGAACGATCCATCGCAAGACGGCACAGACCTTGCTTTAGCAAACGGTCCCAACGGTCCTGACACTTGCTACCAAGACAACGGTAGTTTTGCCCTTGGTGCACAATATCTCGGTGGTCTAACGAATTCTACGCGTGCCTGCAGCGCTGGAATGAGCTGGATGAAACAACAATACAAGTTTCACTCTGGCTCAAAGCCTTCGGAGTTGCAAGGTTTCATCGACCATGCCCACAACGAGGGCTTCAAAATTCTCCTCAGCATTCCAGGTGAGTTTAGGCCCAGTAGCATTGATTACAACGGCTACGTTAACTTCATTGAAGGCGTCGCCGCACTTGGACCCGATGCCATCGAGATATGGAACGAGCCTAACTTGGATATGGAATGGCCTGCTGGAAAAATTAGCGCAAGCGACTACGTCAACAAGCTTCTTCAACCCTCGTATGATGCGATCAAGGCTGTCAATCAAGACATCATGGTCGTAAGTGCAGCGCCTGCACCCACCGGCTACTTCGGTGGAAATTGTTCAGCAGAGGGCTGCGACGATGAGCCCTACCTTCGCGAGATGGCCAACGCTGGCGCTGAAGCCTCTCTTGACTGCGTTGGCGCTCACTATAACGCCGGAGCAACAGCGCCTGACCAGAGCACAGGCCATCCTGCGGATGATGGTCAACATCATCACAGTTGGTATCTCAAGCCTTTGTTGGATCTTTATTCGAGCATTATAGCCAAGCCAATTTGTGTCACCGAATTCGGCTACCTTAGCGGCGAGGGCTACGGTTCGGTGCCTGGTGGCTTTTCTTGGGCTGCAAATATATCGCTCGAGCAGCACGCTTCCTGGCTTGCCCAAGCTACTAAAATCATGGCAACCGAATACAGTGACGTACGTCTAGGCATTGTGTGGAACATGGATTTCACGAGCTGGGGCGATGATCCCATGGGTGGCTACGCCATTATTCGTCCAGACGGTTCATGTCCAGCTTGCGAAACGCTAAAAAACACAATGGCTTCAATTCAATAACAGTTTAGACGTCCCCACCCGCATCACCGATAGGCGTGGTGCCACTGTCATCGCTCGTTCCAGAATCCGTCGTTGTATTGCCATCCGGGTTCGTGTTTGCGTCGCTGCTACCATCAAGGGAGGCGTCGCCATCGACTGAAGCATCTTGACCAATCTTGCTGCGGTCAAAATCCGCAATAAACTGGCAACTGCTACTAAGCAAAAACAGGGCAAAAAGAAGATTCAAACGAGCCATGCCCGGCACTGTAGTGCGGCTTTTAGGCTCTTGCAAGTACCAAGACTTAAGGAAACCAGCTCAAATGTGTTGGTCCGCCGCTTGATAGGCCATCTTCACAACTGAAGGCCTTGAGCGGAATACTCGCTCTTGTGTATGAATTGAGCCCTTGCGAAATGAACTGAGCGCCGTAATTATTTGCAAGCTTGTTTTGCAAATCAGCATTGTCAAAATCTGCAACGAACTCCATTCGATCTGCACCGTGTTTCGAAGCGCAATATCCAAACCGATATAAAAGCTGACAGAAGAACCCCTCTCCAAGGGAATTAAAATTCGGAATATCGTCCCAGGGTAGTTTTGAAATCTTGTCTAGACGTATTTTTGACGTAAGCTGCTTGTTCCGCCGTTGCTGGCATCCAAACGAAGCTGCCGGTAAGCGTACCTAGCTCAAGACCCACAAGCGCTGGATTGAGTGCAAGCACTGTCGAAGCACCCGTTTTTGCCAACTCAATAAAGTTATCAATTGACTCGCACCAATCGGGATCTCCAGGATCGGGAGGGGTTGAGACATTTCCGCTACCGAGAACATCAGCGAGTGCTTTCAACGCAGCTACGCGCGCAGCATAGTCCATCGCTTGAAACTCCGGATTGTGTTGAATACCAGGATAACGCGGAAGCAAATCAGTTGCGCCAATTGCCGCTGCCAAATGCTGTCCGATTTGCGCGCCGGCTTCTGCGCTTTGCCCCGATTCTAAGGCAAGATCACGGTAAAGCTCAGCAACAATGCTTCCTTTTTCTGCAAGGTTGGGCTCCGAATTAAGCGCATCGCCCGCGAGCTGTGTTCTGGCTTTGATCCAATCGAAATCTGGCGGATTGTCCCATAAAGTACGAACGATCCAATATAGTATCAGCGCTACAACAGCCACGCCCAAAACAAGTAAAGCCAGTGAGAGAATACTAAGATCATCAACAATCGCTATCTCATCATGGCCTGCTTCAATGGTTTACTCAGATGCCTCAACGCTGCAGCCCTGGACTTGCACAGCCACCAGCAACACGCTCAACAACAGGCACACGCTGTTGATTCCCATCCTATGAAATAGTTGTTTAATCCGTGTCGAACGCATAGTGGAATGTTACATGCAGATCTCGTGCCAAGTTGTGGTGTTTGCGGCATGAAAATTTCCCATGGTGGTTTTGTAAATACAGCCGTTTCTACACTGCGCGGCACACATTGCGCACATACGCACCGAGGTCTATTTGACCCATGTGAGCCGCTTCAGAAAAGCTAAGATGGGGCTAGCGGCATCAGTACTTCAACGCCGCTTTCGACCCAGAGCGCGCAGTCTTATGATGAAAGCGAGAATAATTAACCCGAGCCACTCGGAGTAGTTTGCTGCTCTTTGTAGGCTGCACGAGCAACCAGAATTTTCATGATAGCCAGGACCGCCCGCTCCTTTAGCGTTGTTGGTGGCGGCAGTGGCCGCTGATGTTGTCGTCGGATTTGACAGGGCTTCGCTAAAGCGTAATGGCATGGATGGATCACCAAATAGCATGAAAGTATTTCGGACATCCTGATTGCTCGCGGCTGCTTTAGCCATCTGAAAAGCTTCGCCGAGCGATTGGCTCTGAGCTGAGAAAATTTCATGCATGAAACTTTCATCGAGTAGCAATTGGTCTTTGGGATAGGTCATCGCCGAAGAAGCCACCACGGCAACGCTTCCGCCATCCTTGGCTTTGAGCAAACTCTCCGCAAGGCTCTCGGAATACACATCGTGAAACAACCCGTTGAAACACGTGACAGCTACCATTAATGGAAGCCCACCTGAGCTTTTTAGCGCTAAGGCTTTTTCGCCATCGAGCGCATGATACGACCACATGTTCACTGAGCCGTGTCCAGCATAGTGGACCAGATCGACATCACTTTGCAATGCATCGATGAGACCAGCAGCATCTTCGTCGGTGATATGAAGCGACTGAAGGTCGAGATCGTAACCTAAATTTGAAAAGAGCATATTGGACCAATTTTCAAAATCATAATCTGCGGCCTGCGCGCTCACCGAAAGAACCTTTGCTAAGGCTACTTCATTTTCAAATAGCAACGGTCGCTGTTTTAGTTTGGCAACCATGGTGGACGCTTCTTCGCTGCTTCGAGGAGTGAGCCGACCGATAGCGACATGCGCTCCATCCTGTGGGATAGAGTCAACAAACCAGTGATCGGATGCACTTTCCAGAAATGCCGTATCCACAAGTTGCGTTGGCACAAAATCAAACTCGCCTTGCCCCAAGAAATTGCGTGGATCCACACTTGCATCGCCAAAAAGCAAGACATGAATAAGATCGTTTTCGGTATGAACGCTAAGAAAATTAATGTAGCGCCGCAGTGCTTCAGGATCTGCTAGACCAAAGGAAAACTCATCATAAATATCCTGAACATTAATGACATTGACGGTATAGCCTTGCGAACGACGCAATATCGCAAGTTCCTCGGCCTGTTCCGTAAATGAGTTCGGAGCAATAATATTTAGTCCCGCCGAGCTTTGAGCGGACCAGGAAGATGGTTGATCCTGCTTCAGTGCCGGTTTGAGAATCTTACTTGCATCGACTGCATAAAAGACTCGTTTTTCGCCCTCTGGAACATGCATCATGGCATCGTAGCCACTGTCCGTGGATAGCAAAGAAGGAAGTATCTCTTTGGGTAACGATGGATTGCTAACATCCCATATCGCAAGGTCTTGACTCTCAAATCCCGATAGGCGAAGTGACTCGCCGCCCGCAGCAGAAAAACGCAAAGCGCCTTCATCAAGTACGTAATGATGAGCATAACCAAGCACAACCTTTGCCAGTGCGCTTATATCCGTAGGACCTGCTTTGGCCTCAAAACGAATTGATTGCTACCTTCGTTGAGCAAGGTCTGACTGAATTCCAAACGCGCGATTTCAAAACGTTGGTCGCGACAACGTACATTTCCAACGGCTACATTGTTGACGAGAACCTGGACGTTATGACTTCCCTTCGTAATGCCTTGTAGTTTTACCCATAAATAAGCTGGCTCGGCGGATACCGTGTCCAAATGCTTGACGATGAATTCCTGAGCGCCGGCTTCATTTTGCCGAATAACAGGTCCAACAAAGTTGGATGCACCACCGTTTTCAATCGATGCAAGGTATAGACTTCGATCGGCTCTCTCAAGCTCAAACACGAAGGAATCGACTGTGGACGGATCGATGCTTGTCGCATCGACATCCTGTACGCGCTCGGCAGCCTCATCGCCAACGACAAGCCAATAAACCTGCGTGTCGGTATGTGAGGTATCAACAGGGACACCATAAAACCTTAGTTTATCTTCCGAATCGAAACTACCATCTTCTGTTCCAAGCAGCTGCAGAGCAACTTGCTGGCCCTGCGCAAAAAGCGTCAACAAGACAGGATTGACACCTTGCGGAAGTCCTTTATCAAACAGTTCTTGTCCTGTGATTTCATACAAGCCTTCTGTCGGAACAAGAATCTTGATCGCATGGCTACTTGCAAGCAGCATCTGCAGCGCAAGCAAATCATCGTACTCATACCTCAGCGGAACAACAGAGAGCGGCAGCTTAGCTTCACCGTACACACTAGAAGCCGCAAGCGTATCGAGTTCGAAAGGTTGATCAACAAGCCCAGGCGCAGTCGCAGATTGAGCATTCGGCCCTTTACTTAGCTCGAAAGGACCATGCCAGTTGCTTTTGCCGCTAAACTCGACTTCCTCGAGATAGTAGCTGCTCGTTGCACTGCCTTGTGGATCGAGCCACTCGTATTGCTGCCCAGTCTGCCGAAAGGCAGCTCGGCTAAGCAATGAACTACCCGGAACGATCGTATCGTTTACACGTTTACGCTGAGAGCCGTCTTCCCGATAAAGATTAAAGCCCAAGGTGGAATGCTCGTAAGCTGTGGTCCATTGAATATGGTTTTGACCTTGGATTCGCGTAGCATCAAAGGTATCGAGCCGGATCTCGGTAGCCGCCGCCGGCTTAAGTGCGACTGCTCCAAGCGCCCAAGCTCGTGAACTTGAAAGGTTCCAATCCATCGTTACACTGCTGGCCCCAAAACCCGTGCTCGAAGCGCCTGAGACCTGGCTTGCAGCGCTGCCCCCAGTAGTAACATTGCTCCATTGCAGAGGACGTGAACTTACCACCGCAGGAGAGGTGCTACGTACGGTACCGAGTATATCGACAATCACTTCTCCTTCAGCGCTACTCACGCTCAAGGATGGCGAGGTACTTGTTCCGGTTTGGTCTGTGTAGGTACCAAAAGCTGCGTTTTGATCGACGTTGGCACACGACACCGCCCCCGCTGTCACTTTAACACTACCGCTTAGGTTCACGGTAATCGTAGCTGTGCCTACCGTAGGAGCAAGCACTTGAAACATTTCCACTCGTACCGACGTTCCATTCGAAGTTGCACCAAGCGGCTTGAGACTCGCTGCACCATAGAACACGCTGCTCACCGTTTCACTGCTGCCGTTGCGAAACGCGACGCCAACGAGAAGTACTCGGTCGTCACCTGAATTTACAGTGTGTGACCAACTAAGCGCGCTTGTGCTTCCATTAGTTGATGAGTTGCTGTCGCATACGATGCCCTCAGCTACGTTCTCTACCTTTGCTACAAAGAAATCGCCATTGGCGCTGTATGTGGTATCGAAACTTCCTGTCACGACCGGGAAGGTGGCCTCGGATGAACCTGTCAGACCTGTCACATAGGCATCACCTGCGCCATCGACGTCGATGCCGGAAATGTTGTCATCCGAACTTCCTCCGATGTAGCCCAGGTATTCGAGGCTAGTGTCCGAAACCCTAAGTTTCCCGAGGAACGCATCGTTGTTACCCAAATTGAAACTTAGATCAGGCCCAACAAGCACTGGAAAAGTGGATTCCGTGGACGCTGTGTAACCACCAAAATAGACATCGTTATTACTGTCAATCGCGAGACTTCCTAGTTTGTCATAGGAGCTTCCCCCAACGAAACCGTTAAAGATTAACGCAGAGCCCGCAGCGTTTAAACTGGCAAGAAACACGTCAGTGCTTCCGTTCGCTGTAAGGTCCGGGCCTCCTGAAACAGGGAAACTCGACTCAGTAGAATTGGTATCGCCCCCCACATAGACATTGCCGGAGCTGTCGACAGCAACGTCCACAGCAAAGTCATTTGAAGTTCCTCCGAGGAAGCTAGCATAACTAAGCGCTGATCCCGCAGCATTTACTTTTGCTACGAAGGCATCGCCTGATCCACCGTAGACGGTATCGTAGGCGCCTCCAGAGACGGGAAAGTCAGAAGAAGAGGTTTCTCCTACGACGTAGGCATTGCCGCTCGAATCCACCGCGATGCCCCCAGTGTTGCCGCCAGTGCTATTTTCATTGCTGCTCCCTCCCAAAAAACCTGAGTAGCTCAAAGCAGAGCCTGCTGCATTGAGTTTAACGACAAAGGCATCAAGCCCTCCGTTGGCTGTGGTATCAAAACTGCCGCCGGTCACCGGAAAAGGAGGTGACGAGAGTTCGGTGGAATCCGTGCGTCCTGTGACGTAGGCGTTTCCTGATCCGTCGACTGCAATGGCCGAAAAATTCCCGTCGGAGCCTGAACCACCAATAAAAGTACAATAGCTTAGGCTTGTCCCTGAACTATTTATTTTAGCGACAAACAAGTCGTTACCGCCATTAAAAGTCGTATCGTATGCGCCCCCGGTCACAGGAAAGCCACTGCCTGAGCCGGCGGCACCAACCACGTAGGCATTGCCGGAACTGTCCACGTCGATGCCGTAACCGATGTCTTGCCCGCTGCCGCCAATAAAACCCGCATAAACCAGCGACGTCCCATCAGCGCTTACTTTTGCAACATAGGCATCAACCCACCCGTTCATGGTGACGTCGGGACCGACCGTGGCAGCAATGGAGGATTCGTTGGACCAGGTTTCACCTGCTATGTACGCTGCACCCGAACTGTCTACTTTGAGGGTAGAATTAAATTCGTTGCCGGAGCCACCTAAATAACCACAGTAGCCTAGTACGATGGGATCAATGATGAGCTCGCGCGCCTTATCGTAGACGCCAAGCTCAAAACTCAACGTGGCTTGGTTTGCACGTGCAGAAAGCACATAGCTGCTTGGAATCTCTTGAACTGCTGTAGAACTTTGCTGATACACATACGGGGTATCTTCTCGAAGTTTTCTTAGGCCAGTGCCAAGTACCAATTCACCTTTGGATGTAAGGAAAGCTTCTTCAACGCCTTCGTATCGCACTTTAATCTGGGAAGGATCGGCACCGGGATGCACGATAAAACTGTATTTGATAAAGCCGCCCTTACCCCGATATACGAGATCAATCCCCGGCCATAGCTCGGCATAGATCAGTTCTTCGAATGGCGAAATGCCAGTGCGCCATTGCTCTTTTTTGCCTCGGAAAAAACTGAACACCGCATCGCTTTTTGCTTTGCCTTTTGGCGCCACCTTCTTCGCACCAACAAAGCTAGCCAAGATGCTCCAGCTTTTTGTTTCACCGGTGGCTTCATTGTTTTCCTTAAGGACATACCGTACGCCCTCGTCGGTAAAAAATACTTCCATGGCGTTACCGAGCACATGAAATTTATTTTTTTCCGCTTCCCCTTTACCTACCGGCAAAAAATAGATCGGTAGCTTGTTAAACGCTTCAGAAGTTTTATCGAGTGAAGTCGCTTTGTCGCTTTGACGTGAAGCTTGCCACGTTGGTTGCAATGCAAGCAAAACATGCGACTCCGCCGCACCTTCGCGACACCCTCCCAAGAAGGACGAAATTAAAACAACGAACAGCCAGTTGTCGATGCTCCAGCACCTCAACGAGCCGATCCTGCCCAAGCCCAAGCCCATTGCTTTAGTTTATCAGTATTCTTATGCAATGGCTGGATTAATTAAAACATAACGTTTTTTTGTAGGCCCCTAACTTCAAGTACCTACATTTTCTATATTCCGTTGTGCTGTTAGCCAGAATTCCTATCGTGACCAACGGACGGTTTCCGCCGCACCAGAAACGACTTTATTTTGATTGAGGCCTTCTGCGTTTGAAAGGAAAATACCGCCACGTGATGACGCAAAAGCCACCATTCGGCAGTCCGGCGAAAAGGCCGGATCTTTGTTCGACCCTTGTCCTTGCGTTAGCCTAAGGTACTCGCCGGTTTGCAGGTTAACCGTAAATATGTCCATCGAGCCGCCTCCGCGACCGGTAAAGGCAATGAGTGGTTTTTTCGGATCGGGACACCACGCGGGGGTTTGATTGTACTCGCCCCGATAGGTTACGCGCTTTACGCCGGAACCATCGCCGTTCATCGTAAACACTTGTGGTCCGCCATGCCGATCGGAAACAAAAGCGATTTTGCCACCTGGACCACAGCTTGGACTCACATCGATACCCCGATGCCGAGTAAGTTGTCGTAAATCATTGCCTTCAAGGTCTGAACTAAAGATCTCAGCATTTCCCGTACGCGTTGAAGTAAAGAACAAGCGATTACCACAAGCAGTGACGCCCATGTTCATGCCGGTGCCACTAAAAACAGCTTTTTCGTTTTTGCCGCTGCGGGTGATAAACATGCCGAACTTAGTGAGCACCGAGTACCAAATGCCGCCTGGTCCAAAGGAGGGCAGCATCGCTACACCTCGCCCCTTAGAGATTCGCCCTACGCTGTGGCCATCAAAATCGGAAACATAAACATCTTTACGACCAGGACCTTTGCGCATCGCGAAAGCAAGACGGGTGTCAAAATGACCAGGCTCACCAGTAAGAACTCGAAGTACTTCGTTGGCAAATTGATGCATCACACCGCGCAAGTGCGAGGCGTTCGTACGATAACTTTTACTTAAGGTCGGGCTGCTGCCTTTGGCTATTTCATAGAGGCGCATTTCAACATTGAGTGATGAGCCGCTTTGTTTGATGTCACCTTTGATAACGGATTGAGCACCAACGACACTCCAATCACTTTTGTTGATGTTAAGTCCCATGGCATTAGCGTTCTCTACAAAGGAGCGCGCATCGAGTACTTTGAATAAGGAAACCAGTTTAAAATCATTGCGCAACACTTCCGCGGCTTCAGGTCCAAGTTTTGAGCCCTGAAGATTGGGAACAGCAATTTGATAGAGTGAAGTCTCCGGAGAATCGATATCAATCACCACGCTGCGGCCAGGCAAATCCTGGGCCTTCTCACTTTGAGAGAAAACAGGGACACTGATAAAAATGGCAAGAAAGCAAAGCAAAATTGCCACAATTGGCATATTGTTAAGTTTTTTCATGACAGAATTGGCATACCTCCAAGGCTCCCCAAAAGCCCGCCTTTGACTCTACACCAAAGGTTAGCGTGGGGGAGTTTTTTGTCCAAACATGGTGCTTAGACGTCTACAGACGGTATTTATTCGTTCAACTAACACGGAGAGGCACCGCGACGCTTATAAAGCGTTATGAAAACCTAACCGGCATGCCGACCACTGAAACGCAAGCCGAGGGTCTTTCCTAGAAACTGATCGGCGACTTCGGATGGCGGTGCGGGTAAGGTAACTCGCTCAGATTTCAAACGCTCGATGTTGTCGAGCACGGATTGATCGAAAAGTGGATTGCCACTTGATTTACGTAAACTGAAATTACCAATACTTAGATCTTCATTGATTTGTAAATCGACTTCGGTTTTCAGAGAATTTCGTTCCGCATCGCTAATGACGGTTGGCACGGTCCATCCGCGCCTAAACAACGCATAGAGCTTGCCTGCGTACAGATCACCCACCTGAGCCATACTGCTACCATCTTCGACGCCATCCGGGCTGCCTTCTTTTTCACGCTGCTCAGCGATTTCAGCAAAAGTCTGCGCGCGATCACCAAGACGGGTTAGAAGGTCTTCGGTAGGATTAGGAGGCTTGTCCTTTTTTTCGTCCTGCTGCGTAGGCTCATCTGGGTTCATCTCTTTTGAGACGGCGATGGAATCCGGTGGCGCAGTTTGCAGCGCTGGCACTTTGCGATTGGGCAGCTGACTGGGATCAAGCTCTTTTCCAAGTTGCACAAGACGCGCCTCGATCACATGCCGCTCTTCAATCGGAGGAGCACTTTCTTTACCGAACACTTTTTGAATCATGCCCGCAAAAAGCAATGCAAGCACAAGGGAGCCGTGCACCACGGCACTAAGCACTGAGCCTGCTGTAACCATACTAACTTGCATGATGCGACGATAACGCAATTGCAAATGGGTGTCAGCTGCCATGGCGCCATCTGCGTCTTTCAAAAAAGCACACTCGGGGAAAACTAGCGTCCTGCGAAGGTGACAAATCCGATGGGTTCAGCGTCAACGGCTATTTCGTCCAAGTAAAATAACTGGCCTTCGGCAGGACCGATATCCATTGGCTCTAGCACGCCGAATTCAACGGTCACGTTTTGGGGACTATCGAGGGTTGGGCCCTTAAACGCGTCCAAACATAAACCGTCTTTCCACAAAGACAAGGTCTGCTCGCTTGCGTTGATTTGCAGTTCCAAGCCATTGTAGGTGTCCCCGCTCAGCGTTATGCCACGCGCCTGAGCCACAGCAGAGGTGCTTTTTTCACCTACGCTCAAAAAGACAACAGGTTCTAGAGTTCGACTGGGACCCACTCCGATGCGGGTATCACCGTATTTCAAATGGACGAGTGGATGGCTTCCACCGTAGCTGCTCAATCCAGCAAAATAGACAAAGAAGCGAAGGTTGATCGTGTTGGTCGGCGCATCGACATACAGCGGATTGGCATAGGTCGCCACAAGCTGAGCGTCACCGAATCCAGCTGACTTTCTCACATACACCGAGTGATCGGCTCTAAAACTGTAGTTCAGTCCGTCTTCAATGTTGATCTGCGTGGCCGTAGTGAGCTGCGGAAGCCCCCATAAGCTATCAACGTTGCTTTCTTCAAAGCCCGAACACATCTCAACTAGATTGTCGGGGAATTGAGCTGCGTTTTGATAAAAATTGTTCACAAAGATTATCGCCATGAGTCCCAGAAATTATGGGATAGCTATCTTCAGCGGTCAGACATGCTTGATAGGCCTGCTCGTCGTGAACCAAAGCAACGGGTTGCTCATTGACTTCAGCATCGGTCGTAAGCACAGCGTCGACGTTTGAGTCAACTGTACTGTCTACGCCCGCCTCAGCTTCGGATTCTGGAATGCAAAGGTCCCGAACTTCATCGCAAATATAGCCCGAAATGCAGGGACATGATTTCCCAACAAGATCCAAAGCGTTGCTCGAGCATCCTGTCGTACCATAGTACGAAAAAACAAGACAAGTCAGAACAAGGTATGTGTATTGCCTACAGCAAAACATAAAATAAGTGCACTAGTGAACATAACAGAAAAGCCATCAGACGCCAGCACTCTGATGGGACCGCTCAGCTTCGATCATTAGCCAGATACTCACTGCGCTTACCCAAAAAAGCCACAAGGGTCCCGCAACGATAAGAAAATTAGCGAAAAAAACTGAGTGAGCTTGCAGTACGATAGGTAGAGCTGAAAGGCCGGCGACAATCCCAAACGCGCCTAGCCAAAACTTGGAATGAGGTTGTTTAAATAGCGCGAAGCCGAAAAGAATCATGCCAGCTCCAAACAAGACATTGAACAATGCATCCATGCTTAGGGTAAAGCCCAACAAAGCAAATGCAATCGGCTCGCAGGAAGGAAGCTGACCCTCATAATTGGGCAGAACATGCCGCACCAACACAAAAGGCGTTAAAGTTCCAGCCGCATTCATTACGCCGGCCAATGAGACAAAGATGGCGGCAATCGCAGTAAGACCCGATCCTTTGTGACGAAGTCGATGATGCAAACCATAAGCAAAGGGCGCTAAGAGCAACACCCCCAAGGTAAACGCCCAGGCGCTCCAGCCCGTTTCCGATGGATGCGTCATGCTTTCCTTTAGCCATTCACGAAGGGCATTAACTTTGTAGGCATGAGGTAGCTCTGCAAGCAAAAACACGGCAAGGACGTTTAAGGCAACGGCAGCTATACCACTCGCCGAAGCGAGGTAGTAAGTGGCTCTTGGGTTATCTGCACTGTTTACCGTTTGCATGATTGATTTGCTCCTCTCAACTTGATCTTTGCTAACGAACTGTGTTGCTGTTTAGCTCGGTTGATATGCAAAATATTTTCATTGTTCTTTTAGCTGTTCTGCTCATGATGTTTTTGTGTTGGCTGCTTAGCTTAGTAAAGCGCGATGCCAGCGTGGTTGATATATTTTGGGGTCCCGGGTTTGTGCTTTCGGCATGGCTTTATTTTGTCTTGGGCGAAAACCACGGCATTCGAAATATGTTGATCTGCACGCTGGTGAGTGTATGGGGACTGCGATTGGCTTTGCATATTTTTCTGCGTGCACGCGGTAAAGGCGAGGACTATCGCTACGTCGAGATGCGTGAAAAAAGGGGAGAGGATTTTTGGTGGCAGAGCCTCTTCATCATTTTCTTTTTGCAGGGGATCTTGATGTGGATCATTGGTCTGCCGCTGTATACCGGACAGTGGGAAAGCTCTTACGACGGCTTGGCAGCCATCGACTGGGTCGCGTTGTGTATCTTCATCGTCGGCTTTTTGTTTGAAGCCATTGGTGACTATCAGCTCACTCGTTTCCGGGCCCAAAGCACGAATAATGGCAAAGTCATGAACACGGGGCTGTGGCGTTATACTCGTCATCCGAATTATTTTGGCGATGCCTTGCTTTGGTGGGGTTTGTACGCTTTTACGCTTGGTCCTGACGGCGGCTGGGTTGTTATCTTTTCCCCTATCCTTATGACATTTTTACTCATGCGCGTTTCTGGCGTAAGTTTGCTTGAAGGAAAACTCACTGAGACACGTCCTGACTATCGGAAGTATAAGCAATCCACGAATGCGTTTTTTCCTTGGTGGCCAAAGAAGCCTGCGCCATAGCCACTGATTGTGTGTCTAAAGAAAAGATGCCAAGACGTGGACTAAAAAACCGATAGGGAACGGGTGGATCGTTTGCAACCATGGCTTTGGCAAGCGCAATCAGACAAGGCATGACGAGCGCCCATACGCAGGCAATAACGAACAACGAATAGGGCAGACCTTGCGGAAAAGCGACAGCGTTGAGACGATACCCAGCAAAAAAGGAAAGTGGCCCGCCGATAAATCCCAGCAAAGCTGCAAGTGCGTAACGATCCCTTAGCCAAGCCAGCGAATGCGCAAGCGTCGTTGCAAAGCCTAGCCACAGCATTGAGATCCAAAGCGGTGCAAGCCAGCTTGGTCCCATGCTCGATGCAAAGGAAAGAACACCTAGTGAACGATGGATACTGTCGAGTACTGTTCCAAGCAACGCGACGGTAAACATTAGCTTCAGCTCTTTCATTGGCTGGACGGTCGCAAAGACATGCGTAGTGTGAGCAGCTAGAGCAACCATACATCCAAGCAAAGGGTGGCCCCATGCTGCGCCTAGTACACAGGCAAACCAGCCTACTTGATGTTGCAGCACGTTGAGAATCCGCGATGCAGGTAGGGCGATGGCGTCAAACACTTTTGAACCTGTAGTGACTTACAAACCACTCGCTGCCTTGGCGATGACCGAAAAGCTGTGCGCAAGCCATAAAAAACATGCGCCAACGCTGAAACCAGCGCGGTGCTTCAGCGCCGTAACAACCACGCAAAATCGCCATGACTTCATCGTGGTGTGTATCCATATTTTCCAGCCATGCATTGGCCGTGCGCTCATAGTGCTTGCCACTCCAACGCCAGCTTTGCTCAATGCTCAATGCTTCCGGAAAATGCGCAAAGAGATCTTCGCTTGGCATGATGCCTCCCGAAAAAAAGTAGCGACCCATCCAGTTGTCGGCACCCTCCATCTCAAAAGGATAAGGCGTGCTGCGATGACAGAAAACATGCACAAAGACACGCCCTTCAGGACGAAGCCATCCCGCGATGCGCTTAAATAGCAGATCGTAGTTGCGCATGTGCTCAAACATCTCAATCGAAACAATGCGATCAAAACGCTGATCGGTTGAAAAGTCGTTCATGTCTGCGGTCACTACGCTTAGGTTTTGTATCTTTCTTTCTCGCGCACGCTGCTCGATGAAGCTTCGCTGAAACGACAGATGGAAACAGCCGTGATGCGTGAGTACGGGTAGTGCTCGGCCATCCACAACGAACAGGATGCCCAGCCGCAGCAAAGTTCTCGAAGCTGCATGCCATCGTGTAAATCAGCATGAAGAGCGCTCCGCTTTAATGAGAGCGCTTCTGCCTCTTCCAAGCTTGATGTTGTTTCATCCCAAAAGCACGAGCTGTATTTGAGATGAGTTCCCAAAACTTTCTCAAAAAATGCCGCTGGAAGTTCGTAGTGCTGCTCATTGGCTTTATCAGTAAGCAAAGCGATGGGGCTCGCCTTTAACTCATCGACAAATGCTTGCAACTGCTCAGTCGGATCTTCACTTATTTCATGAATCCGTGCATCGCAAAGAAAGTCGATGCCTTTGCGAAGCAGCATATCGGGTATCCAACCCCGTTCACTAAGTTCGATGGCTGCTTGAATGGCTACATCTTTCATGACTCGCTCCTATGTATCAACTGGCTTGTTTGTCTTGTGAGTTGCTTCTTAGGATAGTGGTAGTGGATGCGAACTTCTTGGGCATCGCCCTCATCGTCGGTTAGATTAGACGGGCCTTTGTAATAGATAAGATGCCTCGTACTTCGGTCGTAGGTGAATGTTAGCGATCCAGCGAAAAGATTTAGAAGCCAGCTGTCAATCTCCATCCGAAAAGAAACAGTGTCGTCTTTTTTCTGCACTGGCTCGATGACAAATGCGTAGTGCTCAAGGCGATTAGGAATCAAGAACTGCAGATCAAACTCCTTGGATTGAGCGAGCTTATCAAGGTGCTCTCGCATGTATTGATGAAGCCCCTGGCCCGCTTTCATATCCTCAGTGATCTTGAAAGTTTTTTCTTGAATAGCCGCTCCGCGCTTTGCGCGGCTGTAGAGTGTCACGCGCGTTGCATCGCGGCGCACGCCTTCTTCAAGACCGCTTCGATGGTCTATAAATCGATATTCCGGCAGTGATGGTCCAAACGAATAGCTCGAATTTAGTTCTGCGATAAGCTTACCGTCTGGAGAATAGTATCGGGTCCGGCTTCGCTTGATCGCGTCGTTTTCAAAAACATGCAGATGTTTTTCTACATAGACAACTTGTTTATCCTCGTTGCGCGCAATACCAGTATAGCTCACGCGATTCTCTGCATGCGCGGAATTGATAAAGCATAGGGAAACAATCGCTAATGCGATCCATGGGTATTGGTTTTTTTTCATAATTTATTCCTATCTTCTTCGGTGGTGTAGGTCGCGTTGCGGAAAAGCAGCTGCTTAGCTGCGATGTAGTGCTCTTGAAAGCCGCCCTCGCAATAAGCGAAATAAAAGAGCCACATGCGCAAAAACGCTGGCGACAGACCGAGTTGCTCAGCTTTCGCATAGTTGCTCAACAAGCGCTCTTTCCACGCAGCAATGGTCTTGCTGTAGCTCGAAGTGATGTCACGTAGAGCAACAAGTTCTAAACGACTGCTGCGTGTGACGGCATTCAACAAAGCGGTAGTGGAGGGAATGCACGAGCCAGGGAAGATGTATTTTTTTATAAAGTCGACTTCATCTTTGGCACGCTCATATTCCTGATCGGCGATGGTGATGGCTTGAATTAGCGCAAGACCACCTGGCCTAAGCAACGATGCACATTTTGTAAAATAGCTCGTGTAGTATTGATGTCCCAGTGCTTCGACCATCTCAATCGATACGAGTTTGTCGAACTTGCCTTCAAGATCACGATAGTCTTTCAGCAGCACTGTGATCTTATCGCCTAGCCCGTGCTGCTCAATACATCGTTTGGCGTAGGTGTACTGCTCCTGAGAAATAGTGGTTGTTGTCACTCGGCAGCCATAGTTCTGAGCCGCGTAGATAGCAAAACCGCCCCATCCGGTACCGATTTCCACAATGTGGTCGCGCTCTGAGAGTTCCAACGACTGGCAAATCACCCTGAGCTTGTTGATCGAGGCTGTCTCAAGAGACGAATGCTCATCATCAAAAATCGCGCTGGAGTACATCATGCTTGGATCCAAGAAAAGCTCGAAAAAATCGTTTCCCAAATCGTAGTGAGCAGCGATGTGCTTCTTGCTTTGTTTTTTCGTGTTACGCCTTAGTGGTTGCAATAAGCTTTGAAACGCGTGCTGCACGCCTGCTGAACCAGCTTCAAAAGCATTCATCATGTGTGCATTTTGCACAAACACACGAATGACATCACTTAAGTTTTCGGTGTCCCATAATCCCCGCATATACGATTCGGCAGAGCCTATGGTGCCAGCCAGAGCAAGATCTCGGTAGGTACGCAGTGAGTGCACATGCACGGTTGCGTTTGGTCCTTTTTGACTACCGGAAAACACATGACGGCCGTCTTCGTCGATCAAGACAAGCGTGCCCTGCTCGAGCTGATCAAGCTTTGAGAAAATCCGCTGCCTGAACCAGCGATCAAGAAACGATTTCTTTCGCCAATCAAAAGTGCTTGAAAGAATCCTGCTTTGCTCTGTCATAACGAGGTCTCCTCAGAGGTGGCGGGCCGTTGGTGGTTGGGATGGGCGAAAAAGGGAAGCTTTTTTAGCTTGAGACGGAGCGCTTCGTAGTAGATGGCGACAATGACCTTGAGGGTCATCCATGGGAAACGGCACAGAACCGATGCCAGATTGCCTGAGCTTATCGCACTCCGTTGAAGCTTAAGTTTGGCAACAAAGCACAGCGACTGAGCTTCGTAGTTTTTCATGCACACGCTCAGAGCTTGGTCTGGTTCACTGAAAGCCCAGTCGTACTGCAGATGCATGGGCATAAAGGGCGAGACATGAAACTGCTTATCAAAACGAAAGCGCAGTGCATTTCGTTTGCCGCCCTGCGTGCCTGGCACAAGCACGTAGGCGTGACGTTCATTCCAAGGCGTGTTGGTGATCTCAGCAACAATGCATTGAACGGATGTGTCTTCGGCGTCAAACAAATAATAGAAGGTCACCGGATTGAAAACGAAACCAAAATACCGCAAGTGCGTGAGCATGCGGATTGGACCGTCATACCAATGTCCTGTTCGTTGTTGAACAAGATTTCGCACAGCGGTATCAAGCGACGGAGTGGATGGATCGAGATAATCCCGACGACAAAAGCGCGCCGGGGCCAGGCGCTTCGTCGACCAAAACCAGCGCTTGCTAAAAACATGATCGAGTTCGTTTAGGTCAAGGTAGACCATAAACATTGAATAAGTGAAGCGGTGCGGCTTGGGACTCAAGCGATGATGCTCGACTTCGCCTTCATAAATCGCACTGTGCAACATGCTATGTGTCATGCGCTCATCCTTTGCTGCAATGCATCCAGCACGACGCGCGCGCTGTTTACGCCATCTTCGTGAAAGCCGTAGCCCCAGTACGCGCCACAAAAATAGGTGTGATTAAGGCCGCAGAGATTCGGCTGCTCTTTTTGCAATGCAACGGCGGCTTCCGTGTAAACAGGATGCGCGTAGTTGAAACGAGCAAGAACTTTGGCTGGATCAATACTCTTGCTGTCGTTGAGAGTGACAAAGAAGTTTACGGGGGCATGAATCCCTTGCAGAAGATTCATCCAATACGTGACCACCGCAGGCTGTGTGTGTTGATTGAGCACGCGATAGTTCCACGCCGCCCACGCCCGACGCTCCAGCGGCAGCAGGCTTTCGTCAGTATGCAAAACAACCTCGTTGTTTTGATAACGGAACGCGCCTAGTATGGTTTGCTCCTGCTCGGATGGATCCTGCAGCATGGCCAAGGCTTGATAGCTGTGCGTTGCAATCACGACTTTGTCAAAACGCTCTTCGTCCTGCCCTTGGCTTTTGACAAAGATGGCGTCGCTCGTGCGACGAATGCGCTCGACTCTGGAGTGAAGCCGGATCCTGTCTTTGAAGGGCTTACTTAGCGCTGGCAAATAAGCCGATGAGCCACCTTTAATTACTTGCCACTGGGGCTGGTTAATTGCGTTCAGAAAACCATGGTTATGAAAGAACTCCGCAAAGAAGCGCGCCGGGAAAGACTCGAGCAGTTGATTGGGATCGGCCGACCAAATCGCAGAGCCCATCGGCACCACAAAGTTTTCGATGAAATTCTCCGAATAGTTTCCCTTATCGAGGAGCTCTTTGAGCGAACCAGACGGCGCGCTTGACTCCAAGCTTTGGCGAAGTGCGGCGCGAAAACGAACAATGTCAAACAGCAAACGATAAAGCAGTGGCCGCAGCAGATTCTTTCGCTGCGCAAAAAAGGTATTGAGGTTGCTAGCGCGATAGGCCAGAGCCTTTGCGTCGTTGCGCACAGAAAAACTCATGTTGCTGGGCTGCCGCTCGATGCCCAAGCGATCCATCAAGGCAACAAAGTTAGGATAGGTCTTATCGTTGAAGACGATGAATCCGGTATCGATAGCGTAGCGTTTCGCTTCATGCTCAACGCTCACTGTCGCGGTGTGGCCACCGGGCCTGTCCTCGGCCTCGAACACAACCAGGTCGTGCTCCGCCGCAAGGTGGTGAGCCACGTAAAGTCCTGAAATGCCTGTTCCGACGATAGCGATGCGCATGATTTTGTTCCAGAAACGTTCAAAACGTTCTATTTAGGTATACTGTCTAGATATTAGTTGGTCAAGCCTTTGACAGGTACTGTTTTATAAAGCATTGTTAATATTTGTAATTTATATATAATTTATTAATTCTTGGACATTCCCTCCAGATCGTGGGATTAATAATACATTCAAAACGTTCATAATCTGAATCTGGCGACCCTACCAAAACAATGAATTCTGGCTCCTCCTCGCGCTTTTTTTCGCCTTCACAAGTTGCCCAAGCACTGGGCGTTAGCGAATCGTCTTTGAAGCGCTGGTGTGATCAGGGACTGCTCGAGTATTTCAAGACGCCCGGAGGACATCGCAGACTTACGCTCCAGGCAGTCACCCGATATATTCGCCAAAGCAAGCTTCGTCTGGCTCGACCGGAGTTGCTTGATTTGCCCGCCGGACTTGCGATGGATTCAGGACTTGAAAGCTTGGCGGTGCAGCTGCAAGCGGCGCTTGAAGAAGGTGATTCGCGCAAAGTTCACGATCTTTTGCTTGGAGCGTACCTTCAAGGAAGGGGTATTGCTGAGCTTGCCGATGAGGTGATCGCTCCAAGTTTTCGGTCAATTGGCCGCTGTTGGGCTGAATCTAAACTCGAAGTATATCGTGAACGACGTGCCTGCGAAGTAACTCTTCGAGTGCTACACGAGCTTCTTGCGCTTCAACCCGATGCAGCCGAAGATGCTCCGTTAGCCATTGGCGCAAGTCCAGAAGGTGATGTGTATCAGCTTCCGACCACTTTGGTTGAGCTCGTCTTGCGGGATTTGGGATGGCGTGCGCAGTCCCTTGGCAGCGCGCATCCCGGCGCCACACTTGTTGCTGCTGCCCGCGACATGAAGCCCAAAATCTTTTGGCTAAGCGTGAGTTACGTGAGGGACGAGAGGCAGCTTGGAGAAACATGCAAAGCACTTGAAAGCACCATGAAAGAGCAAAACGGCGCTTTTGTACTTGGCGGCAATGCGCTCAGTGAAACCATGCGAAGCAGCTACGATTACACAGCCCACTGCGACAAACTCAAGCACCTTTGAAAGCCTCGCCCAACGGCTATGGCCCGTTGGGGACATGCTTTAGGCAAATTAGCATTATAATTTCAGATGATTAGCGACGGGACCGCGAAACCGTCAGGTCGAAAAAAGGTCCCGCGATCGGGCCCACAACATCTTACTTTTATTCGGGAAATTACGGTGGAGCATGTCCCCACCTAGGTCTACTGATCCCAGTGGATTTTTCTATGACATGGCTGTCATGCATGAAAATCATTCAGTTAACGTCCTGGCACTGTCCTTGCATTTGTATCGCTCTAAGTTCAAGGAAAGCTGTAAACAATGCGACATTTCACTACACAGATTTTAGCAACCCTACTCGTATCCATCATTGCGTGGAACTCCGTGGCCTGTAGTTCAGAACAGGGCGGCGATGATTACGATTCAAACGCCGGCGCAAGTAGCCTCTTCTCTGCACCCATGCCCGCAGCCGTAGTGAGTATCTGCCGGCCTCTTGTTGTCGCCACCTGCCATGAAAAGCAAGACACCCCAAACAATTGCGTTGATGAAAACGGCACTCCCAAGGATAACTTGGCGTATTCAAAATGCAGTGCTCTTACGGCACAACTACTCAATAAATTGAAGCTTGAGGATGGCGTCCTTTGGAGCATAGCTGCCAGTGAAGCTCTATCTCCGCTGTTGCTTACCATGGTTGGCGCCACCGCCGCTCCCAGCATAGCATCTTTAGCAGCAGAACTGAGCGCGGGCATTACAGCTTTTCTGACAGGCCTTGGCATAGCTACCGCATCGGTGGCACTTGGGCTAGTTGCTATATTATTGGTCGCCACCATCATTGCTATCGACATCCAGTATTACTCGATGTACGGCGTGTCCTGGCCGGCTGTCTTTGAGTATGCCGTGAATAACACAATGCCGCTGGCAGGTCTTGGTGGCCTTACGATGTTCAAACATCTGCTTGCTCCGATTACCTATGCTATCAAAAAAGTTGATCAAAGCGATCCTTCGGTTTCATCGCTTACAACATTTGTTACCACTGTCGGGGAGTACTCCGTTGAACAGGCCATCACAAAAGTTTCTGGTATAGGACAGGACTTGACGACCACTGGAGATGCCGTTGATGAGGCGGAGCGTTTAGTCAGACAACTCTTTGATCAAAACGATCCAGAGGGCGACCCCGATCCGGATAAGTTACAAAAACTGGGGGAATTTTTTATTCAACTCGGTACAACTCTCATTACGATTGCAGATCAAATACGCAGAAAGCAACTTGAGCAAACACGGGAGACCAACCCTTGTAGCGAGCGCATCGCCGCCTTTTATATGGAACCGCGCGGGATCAATCAGATCGCCGTTTGTGCGGAGAATCCCTCAGGACCCGACAACCCTGGCTCACTCTGGGTAAAGGATTTGAACCAGCCGAACCAGCCGGCTGTCGAAGGTCTCGCAAACACCCTAGGGTTCCAAACGTTGACGATGCCACTTGTCCAAGTGTTTCCTCATAAGACGAAACCCGATCGTGTTACGACAACACTAACGGTATACAATATAGGCTACGCGAATGTTTCTTTTGCAAACGAAGCAATGTCCATTGCTCCTAATACCGTCTTAGCACGACCCTTGGGTAAAGATTATGCGCACGATATAATTTACTTGAGCCGAGAAAACACTTCGCAACCGACAGATCTTCGTGTCGAACGATTCAACTTTTGGCCAAGCATAGATATCCGACCGGTAACTCTACAATTCAGTAATTTTTACACGGACACTGCCCAGTAATTGATTTTGCCCTTATTCCGTCTCGAGCGGGTCGGTGACTAGGCCTAGTTTTTCGATGCCGGCTTTGCGGACGATGGCTAGGATCTTGGCGACGAGACCGTAGGGGACCTTTTCATCGGCGAAAACATAAAGTTCTTTTTCACGCTTGAGACGCTCGTTATTGCTGAGGACTTCTTCAAGCCGATCAAAGGGAACTTCGGATTCACCGAGGTAGACTTTTTTATCAACGCTTACCGAGAGCAGAAGTTTTTCTTGATCAATATCCATACGCGGCGCATGGGCGTTGGGCAGATCTACCGAAACGCCTTTGGTCATCAGTGGCGCGCTCACCATGAAGATGATCAAGAGCACGAGCATTACGTCGACAAAAGGCGTGACGTTGATTTCGCTCATGGCCCTGCGGGAGCCGCCGGAATTGCTGGACATGCCCATCTATGGCCTCACGATGCTAAAAAGTGCCGACGCACGATGTTGAGAAAGTCACTTGAAAAACCGCCCATGTCGCCTTCAAACAATTGTATGCGCCTGAGGAAATAGTTGTAGGCCATGACGGCTGGAATGGCTGCTGCCAGACCAAGCGCGGTTGCAATCAACGCTTCGGCAATGTCGCCACCGACCACATCAAGGCTTGCGTTGCCTTGCGCGCGAATCGCGATGAAAGAGTTCATGATGCCCCAGACGGTGCCAAACAAACCAATGAAGGGTGCGGTTGAACCGGTCGTGGCAAGGAAAGAAAGCTGATTTTCGAGTTGCTGAAGTTCTTTGTTTTGAGCGCGGCTCATGGCCCGATCGATGTTATCAAGACCACCACCCACAGGAGGAATGCTCCCGGGCGGGATGCTGCCGCTCTTTGGACCCGAATCACCAGCGATGCGCGCAAGCTCAACGTAGCCCGCATGAAAGATCTTGGCGATCGGTGATAAGCGAAAGCTGCCAAGTTGGCCATAGATGCTTTCAAGGCGGGTGGCATCCCAGCTGCTGCGCTGTCCTCGACCCCAAAACACTTTTTGAAATTGACGGCTAAGGCGCCCTGCCGTGCCAAACTGCTTAAACTTTGCGCCGATAATAAACCAGCTAATCACCGACATGATCATCAATACCGACATGACAAATTTTACGACCAAGGAGGCTTCGGCCACCAATTGCCAAACATTCTGTTGCATAGGCATTTTGAAGCATGCTCCCTTCCCTTGTGTCAACGCGCAATGGGTGGAATTGATCGCTGCTGCGAAGCAAAAGCTTGTTCTTACAGAGCTTGGACCGCACGTAAAAGTTTCTTTTCGCTGACGGTGCCTACCCAAGAAGCTCGAATCTTGCCCTGCCGATCGATCACGTAAGTCGTAGGAATCGTCTCGACTTTGTAGCTTTCAAGCGAAGCTGCTGGAGCCATGGCAATGGGGTAAGTCATGCCCAGTGCCCTGCCGATTTTAACGACATTGCTCAGTGGCGCTTGATCGACTGTCACACCAATCATCGTCACGTTTTTACGCTTGAGTTTGAGATAGGCTCGTCCGAGCTCGGGTGCTTCTTTGCGACACGGGCCGCAGTAGGTGCCCCAAAAGTTTAAGATCACTGCTTGATGCTCGTGCTTGGCAAGATCAAAGACAGCACCGTTATCCAAGCGAAGCTTTAAAGGTGGAGCCGCTTGCCCTTCCGGAAGCACCGAAGGCCAGGCGCGATGAATCACAACCGCCAGAAAAACCGCAAAAAGTAGAAAGCTTGGCCATTGCTTGATCCAATTTTTCATTTTATCCGAAAAAATTGCCTTGGACACGGCGCTAAACTGCACCCGAGATGCCGGATAAGCAAGGCTTATTCGGCCAAAGCCTTGACGAACAGCATGCAAGAGCGCGAGAGTTGCCAAATGCATCGTTATTTCGGGTTGTCCGGCTCTAGCGTCGTGTTTTTATTGCTCTTAAACAGCTTGTTTGCCTCGAGCACCTTTGCTCAAGCATATCAAGACAAAGCTGCGCTTGAAAAAGCCAGACAGTTTATGGAGCAAGGCCAAGCTTTCTATGCTCAAAACGAATACGCCAAAGCCGCAGAGGCTTTTGATCAGGCTTACGAGGCCCAACCGTTTTCGGCTTTTCTTTACAACGCAGCCATCGCCCATGAGCGAAACAAAAACTACGCCAAAGCCGCCGATCTTTTTGAAAAATACCTTGATGGCGAGCCCAGTGCGGAAGATGCCGCAAAGGTAAAGCAGCGCATTGAATTGCTTCGGGCTGCTTCGGGCGAAGGAAAAAGCAATACGCAGAACGCTTCGCAACAAGCAGTCGATCAAGCAGTTGCCACGCGCTTTAAGTCGCTGATCTCTGTTCGCACTCGTCCAGAAGGCGCTAGCGTACGTATTCGCAACGCAAAACGTGTTATGGCTCGCGGTAAAACACCTTCAGCGCACACTCTTGAGCAAGGCGATTACGTGGTGGTCGTGGAACATCCGGACTACCGCACCGTTGAAATCCCCGTCAGCGTGCAGGCCGGTAAAGTCTATATCTTGATCGCAGAGATGAGCCAAGGTGAGTTTTTAGGCACGCTTAACGTGATCACCGAAGTGCCCGGCGCCCAAGTGTTTATTGATGATAAAAAAGCAGGAGCTGTTGGCAACACACCGTATTTGACCGTACTGCCCGCGGGTAAACACACCGTATGGTTAGAAAAGCCTGGCTTTCAGCCCTCCATGCACCAAGTCGAATTTGCAGCTGCTGAACAGAAAAAACTAAGCATTGCGATGAACCGGGTTGAGCACGGCCGCATCCAAGTGGAATCCAATATCTATGGTGCTGAGGTTTATGTGGACGATAAGCTCGTTGGCACCACGCCTTACAAAGGCGATGTTAGCGCTGGCGCCCACACGATTCGTCTTGAGGCCGATGATAAAAAAGACTGGGAAGGACAAGTCACTGTGTTGCGCGGTCAGATCACGCCCTTGCAAGTTTATCTTCACAACTCTGCAGGCCGAGCAAGTGCATGGACCATGGCAATTCTTGCAGCAGCCTTTGTTGGCACCGGTGTTGCCGCAGGCATGTGGGCCGGAAGCGTTGAAGACAGTCTTAAAGCCGATCAACGCGCAGGTGTGCTTACTTCCGAAGATTCACGTTACTTGAAAGGAAAAGTACTGGCCGTTGGCGCGGATGTGCTTTTTGGTTTTGGGGCAGTCTTTGCTGCATTTTCGATTTACAACTTTCTTCGCGATCCCTATCCCGACTCTGAAGCACGTATTTCAAAACCTAAGGATTGGGCACTCTTACCCTATGCATCCAGCAACGGTGGCGGCGCCACACTTCAGGGGAGTTTCTAATGAACCAACTAAAGCACATCTCCCTTGCACTACGTTCACTTGCTTTGCTCGTGTTGATCATGCCTCTTGGTGCTTGCGACCCAGGCGTTTTTGATAAGCTACAGGACAACACACCCATTGTTGATTTGCCAAGACCGGATGAGTTTCAATTCAATGCTTACGGCAGCCACCTTTATGCTTACCGAGGCGTATTTCAATCGCAAAGCGTCTCCCGATTGGCGATGAACTCAGGACAAGGCACCGGCATCCGTGTGAACAAAGCTTGGGATGGCACAGGATTTTCTCTGACTAAACAAGCTCTTGAGCTCTGTGCAGGCGCACTCGATTGCGATTCGAATCAAGGCACTTCGTTTGCTTATCTTCCACGTTGGCAAAACGATACCATGTGCTTTGCCGCCTTTGGACCTGAGCTGCCAGGCACACGAGCTGAAGCCAACATTCTCATTGAATGCGAAAGCAATCTCGTTGAGACCATGGTGATCACTGGACCTGCTGAGATTGGCTTTGGTCTTTCAGCGGCCAGTTTGCCTGAAACAGTTCATGATCTCGGCATGGCTCTTGCCGGTGCACCTTTTGCAAACAGTAACGATGGCCAGTTGTTAGTTATTCCGGATGCAGAGGCTGCTTTGCCAGTCACTGTCTTGCCTGCCGAAAGTTATGAAACGCTTGCTGGAAAACTTGGAAGCAGCGTCGCGGCGGCCGAGTTTGGCGATGGGCAAGCCATTGTTGCCGCCACACTGCCAGAGATCAATCGAATCATCGTGGGCGTGATGGACAAAAACGACAGTACGCTTTCGGTGCGCGCTTGCATCGATGGCAACATTGATTGGACTCCTCAAGAAGTTAAGCTGGCCAATATCAATGCCGAAAGTGGTTCAGGCACAGCTCAGACCGATCTCATTGTGCGCGTCGATAGCGATGGGAACGGCGTATCCGATCGGATTGAAGTGTACGATGGCAGTGGTCTGCCTGATGCAGAAGGCTGCAATCCTTGGTTAACAGAAACCACTCTTGTGGAATGTGCCGACGCTAAAAACGAAGACATCGTTTGTGCGAGCGCACGCTTTGCTGCTGCACTTGATACGGGCGATATCAACGGCGATGGTTTTGATGACCTTGTGGTGGGCGCTCCAGGAAGCATCATCGACGGACAGCTTGATGCAGGCAGCGTGATCGTGTTTCCCGCGATTGTCCGCGCTACAAACGGTAGCCTTGCGTTTGGCGAGGCCGTTACTGTCAGTCATCCTTCACCAGGTACAGGCGATCTATTGGGCAGCGCCGTTGCAGCACTGCCCTCAGGGAATGCTGATTACGCTCGCGCGGAAATTGTAGGCGGCGCACCAGGCGCAAATGGCGGAGTCGGACAAGTCTCGGTGTTTCTTTGCTCAGGCCTGCTTGCCGATCAATCTGGCTCCGCAGGCCTAGACGCCCGCTGCGCTCCCAAGGCTCCCTAGCACTAGTCACGATTTAGCGGTTGTGCACGTCTTCAAGAAACTAGAATGCTCTTACGTCGCCTGCCGAGGCTGGCTGGAGTTTCGTCATCGCCGATCTGGTTTATGTTGCCCTAAAGAGGCTAAAGTAAAGAGGTGCCAACGACCTTTGGTGGCAAGGCGGAGGAAAAAGTCTTTTGGCTTTTGAACGCTTGAAAACGACGGTCAAGTTTACTCGGCTCTGACCTTCGTTGCTTCGATGCAAGCCCTTGCGCAGGGTTGTTTTTCTTTTGAAGTGGGTTTTGAACGCAGCTATCCCTTGGACCAACCTTTTTGGGGAAGCCTGTCTCTTAGAAACAGAGTGTGGCGGTGATGGTTTCCCGACCATCGAAGCGCACAGGATAGCGTGTGGGCGGGAAACTTCCCGGAGGGAAAACGGCCTCTAGCCAATGGCCTTGAGCGACGCACTTCGCCCCTTCTCGGAAGCTTTGAACGAAGCGATGCCATACCTCATCAAACGCTGCTCGTAGCTTGGGCTCGGTGCTATGACAGCGGGGTTGCGAACTGCGCTTGGGGTTTTTAGGCCGGTCGCTGGCTTTGATGCGCTTGGCTTTTGCGCTGCTAAGCAAAGGTTTGCCTGATGCTTGGCGCTCTTGCTTCAAACGCAGCGCATCGCTTTTTAGCTCCTGCTCAAGCATCATGCGCCATGGCTCTGCCAGAGGCGCGGTGCGCAAAGAAATCCTCTTTTCAAAAGCCTTACTTTTTTTAGGGCATCCCGCCTGCCACCACCGGCTTCGGTTCATCCAGCAAAAGCTTCTGCTTTTGTTCTGGAAGGTTTCAGGGAAACTGCTCAGTCCGGCGTACTGCCCTGCTTGGCTTACCAAACTCGCTTTGACAGGATTGTTTAGGGTGTAGACCATGCGTTCGATAAAGGCGCCTTCATCGAGGATAGGTATGGCGCTGTAGCGACGCTGAAACATAGGGCCATTACGGCCAAGGTGGCGATTGATGTCTCGGGCTAGTATGCTTTGAAAACAGGCCATGAAATCGCTGAGGTTGCCCAGGGGCGCACGAAGCACGAAGTGAAAATGGTTGGCCATAAAGACGAAGGCGAAGAGCTGTATTTCGTAAGTGGCTACTGCTTTGGCGAGACATCTGCCAATGATTTCGTTGACCTTCTTGCTTGGTTTGAGGAAAAAACGCTGCTCAAAGGTGCGGTTGGTCACAAAATAGGCTTCTTCGGGCAAAAGACGACGTAGTGGGCGCGGCATGCTTGTTTATCGGCTGAACCACCCTTCGGTTTCCTCATTTTCATAAAAATGTGCTTGGCACCTTTGAAGGCACCTTTGAAGGTTTTTTCCGCCTTCCAGAGATCATGCAGGGATTCACGCCGCTACTTCTGTCCTATGCAGCCGTTTTCATTCCTTTTTTCGTGGGGATACCTCGCAGCTTGGCACCTTTGAAGGCGATCATCCCCCGCGGCTTTTCCACGTTTACCAAGGTGATGAGGCTGCAAAGATAGCCATCGATGACTTTGGCGCTCCGCGCTGGCCAAACGGCGCCGATTGGTCAGCAGATGCACTCTATCGCGAACTTCAAGAGCAGGCGGACAAAGCAACGGCTCAACAAGGCTAAGAGCCTTTCGTGTTTTAGAACTCCCGTTAAAATGACACGCAAAGCTTCCTTGCGGTCTGCGGCATTCTCTGTGTCTTGCGCTGTTGGTAGTCTTTAAAGATCAGGAGCAGAACCCGTCTTTGGGACCCACTCTGATTTTGTGCAATGGAATTATGCCAAACTTGTTTGGTCTAACCATTTTTTGCTGCAAAGACCCTTAATGTAGGGTGCATTCTGCGGCAAAGGGGCTTAGGCTTTTGGGTTAAGAGATGGAAGTAGCAAAACGTATATTACTTGCTGATGACGAAGTGAACTTGAGACGGGTTTTGTCTGCGCAATTGCAGCGCGACGGCTTTGAGGTCACGGTGGTAGATCACGGCCAAGCCGCCATCGATATGCTAAAAGCCCAACATGTGGACGTGGTGATTACTGATATGCGTATGCCTCACGTCGATGGCATGACCTTGCTTCGCCACGTTAATGAGCACTACCAAGGCATTCCGGTGATCATGATCACAGCACACGGCACCGTGGATACTGCGGTCGAAGCGCTCAAGCTTGGCGCTTTTGATTACATCACCAAGCCTTTTGAACGCGAAGAGTTCCGTCATGTTGTTGCTAAGGCATCACGCACCAGTGCGCTTTCCCAAGGTGATGCTGGGCGGGAAACCATGAGCACGACGCGTGAAACACTCATTGGCAGTTCGGCTGCCATGAACCAAGTTGCGCAGGTAATTGAACGTGTCTCAGATACACCGAGCACCGTACTCATCACGGGAGAAAGCGGCACGGGTAAAGAACTTATTGCGCGCATGCTGCATGAAACAGGCTCACGACGCGATAAACCTTTCATTGCAGTGCACTGCGCAGCCATTCCTTCTGAGTTGATTGAAAGCGAACTTTTTGGTTACGAAAAGGGCGCGTTCACTGGCGCTGTCACGAGCAAACCAGGACGTTTTGAGCTCGCGCATGGTGGCACCCTGTTTTTAGATGAAATCGGCGAAATCCCTTTGCCTATTCAGGTCAAACTGCTGCGTGTGCTTCAAGAAAGCGAATTTGAACGCGTAGGCGGAATTCGCACCATTAAAGTAGACGTGCGTCTTGTGGCTGCAACCAATCGAGATCTGCAAACTGAAATCAATGAAGGCCGTTTTCGTGAAGATTTGTACTATCGGCTCAACGTGGTGCAAACACGCCTTCCGCCTTTGCGTGAACGCAAAGAAGACATCCCTTTATTTGTTCAGCATTTTATCGCCAAGTTCAATGAACGTTTGGGCAAACAGGTTTCTGGGATTGCGCCTGAGGCCATGGCAGTGCTTCAAGATCATGGATGGCGAGGCAACATCCGTGAACTCGAAAACGTGATGGAACGTTGCGTGCTTTTTTGCGACGGCGACCTCATTCAGGTGGACGCTATCCCTCAAGAACTGAGCCAGAACATCAGCAGCTATCCACCGCGCAATTCGTCCTTTCCCAGCAGTCCGGGGGATCTCAGTTCTCCAAATCTCGGTCTAAAAGATGCGGTGCGTGAAGCTACACAGCGCATTGAACGCGATATTATCGTCCAAGCGCTCGAACAAACGGACTTCAACGTCACCCACGCCGCTAAGTTATTAAAAATCTCACGGAAGAGCCTACAAACTAAAATGAAAGAATTCGGTCTGCGCTCCGACCGTTCGTAAATCCTCGAAGATCACTTGTCGATGGGGAGCTCTTGGTCTTGCCACGCTCTGAAACCACCGGCCACGGACCAGACACGCTTGTAACCCATCAGGATCAGGTTTCGCGCTGAAAGGGCCGAGCGATAACCACCGCCGCAGTACAAAAGAATCTCGGCTTCTTTGTCGGGAACCTTTGCTTCGATATCGCGTTCGAGAATCCCGCGACCAAGATGCGTCGCATGTTTAGCATGCCCAGCGGCAAACTCACTTTCTTCGCGAACATCAATCAAAAAGATCTTTGTACCGAGCGCCTCGTCTTGGGCTTTACGCCATGCCTCTTGCACACTGCATTCGTTAATATCTTTCTTTGCCTCGGTGACTAAGGCTAAAAACCCTGGGGAATGATCCATAATTACAAGATTTTAGCTGAATCATCGCCGCGCCACAACCTGCTTTTTTTCTCGACGAGCCGGCTCATCTCGGGGTGCATCGAGCTGTCGTGTTTGCAGTTTTTTTGACCTACATTGTCTCCACATTGGATCGTAGCGTTACATGTCACACACACCGGACAATGAACGCTCAAATCTGCGAGGCACCGTCCTTGATGGACGCTATCATATGGGCTCCTGCATTGGCGTAGGCGGCACAGGCCTGGTGTTTGAGGCACAATGCGTTGAGACGGGTCATGAGTTCGCTGTAAAAATGCTGCAATCGCGTTTTGCGACCAATCCGGACCTTTGCCGACGTCTTCGTCGTGAAGCACAAGTTGCCCGAACAGTGGCCCACCCAAGTGTTGTTACCGTCCACGATCAGGGGCTACTCAGTGACGGCTCACCCTATGCTGTCATGGAGAAAGTATCTGGCGAGAGCCTTTCGCGCTTTTTTGATCGTTTTCAAGTCCTCGATCCCCAGCACATGGCTGCCATTGGCATTCGTATCGCCGCTATTCTTCACCGCGTGCATCGACTCGGCTACACCCACCGTGATCTGAAACCCGAGCATGTGCTTTTGGATCGCACCGCCGATGGAGGATTAAAAGTTCAACTGCTGGATTTTGGTGTTTGTGCTTCACTAACAATGTCACCGGAAGAGCGGCGTTTGGAGCAAGGTCGTGTTTACGGAACGCCTAACTTTGTCTCACCTGAGCAAGCGTCGGGTAATCCTTTTGTCGATGGAAGAGCGGATATCTTTTCGCTAGGCGTGGTACTCTTTCAGGGACTTACGGGTCGTCTTCCTTTCACTGGATCGCACGTACCAACCCTGCTTAGCCGCATCATGCTCAAAGATGCACCACGCGTCGAACTGATTGCCCAGCACATTGATCGCGACATGGACGCTATCGTTGCCCGCTCACTGGCACGGCGCCGCGAGGAACGCTTTCAGAATGCTCGCGCCATCGCGCGTGCCCTATCCTATCATGTGCCTAACCGGGCGCAGGTCGAGCAGGAAGTTGCCTCAAATCTTCAACTTGCCCGCGATTCTGAGCAATTCCGACCGACTTTTAGCGATCAAGAATCGCAAGCCATTGTAGCCGCCTAATGCTCTTTCGGTATTTAGGAACAGGGCTTAGACTCGGGCATCATGTCCGTAGCGCACTCCCATCATGCTTTGTGTGTCTTGCATTGTCCTTCCGCTCAGAAAAGCGTATTTGAATCGCTTTCGCACCAACATCAAGAACGGTGTTTGTTTCGTTACGAAAGCCTAGCGCCGCGAGATCAATTGCCGCCCGCTTGGTTTGAACGTTTTGCTTTCGGACTGGTCCATTCTGGAACTGTGATTCGTCAGCGTATTGATGCCAATGGCAACGCAACCTCGGTTGATATTGCCTGCGCAGGTGCTCTATTGCCACTTCATTGGCCTCTGTCACACACACAAGAAGATATCTCTTCCAGCGGTTACGCGGTAAGCCAGCTCAACGTATGTCTACTTCCCCTGGAATGGTTTGAAAAGCAAATAGACAGCAATCATCAAATCGAACACGATTTGCTTCGGCTGCAATCTGAAGCCATGGAACGCATGGAACGACTCGGTGACGCTCGCAATCGTGGAAGTGTTCAAGAAAAACTGGCAACATTGCTTTGTGCGCTTGCAGACACGCTTAAGCTCGAAACGCTTTTACCGGAAGGTTTACAACAAAAAGATCTGGCTGTGCTCCTAGGTGCTCGTCACGAAACGGTATGCCGTGTTCTAAAAGACTTTGAACAGCGCGGCGCTATCCTACGATCGAAAGATGGAATGCAAATCGACAGAGCTTTATTGATGAGCTAGTACTACCTTATCCCTCGATAGCGTATTTTCTGGGACTTCACATGATGCCGTCAGCGACGATGACTGCCAGCTCAGTAACGCAGCACACCTGAAAATCGCCAATAAGCGTCGGGTTTTCTTCTCAGCCAAAGCCCCTCGGTACGGCCCCTAACGCCGATTCCGATGTAAGTGATTGTAGTTACACCATTAGTGTCTCCTTTTTCTTATCTTTTGTTACACTTGGGACATGTTTGGTGTGAGTTCCGGCGAGCTAATCGTCATTGCTATCATTTTGCTCATTGCAGTAGGCCCTGATCGGATGCCTACTCTTATGAAGGCGGGCGGACGTGCCATTCGCGAGTTTAGAAAAGCAGCCACCGAACTTCGCAAAACAACTGGGATTGACGAGCTCTTAAGAGACGATGATTTTCGAGCACCAATGCGCCCACTAGCGCGTCGTCTTCCAACCACAGTTAAAGATAAACCGGTTCAAGAGCAACCTACACCAAAACCTTCTGCTCTGCGTTCACTGAACGCCGAGGAGCTTGAACAAGAAGAGCCCATCCAAGGCGTGGATGTTGCCTATCTTGAGGCCGCAACGGAAACGCCGGAGCAAAGGGAGCCTAAAGCGTGAGCAACGAAGCTTTGCCAAACACCCCCGAGAACGAAGTGGAGATGGGATTCTTCGAGCATCTTGGCGAACTGCGCACACGCATGATCCGAGCCTTGTGGGGATTTTTGCCTTGTTTTTCATTGGCATGGATATTTAGAGAACGACTTTTGGATCTACTCGTGCAACCGCTAGTCGTGCACTGGGCCGATCGCGGCTTGGGCGAGCCCCAACTGCATTTTGCAAACCCCGTTGACCCTTTTGTAAACTACGTAAAAATCGCGCTTGTCTTTGGATTGCTTTTGGCAAGCCCTTGGGTTTTTTGGCAGCTTTGGGGTTTTATTTCGCCAGGCATGTACCGGCATGAAAAAAAGATAGCGATTCCCTTTGCCTTTGCCTCTACCTTGTTCTTCGCTGGTGGCGCCCTGTTTGGCTACTTGGTTGTTTTCCCTGGGGTGTTCGACACCTTGCTTGCCTTTGCCGGCCCCTTGCCAAGCGGCACCGTAAAACTAACGCCCACTATTATGATAGGTGAGTATCTTAATTTTGCGACGCGTTTGTTGATTGCTTTTGGTGTGGTCTTCGAAGTACCTGTTGTGGTCACTACCATTTCGCTTGCGGGATTGGTGACTGCAAAACAGCTTCTGCAATTTGGTCGCTGGTGGATCGCTATCGCCGCCATCGTTTCCGCTGCGCTTACGCCACCCGATGTCGGCTCTCAACTCATCATGCTGGGACCCATGATTGTGCTTTACTTTTTATCGGTAGGCATTGCTTTCCTGATCGAAAAGAAACGAAAATCTAAAGGATAAAGGATACCATGCTTGCTCCCAACGCAACTCAGGTCGCTCAGCAAATCGTTGCCAATGTCAGTCGAGCGCTTCAGGGCAAAGAAGATCGTGTTGAACTTGCCGTCGTCGCTTTGCTCGCGCGAGGACACGTCCTTATTGAAGACGTTCCTGGTGTTGGAAAAACAACGCTTGCGCGCTCTTTGGCGCAATCGATTGCGGTATCGTATCGACGTGTTCAGTTCACTTCCGATATTCTCCCCGCCGATGTTTTAGGAGGCAACGTCTACAATCAATCCACTGGAAGCTTTACCTTTCGGCCGGGTCCTGTGTTTACGCATGTGTTATTGGCCGATGAAATCAACCGTACGCCTCCTAAGACCCAAAGCGCACTTTTAGAAGCCATGGCAGAGCGCCGTGTGTCCATCGACGGTGAAACACGCGTCCTTGAAGAGCCCTTTTTTGTGGTAGCGACCCAAAATCCGCGCGAGTTCTTTGGAACCTATCCGCTCCCGGAATCCGAACTTGATCGTTTCTTGGTGCGCATTGAACTTGGCTATCCTCCGCAAGATACCGAACGCGCGCTCATCGCAGCTCAACGCAATCCGGCAGCTCACGCGGATCTCCAAGCTGTCGTCGAACGCCAAGCCCTACTGATGGCACAAGATGCTGTGGATGACGTGAGCATGCAAGACAATGTGATTGATTACCTTCACGCAATCATACGGGCCACACGAAGCACCCCTTTACTCGAGCTTGGCGCATCAACACGCGGCGCGCTTGCGCTAAGCCGTGCGGTGCGTGCTTATGCGCTTATCAAAGGCCGAAACTATGTATTGCCCGACGACGTCAAGCGGCTTGCTCCTGCGGTTTTGCCGCACCGCATTCGTCTTGCAGGTTTCCAAGATAGCATGCCATCACGAAGCGACGCCATCGCCGTCATTGACGACTTGATGAGCCATATCCCTGTCCCTTTGTAACGCATGGTGAATTTGAAGAACAACTTGCGTCAACATCATCAAAGCGACGTGCATACCCCTCATCGTTCTTCAGTGGACAAGTCAATCAAAAGAGCAAAAGTGCCGCGTGGTTGGGCCGTACGCAAATGGCGCATGACACGCGAAGGTAAAGTCTTTGTGGCTATGGCGTGCATGGTTGGGCTTGCTGCCGTGAACACGGGAAATAACCTCGTGTATCTGGTGTTTGGTTTCATGCTCACGCTCATGTTGCTAAGCGGTGTTTTGAGCGAGCTTGTGTTACAAGGCATGGGCGCCAAACGTCTGCTCCCCACACACTGCTATGCAGAAAAGACATTGTTGGTTCAGGTTGAAGTCTTCAACAAGAAAAGGTGGCTGCATAGCTATTCCATTGAAGTTGAAGAACTCGGTGCTGTTTCACAGATTTATCTTCCCAAAATAGCCCCTCGCGGCGCGGAGCGCGCGGCCTACCAAGTCACCTTCTTGCATCGAGGGTACTGTCGCTTTGAAGGGTTCTGGCTGAAAACGCGATTCCCTTTCGGCTTGGTGGAAAAAAGCAAGTTCGTTCAAAACCAAGAAGACTACCTTATCTTTCCAAACCCGATTCCTCCGCGCTTTATTCCGGAGCGATCGTATGAACTTGGGGACACCCAAGAGCAACAACGTAAAGGCTCCGGCAACGAAGTTTTTGGCTTGCGTGAATATGTATCGGGCGATGAAGCCAATCGCATTCACTGGCGCAGGTCGGCATCGCTCGGACAACTGGTTGTTCGCGAGCGTCAGCAGAGCAAACAAAAGCAGCTTTTGTTTGTACTCGATCCGCTTGAGCCAGAGCACGATGCATCCGTATGGGCCGAGCAATTTGAACGTTCCGTCTCCGAAGCAACGGGGCTTGTCATGAGTGGAATCAGCCAAGGGCAAAGCGTGTGCCTAAGCATACGAGGAGATAAAAACTACTGGGCTAACCCAACAAGTGGCACAGAGGCCATCCTGACACTTTTGGCAACAATTGAAGCAAAGCAAGCCAGAGATGGCATTAAATTGCCAGAAAAACCGACAGGTCTGTCATGATGCAGGCAAACCCATCAGCCCTGCGTTTTCAAGACGCGCACAAGCTGGTCACCTTTATGATTGCAGGGCTTGGGCTGGTTGCGCTTGGCATCGGCGATATTCTTTCACCTTTGTTTAAAATTTTTCTGTTTGTTGCCTTTATCGCAAGTTGGTTTGTTCCCAGAACATGGATTCGTTCAACCCTCTATCAGAAAAGCTGGGTGGGCGGCCTGATCGCTTTGTTTGCTGTGCAAGTCTTACGCGGACTAAGCGGTCAGAGCTTGCTCATGGTCACCGTTGAGTTTTCCGCTTTGCTCCAAATCTCCCGTCTCTTCAATCGACGTGGTGCCAAAGAAGCACAGCAAGTGGCGGTCCTTGCTTTTTTGCATTTGATCGCTGCAACTGTTCTGACGACATCGATATCTTACGCCTTGGTCTTTGCAGGCTTTGTCTTTATTTCGCCATGGATGCTGTCTTTATCGCATCTGCGTGCCGAAGTAGAAGCGCATTATCCGGATGCTGAAAAACACGAAACGGACCTGCTTAGCAGCTTGGATCGTACGGGCGTAGTCTCTCCTCGTTTCTTAGTAGGCACCGCTGCCATGGCCTTGCCTATTTTGATTGCAACAGGACTTTTCTTCTTTGCTTTTCCTCGTGTTGGACTTGGGCTGTTTAGTTTTGGTTACGGGAAAAAACAACGCGTTGCAGGATTTGGCGGCGAGGTTGATCTGGGCGAATTTGGAGCTATTCGGAATGACCCAACCATTGTCGTTCGAGTATTTCCTGGACCGAAAGTACAAGGCATCCGTGCGGAATTACTTCGACTGCGCGGAACTTCATTTGACAACTACGATGGTCGGCGCTGGCGGCGCACCATTCAAAACACTGCCCGAGCACCGCACCGATCGGAGCTCTATCCCATCATAGGCTTTCCAGGCTCCGATGCGCTGTCATTGCGACTTGAAATCGAACCCATCGAAGAAAACGTGCTCTTCATTCCACAAAATACCGTAGCGCTCCGCATCGCTCCTCAAATTCGGCATGGCATTGAAATCTATCGACAAATTTTACGCGGCTCAGGTCTCGAGTTCCGATACCTCAATCGACAAGAGAACGTCGTGAGGTACGAGGCCTTGGTCTCACCGTTGCTCGATGTAGTAGATATCGAGTATTTAGAAGAAGCTGAACGCTGGAAATATCTACAGGTCCCAGAAGGTCATGAGCGTTTAGTCGCGTTTGCAAAAGAGCTGAATAAAACACACTCAAGCGCTCAAGAAAAAAGCAAGGCCATCAAAGAGTATCTCCAAGACTCTCGTAATTTTACTTACGTTGCCGGCGCTGAACAAGACCCCGGCGATAAGCCTTTGGAGTATTTTTTATTTGAAAGCCATCGTGGTCATTGCGAGTATTTCGCAGCGGCACTTGCGATCATGCTTCGCGCGGTCAACGTTCCCACTCGATACGTGACGGGTTTTCTTGGTGGCCGCCGCAACGATTACGGAAATTATATTGCAGTCCGGCAAGGTGATGCGCATAGCTGGGTTGAGGCCTATATCGATAACAAGGGATGGATCTTGCTCGACCCCACGCCCGCAGCCCGAGGCTCAGTCCAGGTTGAATCAGGTATGATGGCGCAATTTAGAGCCATGACGGATGCGCTGCGCGCACGTTGGGCCAATCACATTGTGGCGTATGACATGCGAAAACAGTTGCGGCTTTGGGATCAACTTCGCCAAGCGCTGCACAAGCTATCCAAAAAAGAGACCACGCAAGCTCCGCCCGGTGTGCAACCAAAGCAAGTAAAACACGGAACACCATCTTACGGCTGGCTGTGGCTCGTATTGCTTGTTGCGCTGATGAACACAGGGTTTGGATGGTTTCTGTGGAAAAGGCAATCGCGGAGCAAACAAAGCTCGCTCGGGCAGCAAAGAAGCGGCATTTTGTTCTACCAAAAAATCGATAAATGGCTCAAAGAGCAGGGAAATCCGCGCCCTGCCCACCGTACCCCAAGCGAACATGCCCTCTATCTTCAGAGCATTGGATTTGCGCGCGCAGAAACGGTATGTAAACTCACTGAACGTTACCTTCTGGCACGCTACGAGGGCCAGTCGCTGTCACTGCAGGAGCAAAAAGGACTTCTTCGAACTCTCGATCCTTAGTCTGTACCATGAGTAAATTTGCAACGCGCGCCAAACGCTTTTTTTCGGAGCGACAATACCCCGCGGTGGTACGCACTTGCCGAGAGGGGTTGCTTGAAAACTCGCGAGATGATGAGCTGCGTTTGCTGCTGGGCATGGCTCTTATTTATCTAAGCCGATTCCACGAAGCTCAAACAGAGATGAAGACTTTGATTGAGCACGGAACGCGAGATCACATAGTGTTTCGTGTACTCGGCGAAAGCCAGATCAATCTTGGACAAATTTCAGAAGGACTTCGTTCGCTGAAACTTGCCCTTAACCTCAAACCTGATGATTCCATCACAGAAGATTTACTGGATCACGGCAGAGAGAACTATCCGGACATCTGGCACAAAGTAGACGCGGAATCACTTACCATTGAGGATCGGCTAATCGACATACAGGCTTCCGAACGCACCCAAGTGGATCAAGCTCCGCAAAGCGCGGCTGCGGCCATGGCCAGTCCGCCCATCGTTCGCGAGACACGCCCTTACGCATCATCAAAGAACACGCAGCAGTTTTATGATGATGAAGATGCCCAAACTCTGGCCCGTGAAGCTCCTAGTGCAGAACTTCCAATGGCCAAAATTTCTTCGGATGAAGTAACCACGGCTAAAAATCCAGACGAGATGTTGACCATCGACAAACAACTGTCGAGCTCAGCGATCTCACCTCCGCCCCGAGCAAAAGGTTCGCTTGAAAACCCACACTGGCTGGAAGATGCGAAGGTGAGTTACCTTGTTCGAAGCAAGGATTTTTTCATTCGTCTTAAATCAAAGCTAAGCTTTTTGGCTGAATGGAAAAAGCGCGTTAAGGCTCCTTGGAACCGAACCATGGTGTTCACCTTTTCTGCAATCACGACCCTCTTGCTTTTGGCAAGCGTGGGCGCGTTTTTTGCCTTTCAAAGTTACGTGCAAAGACACTCCTTCGGGCAGGCTATGCAAATCGTGCAACGGGCAAGCGATAACGGCGACAAGCCGACCATTGAAGATGCCTTAAGTGCCTTGAATGCGCTCAACTCAGGAAGAAACGAAGTGCTGGCCATCAAGGCACGACTTTTCGCCACTTTACAACTCGAACACGGAGAAGATCAGCGTCATCAGATACAGGAGATGCTCGCAAGCCTTGGAAGCCGCGGTAAGGCCCTTGCCGACGCTCGCGTGGCGCTCTCTTACCTTTATCTTTCAAAAGGAGAAGTGATTGCTGCACGAAGCATTGTAGCCAATGCTTCAGCGCACGCTGAGCTTGAGCAAGCCGCTGAGGTCGCGCGCGCGCGCAGTCTCACTGCGCAAGCGGCCGGAGACACAACCCGCGCAGAGCTTGATGCCCGTGCAGCCGCTTTGAAGCGCAAAACATCTCCTCGACACGGGGCACTTGCAGCATGGCTTACGGCGCTTAACGGCGATAGCAGCGAAGCTTTAGCCAAACTGTCTGAAATTCCGGATGCACGACGCTCTCCAGAAGTTCGGGTAACACGTGCCAAAATTATCATGCGCTTCGGATCCAATCCACAAGCTGCCAGCAGCGAGGCCGATGAAGTATTGCAAGCTCTTTCTTCGATTGCCTCTCCCATGCAAAAGGCCTGGGCTCATTTAATAAAAGCAAAGCTAGCCTTAGACCAAGGACAAACACGCGTTGCCCTCAGGCACGCCACACAAGCTGCACGCCGTGGCCCCCAGTGGCAAGACGAGTTTGGCCTTAGCCTTGGGGAGGTTTTGGTTCGGGTTGGCGCCGTAGAACGAGCCAACGAAGTTCTCAAACACCTTCCTAATCTTGCAACCATGCCAGAGCGGCGAGCACAACTCCGTGTTGAGGTCGCGCTCAGTCTGGACGATCTTGAAAGAGCACAAGGCGCACTTTTAGCTGCTGGTCAAGGCATGAGAGCCAAAGTGCTGCGCGCTAAACTTTACGAGCTGCAACACGCTTATCCTGAAGCTATATCTCTATACGAACAGGCCATCAACGATAAGAACGAGGGCTCATGGGCTCTTTTGCAACTTGCGGCACTTGAAATGAAACGAGGTAGGGCTTCTCGCGCTATCAAATTGCTCCACGATGGCCTTAGTAAACAACCCGGTCAGCTTCAGATGCTAATGATGTTGGTTCAGGCTCAAATCGAGACTGGATCCCTTCGAGCTGCGGAAAAAAGCCTATCGGAGGGAATGAGTTTTTTCCCCGCCTCGCCTCAACTTCTTTCACTCAAAGCACTCGTTGCGTTAAGGAATGGGAAGATACACGAGGCTTTAGCCAATGCCAAAGCCGCCGTGGAAAGAGATCCCAACGATATTTCGCTCCAGATGCAATACGGCAAAATGGCACTTGCCATGGCCAAACTTCCGGAAGCACGCGCTGCGTTTTCGAAGGCTTTGGAGATCTCGGTCCACCACAACGAGGCTTGGCTCGGACTAGCACGCGTTGAAGCGACTTCCGGCAATTTTGATGCAGCATTGAATATTTTGCACAAAATAAAGGATAAAGCTGCTGACGACCCATCTTTTTTGGACGCTGAAGCTACTGTTTTGGTTCTGATCGGAGCAGGACATTCGGGTGCAGAGACACTATCGAGTTATCAAACCAAAAATGCTCATGTTTGGACATCGCTTGCTTTTCTTTGGCTTCAAAGTGAACAGTATGCGCAAGCCAATTCCGCTTTTACGCAGGCGATACGCATGGACCCAAATCAAGCTAATGCATGGGTGGGTTACGCAATGCTTTCTGTTGTTGAAGGCAAACTGGCTCAAGCTCGACGCTTTAGTGCAAGAGCTGAGCAATTGCTAAGGAACAAATCAGATGCTTCAGCCTTGGCGCGTGTATTGGCGGTACGTGCACGCCTTGCTTTCGAGCTGGGTGATTTTCGTAGCGCACAACAACTAAGCAACAAGGCTATCGAATACGATCCCAATTGCAGTTGGGCACATCTCGCACTCGCTCTTGTTGCTACCGAGCGCCACAGTGATAGCAAGGCATCTCTTGAATCAGCCGCAATGGCGACTGTGCCTCTGGCTGAGGTTTTCTCGATGTTGGCTCGAGAAGAAAATTCTCGTATGCGGCGTTGCGATCTAGCGCGACGCTATCTAAGTACTGCCCCAACCGGAGCCGACGCCGCCCAGATGCAAACCCTTGCTAAGAGCTGCTCTTGATAACCTGAGATTCGGAACACGGCACTAAGCGCCTAGCAGACCTAGCTTCCAAACAATCACGCCAATAGCAGCAAGCAAAACGACTACCATCACCGCGAGTACTCCCATATTTTTGCCTTTAGCGTCTGCTCGAGCACTGGGACGTTTTGATGGCGGCCTAGAAAGATTAACAGGCGCCGGTGGCGTGAACGCCTTACCGGTGGTGTTCGTCTCATCTTCAAGCAAGCCCGCCAGTCCTTCTACTTTTACGTCTCTCATGGGGAAGGGTGGCGCCGAAGATTTCCTCGAGGGATCGTCATCAAGAAGGTTTTCGCCCCAATCGCGTGTGTCGATGTGACCGCCACCGGCGGCGCCGGGTTTCAGGCTTCGTGAAGCCGCCTCAAACAACCTCGAGTCAAGTGGAATGGCTCCTGTATCGGAATTGCTTGGTTCAGCCACACCAATATCGGCAAGTGGATCAGAGAGATTATCTAGCGAAGTAAACTTTTGAAGCTCGTCTTGGATGAGGCGGTCAATTGCGCCTGCAGTAGGCACAGAAGGACGTGTTTGAGGGCTAAGCGATGTCGTATTGTTAACCAGATTTGCTATATCGTAAGACGTAACTTTTCGCTGATGACTAAACAAATAACCTGCTAGCGCATCACCCATGTCACGCGCACTTAAAAAACGCTCATCGGGATTGCGAGCCAACGAACGTTGAACGAGTTCATCTAAGGCAGAGTCAACTTCCGGGTTAAGCCTGCACAAGCTTGGCACCTGCGCCTGTTGTACAAGTTTGATGGTTTGGTAGTCGCTCTCTCCTACAAAAAGCCGTCGGCCCGCCAGCATTTCCCAAAGGATCACACCAAGCGCAAAGAGATCCGCTCGTGCATCCACTTCTTTACCGTAGGCTGCTTCAGGAGACAAATAACTAAACTTTCCCTTCACAACACCAGGGTCGGTTTTTTCAAGCTGTGTAGTGGCTTTGGCTAAACCAAAGTCGGTGAGTTTAATCTCGCCACGCCGAGTGATCATAATGTTTGGCGGAGAAACGTCACGATGAACAAGATGGACAGGGTTTCCGTCTTCATCAATGAGCTCATGCGCATAGCTAAGACCACGACAGGCTTCCATGCAAATATAAATTGCTTCATTGGTGGGAATGGGGCGGCGTTGTTTGCGGAGATCTTCAATGATACGCCGAAGGTTTGTACCTTCAACATACTCCATGACAATAAAGAAAGTCGAGTCTGCCGCACCGATGTCGAAGACGCTTACAATGTTTGCGTGATTGAGCCGGGCTCCAAGGCGAGCTTCATCGAGAAACATTTTGATGAATTTTTTGTTTTGAGCCAGATGAGGGAGCACACGTTTGATTGCCACAGGCTTTTAAAGCCCTGGACACTAATAGCCACGCCTCGGAATACTTCCGCCATGCCGCCCGCTTCGAGGCGCTCGAGGACCTTGTAACGCTGCTCGGCCATACCTTCCGCTATCCTTCCAAAACAAGTAGACTTGCCAGAAGATGATTGTTCATTGCTTCATTGGCATTTTCTGCCTCGGACTTCTACCATAAAAATATACACACCGTGTCTACATCGCAAAAAGCTGTCCATATTGCACCATCCATTCTTGCTGCTGACTTCTCGCGTTTAGGCGAGGAAGTGCAAGCTGTACAGGCCGCAGGGGCCGACCGCATTCATATCGACGTGATGGACGGCCGCTTTGTCCCTAACTTGACCATTGGTCCTGCCGTAGTGCGTGCTTTACGGGAAAAAACCACGCTTCCCTTAGATGTACACCTGATGATTGTGGAGCCCGAAAAGCTAATTGCTGCCTTTGCTGATGCTGGAGCTGATTGTATTACGGTGCATATCGAGGCCTGTAACCATGCACATCGCATCCTGCAATCCATCCATTCACTGAACACAAAAGCAGGAATTGCATTGAATCCTCATACCCCAATTTCAGGTCTACAGTACCTACTTCCCGAACTCGATCTCGTCCTTGCCATGAGTGTTAATCCCGGGTTTGGTGGTCAGAGCTACATTCCCCAAATGACCAAAAAAATCAGGGATATCCGAGAGATGCTTGATGTCAGCGGCTTTTGCATCGATCTTGAGGTCGATGGCGGTATAAAAGAGAGTAACGCTCAGGAAGTGCTTTCAGCCGGCGCAAATGTTCTCGTGGCAGGAAGCGCTATATTCGGTAAGACTAACTACCCTGAAGCGATTCAAGCCATCCGAGGAGCGTAGTATTGTATAAAGAGAGCACTGGCGAAACAAAGGTTAGCTCAGAAAAGCATCCGCACGACGACCCAAAAGCTCGCTCCCTGCCTAAAAGCATTCTTCGCTCGATCTCTACCTCCGGGACTGAAAAAGAGTTCTCAATTGATAAACCCAAGATGACTGTTGGGCGAAGCACTGTCTGTGACATCACCATTGATGATCCAACTTTGAGCTCGATTCATTTTGAACTAGAAACTCAAGAAAATCATGTTGTCTTACGTGACAAAAACTCGACCAACGGAACTTATGTTGGCGAACTTTGTGTACGCGAAGTGACTCTTTATCCTGGCGTAACTATCCAAGCTGGCGATAGCAGTTTTGTATTTGAGCCCACGAGTGAAGTCGTAAAGATTGGTCTTTCATCTGAGCACCATTTTGGAGAACTGGTAGGAAAAAGCGGCGTTATGCGCGAAATATTCGCGTATTTGAGTAAAGCGGCCTCAACGGATATTTCGATTCTTATTGAGGGAGAAACCGGGACCGGCAAAGAACTTGCTGCGCGTGGTGTTCACGACAAATCATCGCGTAAAGATGGACCCTTTGTGGTTCAGGATTGTAGCGCCATTGCCTCGAACCTAATCGAAAGCACACTATTCGGTCACACCAAAGGAGCTTTCACGGGTGCTATCCACGATCAAATGGGTTGTTTTGAGCTTGCCAATGGGGGGACCTTATTTTTAGATGAAATAGGCGAGCTGGATCTTAGTCTTCAACCCAAACTGCTTCGTGCTCTCGAGCGCGGTGAATTTCGTCGTGTGGGCGGCAGCGTGACTGTTTCCGTTGATCTCCGAGTCATTGCAGCGACCAATCGTGATCTACGTGCCTTGGTTGCAAACGGCCAGTTCCGAGAAGATCTCTATTTCCGTCTTGCTGGGGTGACAGTGACTATGCCGCCATTACGCACCCGCAAAAGTGATCTTCCCATGCTTGTTCAAAAACTTCTGCGCGATATTCAATCTCAACAACGAACCCAAAAGAAAAAGATTGAAATTAACGAAGATGCTCTCGTTCGCCGTCGCCAATACGATTGGCCAGGCAATGTTCGTGAATTAAAAAACACCTTAGCGAGAGGCATTTCAATGGCCAAAGGCGTTGTTTTAGAAGGCAACGACGTGACGCCTATTTTAAAACAAAGCATTCGCCCCTCTCCGATGGCTTTGGATATCGAGACCCTTTGCCAAGGTGAGCTCTCCTTTAAAATAGCTAAAAATCAACTCGTTGAAGCGTTTGAAGAGAGCTATGTGCAACATATGCTGGAGCTCCATGATGGAAACATCACAAAAGCTGCGAAAGCTTCTGGTCTAACGCGATATCATTTTCGAGAACTCGCCAAACGTTATTCTCTCAAAAAGTGACCATAAACATCTTTGCTTCTGGATCTTTTGAAGCGCTATGGCAAAGTACTTTAATCGCTTCAAATACAACGACAACGCTATGACTTTCGCTCAACATCATTTTTACAAATACCACGGTCTTGGAAACGATTTTATTCTTTTCGAGGGGTCTGAGCACTTTAGTCCCGAAGAAGTCATCGCGTTGTGTGACCGCCACCGTGGAATCGGTGCAGATGGCGTTTTGTTTATCACGCAGCGAAATTCACTTCCCTACATGCGGGTCATCAACTCCGATGGCTCCATTCCTGAAATGTGTGGAAACGGCATTCGCTGCGCGGCCTTTCACATTCGTCGCACTGAAACCATAGCCGATGCTGTTTTTCAAATCGATACCGATGCAGGCATTCACGAAGTTAAGGTAAAGATACAAAGTCCAACAGAAGCAGAAGTGCAAGTACAGATGCAGACGCCATCGTTTGAAGCCTCCGCTATCCTCTTGAGTCAGCCGAACAAATTAATCGATCAAGAGTTTTGCATCGAGCAAACTCCTCTGAAACTCACTGCTGTTTCGATGGGTAATCCTCACGCCGTTTGTTTTGATGATATTTCAAAAGAGCAGCGCATAAAGCTAGCCCCTCAAATTCAAAACCACGAACTATTTCCCAAAGGCGCAAACGTCGGCTTCGCCCAAGTGCTTGCGGCTCAGCATCTACGTTTGCATGTCTATGAGCGTGGAGCTGGCTGGACACAAGCCTGCGGGACAGGCGCGTGTGCGGCCGCGGCTGCGGCTGTCCAAACCAAACGCGCAGATGGAAACACTTCTATCCAAGTCGATCTACCTGGAGGATCACTCCATATTCAAACTGGCAAAGAAAACAGCCCGACCCTCATGCGGGGCCCGGCTGTCCTCGTGTTTGAAGGCTCAAGCTTGTAGTCCTTCCTTTGATACTGGCAAGCGCAAAAAGAATGTTACGGCTTCGCTGCTACAGCACAACGAAGCAACTATTCACAAAACTTGTCTTTCCAATCACAAAATATCGTGGCTAAATAATTAGGAGTGGTCGCTACCGAAGCCGTATAGTGTCTCAAAAAATATTGGTTTGTTTCATAGTGCTTGGCGCCGTTGATCCCGAGATTGGCATCCCCGTAGGTTATTCGCGTCATCCATTCATCAAATAGGGTGATAGCCTCTCCTCCCAGACTAATCTCGTCTGCAAAGTCTCTAAGAATTAGCCCAAGGTCTTCTAAAGCGGGCGACAGTACACTACAGAAAGCTTGGCCAAGCATGCATTTCGTTTCATTGTCTCGATTCTCTAGAGCAAAATCAAAAAGAATGGCACCGATCACATTCAACAACGCAAGGGCCGCATAGTACTCTTCGCTTACAGTATCGCATTCTTCACCAGACCCGTCTTCTACACATTCACGCAATCGTTGTTGAATGCCTGCGATTGCTTCGTGAAGCTTTCTTATAATTTCTTCAAGAATTTTGGCCAACTCTTCCGGATTGGCCAAACCGCCTTCAAGTTGCCCTCTCAGCCATTGTTCAAGGTCCTCGGGTGTGTGCACATTGGGCAAGCCGAGGTCGATGTTTACGACCCGTGAAGAAGACAGAATGGCTAAACCATCGCCCAAACTTTGATAAAATGACGTAGTCAGCGCTTCCAGTTCAGAAAGGGATGTACCGCTTTGCTGCAATGCTTGCGATTCCGTATATGCCCAGCTAAGAAAGTCCTCACTATCTTCAAATGCTAAAGTTGAGCCTTGATACAGATAAGTCTGGGCAGCAGCCGCAGTCTCAATCGTTTTCTGATCAGATGAAAACACCCTTGCGAAGTTAAAACTGAAGGATGGAGCACTGATCAAAGTTGATGAAAGAATCCCTCTTGAAACAAGATAGTTTTGGGCAGCTAACACCATACCAATCGCGACGAGCGCAACGAGAAGCAAGACTCCTATTGTTTCAAGTACACCAACGCCTTGGGCATGAGCCTTGCTGACGGAAAAAAGTTCAGAGAAAATGTGGGACAAAACAACGGGATTGTTAGCGTCTGCATGAATGGCAAGTCCCGTAGAGTTTTCGGGGAAAATATGCTCAGAGAGGGCAGTCCTCAACAAGGAAGCTATGCCAGAGGCTCCCGTCTCTCGGCCTATGAAAGCAATGATACCTTGCGATGCATTCTCTATGACGGGCTCTATCACAGAAGAAGGGTCACTAAGGATCGGCACAAGCATTTCGTCTTGCAACGCTTCATCGCATGCATCATCAAGAGTTAAACTCGCTACGGACTGGACATGCTCGGCAACGCATGCTTCGATAGAAGGAAAGGGTGTTGTAAATAACAATGCCACATTTCTTGCAAGGCGTTCGATAGGCTGATGCTCAGAGGCCATTGAATCGTCGGTGTTAAACAGTTGCTCAGACGCTTGTCGAATCAACGCTTTGGATGCAATTCCCTGAGGATTGCGGAGTTTCATCCCCGAGTACATCATCTCTAAAATCAAGGCATCTTTAAAAGATTCAGAGTCTACGCCACGAAGGGCAGCCAAGAAATCGGATACAGCAGCACCATCGGAGGCCCCAAGCTCTTCACCGCTTGGATTCGCCGAGCAAGCCATGAATCCAGGGCCCACAAAAGCAAGAAGGCACAAAAGCAATGTGGCAACTGATCGTCGCACAAAGGAAATCTGTGGCGTGTAATGTAAGTCCATGGTTAGCCTCGTACAAATACGAAGCAAGGATTGTGCCATAAAAACTTTTCACTAAGTTATTGTTTTCTAACGATATTAAGTCGCATCTTCGTTGCCTATTCATGTAGCGGTGTGTTATGACCCTAGCACTTGGGTACCCATGTCAACAGGATGCGACAAGCGCTCGTAGCTTATGCGTGTTGTAGGTACAGACGGAGGGTGCGGACGGCTTCTTGCTTGTTGAAAGGCGAATCTTTGAGATCGGCACGTTTGCATATGCTATCAAACAGACCTTCTAAATAGTCCCTGAATGCTTTGCATTCATCGACCGTTCGAGCAAGCCTGTGCTTATCAAGAAGATCACTTCGACTCAGCTCTTTTAAGCTGTCGAGAAAAGGATCCAAACCTTGATAGTCGTTCATGCGCATAAGCTGATAGCCGATGGAACGGAAATACTGCATGAACTCTTGCACAAAACCAAAGTGGCCAAAGCCTTCCCAAGCGTGCTCGCTCATCTGGACTTCCTCTGCTTTTGTAACAAAGGCACGTATGATTTGAATTAGCATCCAAACATCACGACGAAGACGTATACTGCCAATTCGTCGCAGTTCATCATCTTGGCTTAAATCAAGTGGCTCAAGCTCTGGTTGCAAATGGGAGCATACGGTACGAACAGCATGGTACATGAGCGAGCGAAGTTGCGCAGAGACCAGCATAAGCTTTGTGCTACGCTCTTGAAGATCCATCTCTTTCTGTAAAGAGGGTATCTCGTATTCAAAGATGCGCCCGATCTCGAGATCTAACATTCCAGAAAGGGCACCAAGCGCATCTCGCAATACCAAAAGAGTGCTTCCAATACGGGAGAGATCGTCATAAAATTCTTTTAGTTCCAGAGCCGGTAAACTAAGAAGTTCCCTTTCAAAACCCTCCGCCACTGCCAGCGCTGAACTGTTGCCCAAGAAGGTCGACAGCGCCCTTAAATCACTGCGAAGCACAGCAAGCACAACATAGCTTCGCTCGATTGCATCTGGATTGGAGGCATACAGCTCCAAATAACCAATGTAGCGAAGCGAGCGAAAGAGTGTGAGGAAAGTCAAAGCCACTACTTTATGAGCGGTCTCGGATTCCATTTCCTGTAAAAGATCCAAGATTCTTGGGTGTCGAATGCGATCAAACTCAGCTCGGAATTCCAAAGCAATCAGAGGATTGAAATAGATATTCCGGCCGATTTCACGAGTGATGGTCTGATGCACAGCATGAAACGCTTTGTGCGAAACCCTACCGGCGCGCAGCATGCCGTCCGTCATTTCTAGATAGCCTGAAAAAGCATGACGCAACAAAAACAGCGCTTCTTCTGGCGTATGTTGTTCAAGTTGCTCGTGAAGCAACTTGTTACGCGCGCCGTCATCGGGGATGACACTTTCCAGATAACGAAAAAAACTGAACGCTTTATCACGCTCACCTAAGAGTGTTCGAACGCTACCTACACATTGTCGCAGAACGTCGTGTACGATTGAAAGCTCATCATGATAGTCCTGGCTGACCGGAGCATATTGGGGCTCCGCGCCAGGATGGTTTCGACGATTGGCAAAACACACCATGCCCTTGAGCATCATTTCGAGTTCAAACAGAGCTTGCTCTTTTTGATCTAACTCAAGTTCAGCAAACCAAGTCTCACGAGCAATCGCATAATCGCGACGCAAACCGCGGGTATCGCGCAATAGATTTGCATAAACATCCCGCGTATGCGGAAATGCTTGACCCTTGCTCATAGACTAAGTGTAAGCGAATTAGAACAATCCTTCCTGTTGTCGAACAGGAATGGGTAAGCCAAGGTGTGTGTAGGCATGCTCCGTCACTACACGACCACGTGCCGTGCGTGCTAAAAAGCCTTGTTGAATTAAGTAGGGCTCGTAAACATCTTCCAGAGTGTCACGTGGCTCACTCAGTGCAGCAGCCAATGTTTCGATACCCACTGGGCCACCTTTGTAGTGTTCGATAATCACCTGCAAAAAGCGACGATCCATGCTTTCAAGGCCTGCATTATCAACATCTAAACGGCTAAGCGCATCTTTGGCCGTAGAAAGACTAATGCTTCCATCGCCGAGTACTTCTGCAAAGTCGCGCGCTCTGCGCAGTAAACGATTGGCTACTCGAGGCGTTCCTCGAGAACGTCTTGCTATTTCACCAGCTGCATTCTTTTCAATATGAACATCGAGCAGACGCGCACTGCGCGCAACAATGGTGCTAAGTGCATCCGCGGAATAGTATTCCATGCGCGCGACGTAGCCGAAACGCGAGAGCAAGGGACTGGTTAAAAGCCCGGTACGTGTTGTTGCGCCCACAAGGGTAAAGGGCGCAAGTCGCAGCTGAAGCGTGGTAGCGTAAGCACCATCACCTTGAACGACATCAATGCGAAAATCTTCCATGGCCGTATAAAGATTCTCTTCAATGACAGGTGAGAGCCGATGAATCTCGTCAATGAAAAGAACATCGCGTGTCTCGAGCTTGGTGAGCAAGGTGGCAAGCTGACCTTTATGCTCAATGGCTGGGCCCGAAGCGCTTACCATGTTGACTCCAAGCTCCGAGGATAAAATATGACTGAGCGTCGTTTTACCCAGGCCAGGAGGCCCGCAAAAAAGAATATGATCTAAAGGCTCAGCGCGTTTCTTCGCGGCTTGAACAAAAATCTTTAGGTTGTCACACAGCTTTTCTTGTCCGGTAAAATCAGCAAAGTGATCGGGCCGAAGCGTTAGATCATAGTCGTGATCTTCAAGCTGTGCTTCGGCGCTTATCGCGCGTATGGGTGTTTCAACTACAGTCATGTTTCAACCAAATAATCTATGCAAGGGTTGCTAAGGCCTCACGCAAAAGGGTTTCCATGGCTTTGCCGTCAGCCGAAGGTGCAATCGCGCTTACAGCTTGCACAGCCTGCGTTCGCTTATAGCCCATATGCATTAAAGCTTCAGCAAGTTGTCTTAGCGGGTCATCCTGTTTGCCATTTATGGTGTTGGATTGCGCTACAGATCCAGCACTAGGATTGAGCAAATGGATCAATTTGTCACGAAGTTCGAGCAACAAACGATCTACTGTTTTTTTCCCAACACCAGGAATGCCTTTGAAGGGCGCAGGGTCGGTGCGATGCACTGCTGCAGCCAGATCGGAGGATTGCATCTTTCCTAAAATGGCCATGGCCACTCGAGGACCCACGCCACTCACCGAGAGCAAAATCCGAAACGCCTCGCGATTCTCAGAGCTATCAAAACCGTAAAGTGTCAGCGCATCTTCACGAACATGTGTATGAATATAGAGGGTGGTTTTTTTGTTTTGATCAGGCAATCTGCCAAGTGCTCCAAGCGGAACAAAGACTTCATAGCCCACACCGTTGACATCGATCAGGCAACAACCATCATCGGCTCTCTCTTCGATGACACCGTTTAAACGTCCAATCACTCGCCGACTCTAACACATGAACATTTGTAGGGGTACAAAGTAAAATAACTTTATAAAGTCATATAGTTAATAACGAAATTTCAATTGGGAAGGAACGGCCTAATATCGAGATCTTTGCCTGGAGATTGTTTTTGTAGCGCTTTTTTCAAGTCGTTGAGTTGCTGCGCTAAGGGTTCAAGCTCTAGACCGGCATCCACGGAAGCTTCCGCCAATTCGGGTTCAACTGCTGCTGCGTAAAACAGAGCGTCCATGTAGTGGAACCACAACAGTTGCCTGCGCGTTTCTGTTTCCTGTTTGCCCGAAGCAATTTCCGCATCGAGTTGCCTAAAATAGTCTTGTTGACTGCGGGCTGCTATTTCGACATCCGTACTCGTGCTTCCGCCCGGCACAACGCGATAAAGCAATCCCCAGGGAGCGAGCTGCGGAACTAAGTCAGGTAGAACTCTGGGATCGAGTTCGACAAACACCGGATACTCTGCTGCTAAGCTTTCTAATAGTGACGGTGCGTAACGTTGCGCGGCAGCGTAGGTGTCTAAAAGCTCGGAAAGATAGGGTGCTTGAGCCGCAAGATCGTCGCTGAGTTGTGGATAGCTTAAAAAGGGACTCGGCAAAATCGTCACGTCCGGTCGAGTGTTCTGTTCGGCCTCAGCGCCCCAATACTGAAAAATAGTTTGAGGGGCATGCGCAACCACAACGGCACTGGGAGGCAGGTCACGGTAGCGCCCTTGCAGCAAAGTGTCGGTTGCAGCAAAGTCTTTTAAACTCGCATGCGCGACTTTCGTCCAACTTCCGTATGCGGTAAGCATAAGCAACAAGGCCCAAGCCACGGCATATTTTGTTCCACTCAAGTTGTAGCTGCGCTCTTGAGCTAAACGAAATAGCGTCGCCACAAAACAAAGGGCGAGCACAACGAGCGCAATATGCGCCAGCGCAAGATATCCCAAAGCATCGGGGTTCGAACGGACAAAACCAAGCCAAGCTCTTGCCATCACACACGTGCCTAAAAGCATGGCCCAAAGATAGGCGTAGCGACGCGCAGCCGGCACCCGGCACAGGACGTAAAGGCCCAGAAGCGCGAGAATTACCACTGCACCATTCAAGCTTTGCACCAACACCACAACGACATCGAAGAAGCGTTCCAGCAGTGGCTGAGGCACTCCGTCGCCGGTGTTTTTTTGAAAGGCTTTGGCCGTAATGACCCACCAAAAATTGGCTAGATTTGTCGGATTGCCCAATCGGGGCTCGCTCCCTGCCAGCGCGCGGAGCGGCAAATAGACGTAGATTGCAAGGCCCAGCAGGCCCGCTGCAATGCCGCGTCGAAGTAGCTTCGGCCCGAGCTGGATCCACGCCGAGTACAGGGTTGGAACAAGCGCAGGCAGCATGACCAACGCCAAGAAGTGATGGTTGCACAGCGCCAAACCCATCGCAAAAGCAAGCGATAATAGGGCCTTTGCATGCTTGCCCCCGTGAAATTCAATCGCTGTTGCGCGCTCTAAGATAAAACAGCTCAGAAAAGCTTGAAGCGCATAGACCTCAGGACGAAGTCCCTGAAAGGCCCAGCCAAAGGACATGACCGTCCACCAACTGGCGATCACACACAGCACCGTGCGTGGCAGTTGCGCGCGAAAGCCAAGCCACACAAGTTGCCGCTCAAATAGCAGGTATAAAAAGCAAGCACTTGCAGCAGCGAAAAAAGCCGACGCCCACGCGATACGCAGGGCAATCGGACCGAAGGGCAAGAAACGAAAGAGGTTGCCGCACAAGGCAGCCAGTGGATGCCCCGGAGGATGGGCGATCCCGAGTTTCCAACTTACCGCGACGAACTCGGCGCCATCGAGCCAGTAGCCATAAGCCGAGGCGTGCCAGAGAAATGCCACAAAGGGCAGCAGCCCAGAAAAGAGCATCGCTAGGAAGCGAAAGCTATGGCTTTTCATCTCAGGAATAGTACACTCCGCGCCCATGAGCACACTCTTACTAAATAAAAGCAATGTTCGCGCACTTTTGAGTATGAAAGACGCTTTTGACGCTGTCGAAAAAGCGTTTGAGGCCCATGGGCAAGGTCAAACCCAGATGCCTTGCAAGGTTTATTTGGAATTGCCTCAGTACCATGGTGATTTCCGAGCCATGCCTTCGTACATGGACGGCAACGCGGGAATCAAATGGATCAATGTTCACACGGACAACCCCGAGAAATACAAGTTGCCCGTGGTACTTGGAAGCTTTCTTTTGAGCGATCCAAAAAACGCTTTGCCTTTGGCTTTCATGGACGCCTCTTTGCTAACAGCTTTTCGAACAGGTGCCGCTGCCGGCGTAGCATCAAAGCACCTTGCCCATAAAGACGCCAAGAGCATTGGTTTTGTAGGTTGCGGCGTGCAAGCTCATTTTGCTCTGGAAGCGCATAAAATTTACTTTGAGAATCTTGAAATTCTGTGTGCCGATAAAAACGAAGCGGCTGCCAAGGCCTTTGCCGCTGAAGTCGGCGGAAAAGCGGTCTCCCTTGAGCAAGCTTCAGGTGCAGACATTATCGTTACCACCACACCAGCGCGAAGCTTTGTGGTCAAACGCGCTTGGTTAAAGACGGCGCGCACATCAACGCGATGGGAGCAGATGCTGCTGGAAAACAAGAGCTCGACCCTCAGATTCTCAACGATGGACGCGTCTTTGTCGATGACCTTGAACAAGGCAGCCACAGTGGCGAAATCAATGTGGCGCTTTCTCAAAAGCTGTTCAAAGTGGATCAAATTGCGGGCAACCTTGGCCAAGTCATCGCTGGCAAATCAGAAGGACGCAAAGGCAATGAAATCACGATCTTTGATTCCACCGGCCTTGGCGTACAAGACTTAGCTGTTGCAGCTATCGTTTACCAACGTGCCAAAGAAAAAGGCATCGGCCAAGAGTTTGATTTGCTAGCCTAGCCAAAAAACTTAGCTAACTCCGATTCGATATCGGGCTGCTCAAAGACAAAACCAGATTCTAAAAGTCGGGTTGGCAGTGCTTTGCAGCTTGCAAGAACGAGGGCATCGGCAGTTTCGCCAAGCAAAGCGCGTAGAGCAAAGGCTGGCGCAGGAAAGATGGCAGGTCGTCTAATTTTCCTCGCTGTTTGTTTTGCCAGATCTTTTTGTCGAACAGGTTGAGCGGCAGTGAGATTGTAGATCCCCTCGGACTGTTCGCGTTCTGCCAAAAACAAAAACGCACGTGCAAGATCGTCGGCGTCAATCCACGGATACCATTGCTTGCCTGAACCAAGTTTGCCGCCAACACCAAGCTTTATAGGCAAAAGCATTTTGTTCCAGGCTGGGGCATCTTCAGCAAGAACGATTCCGATGCGCCCTATCACCATGCGCAACGTTTCCCGGTGCGCCTCTTCGACATGGCGTGCTTGCGCCTCCCATTGTTTGCAAACATCTGCCAAAAACCAATCACTCGCTGCTGCACTTTGTTCCGTTACGGTGCGCTCACCTGTATCGCCATAGTAACCCACCGCAGAAGCCTGCAACCAAACACGAGGCGGATTTTTACACTGCTCAAAAGCAGAACCCAGCGCGTTTGTCGCATCAATACGGCTTTTCAATATCTTTTCTTTGGCATCCGCATCGAGTTTTCCATTGCCAATTGAAGCACCCGCAAGATTCGCCACAATACTGGCACCTTCGAGCGCTTCGACGATACTTTGTTGGACGGCACCATCATGAGGGTGCCATTCAAAGACCTCGACATCTTTTGACAGTCCTGGATCGAGGCGCCGTGAAAGTGCCCTCAAGCGGAAGCCCTGCTTACGCGCTTGAGCAATGAGATGCTTGCCCACCACGCCGCCTGCTCCGGCAACGGTAATTATTTTTTTTCCGCTCATTCTAAGGTTCGGATTTTTATCTCGGCTAGCTGCTCAGGACTCACATGATCAGGAGCACCCGTCATCAAATCACTTGCTTTCTGTGTCTTGGGAAACGCGATCACATCACGAAGAGATTCGGTCTCGGTAAGAAGCATCACCAAGCGGTCCATGCCCACGGCAATTCCACCGTGTGGCGGTGCTCCGTACCTCAAGGCTTTGAGCAAAAACCCAAACTTCGCTTCAGCCTCTTCGGCAGCAATACCAAGCGCTGAAAATACTTTGGACTGTATCTCTGGATCGTGCAGACGTATTGAACCACCAGCAATCTCAAAGCCATTTAAAACAAGGTCATAGCGAAAGCACTTTACCATGCCCGGATCGCTGCTAAGTTTCTCCACACTCTGTTCGTGCGGCTGAGTGAAGGGATGATGCGCAGCAACCCAGCGCTTGCCATCTTCGTCGTACTCAAAGAGAGGCGGATTGACCACCCACAGCAAGTTCCACTTGCCGTCTGAGCCAAACTCAGGAATCAAGCCAAGCTTTTTAGCTAAATGCACACGTAAATTCGCCATCACCGTGTGCACGGTAGCCGCTGGACCAAACTGAAACAGAATAAGATCGCCAGACTTGGCGTCCACTGCTTTGTTTACGGCCTCACGAAAAGCATCGGTTACGTTTTTGGCCAGTGGGCTTTGCACCCAGTTTCCATCGTCATCGACCTTTGCGCGAGCCAAGCCCTTTGCACCCATGGAAACCACATACTTTTCGAGTTTTTCGATGTCAGACCGCGAAAAATTGGCCGAAGCCGGAACTACCATGGCTTTGACGATTTCCCGAGGCAGCTCGATACGATACTCACCAGCCGCAAATTTCTTGGCGAGCGGCTCGAGCATTGGGATGCCCCCGCCTTGGTGCTCGACCACCAGGGAAGTCAAATCACTTTGCTCTAGCCCAAACCGCGTATCGGGTTTGTCATTTCCAAAACGACGCATCGATTCATCGAAATCAAGACGCGGAAAAGTCCCTGACGGATATTTTTCCTTCAGGTCAACACCGAGTACGTTAGCGAAAACCTTAAAGATCAGACCTTCAATGGCCGTAAAGAGATCTTCTTGATTGATAAAACTCATCTCAATATCGATTTGGGTAAACTCGGGCTGCCGGTCAAGACGCATATCTTCGTCACGAAAACATTTCACAATCTGAAAATAGCGATCGAAGCCGGCTACCATGAGCAACTGCTTAAAGAGCTGAGGACTTTCAGCCAGGGCATAGAACTTGCCGGTATGATGCCGTGATGGCACCAAAAAATTGCGTGCACCACCTGGGGTGTACTTAACCATAAACGGTGTTTCGACCTCCATAAAACCAAGGTCACTTAAATAGTTGCGCGTGCTATGAGCGATCTGATGCCGCGCGCGCAAGTTCCGTTGCAACACCGGGCGCCGTAAATCCAAAAAACGATATTCGAGGCGTTTTTCCTCGTTGGTATCGATGTTGTCTTCAATCAGAAATGGCGGCGTTTCGCTTTTGTTGAAGACTGTGATTTCCTCGGCAAGCACTTCGATGTCCCCAGTGGCGAGCTTCGGATTCTTCATCTCGCCCCGATCGCGGACCTTGCCTCGTAGACCCAGCACCCATTCACCGCGAGCGGCATCGGCTACCTTGAAGGCCTGCTCGCCGACCGATGGGTCAAAAACGACCTGCGTGACGCCTTCACGGTCACGTAAATCAATAAAAATACAGCCACCGTGGTCTCGCCGACCTGCAACCCAGCCAAAAAGGATAACCTCTTTATCTACGTCCTGGGCCCGCAGCGCACCGCAGCTGTGGCTTCGTTTGAGTTCATCGATAAAACGCGGCATTAGAGCTCGCTTCTAGGCCCGCACCAGCGTCCAGTCAAGAGAATTTGGGCAGCTTTTAGGGCCAAAGGACCTGACCGCACTACCAAAGTAATGACAGGAGGCACTGTTTTTTATAAGATTTGAAGCGTCATCCCTATAGGATGAAGGTATTTGCACCTCAGCAACGCGGAAAAGGCCTTCTAAGGAGAGAGCAACCCATGGCACAAGAAGAACCAATCACCTGTCCGATGTGCGGCTTCAGCAACGAAGCTGGCAGCCAGCGCTGTGTTTCCTGCGGCGCAAAACTCATGATGACCACGGCAGAGTACGCAAGCGATGAAGGCGAGCACCGTCGCTACCAACAAGATGGCTTCGATTGGCGATGGGTAGCCGGCTCAGCCATCGCCTTTTTGGTCGTGGAGATCCTGGTACTTGTTGTGTTGCCTATTTTGATCACACCGTTTGATCCGATGGGTATCACGGGATTGGTGGTTGCCGTTGGCATTTGGTTTGTAGGAGGCATCATTGTTGGTGTCGTTTCACCAGGAAAAACCTTTATGGAACCTGCGGTCGGCGCGTTGGTTGTGCTTGGACCCACGATCATCTATCAAATGCTGATCACGCCCGAAGGATTTGACTCATCACTGTTGGCGTATCTTGTCGTCGGCTTGCTTGGGGCGATGTGGACTTTGTTTGGCGCCTTCTTTGGCGAAAAGCTCCAGATCTCATCGGGAAGTTAGACTTTAGTCACAACCAATACGTGTATCCGAGACCATAATCTCATCGACGTAGAAAGTCTGCGGATAGCTGTCAGCTTGATCAAGTTGATTTATAAATCCCAACTGAATCGAAAAGTATTTCATATCAACACGGCCGCCAGTATCCCAAGAACCGATACAAACGTCGTCCATCCATACATCGACGCGTTCATCGGATGATGAAGCATGGATTTCCAGGCAACTCCATACCTCTATGGGAATGGCAAAGTCAGAATAGGCATCACGACTACTGCTTCCACCGTAAGTTCCAGTTAAGCTGAAGTAGCCTATTTTGTTGTTGGTGTTTGTGCGAATAGCAATATCGTTGTTGCCGGTTCCCCCACCTTGCCTCAGCATAAGCAAATCCGTAGCTGTATTCCATCCGCTTGGGAAATAGAAATACGCGCGGGCATAGATATCTGTCGTTCCATCACTGTAGAACGCATCGGAAGGTCCGTTTATTTCTGGATATCCGTAAACGGTGTCACGTGAGCTCGACACTGAGAACTTATTCGCATTTGTCCCACGATACACTTGGGAGGTTTCCACCTGCATAGACCCTCCGACAGCATTGCTAAGCCAAGTTGCATGGGTTTCCCCCCCGTCATCTACCGATCGGCAAAACGCTAGACTACGTGTGCCATCATCACACGCCGTCGCGTCAAAAGGCTTGGGATCAAGCATTGGAGCATCACCCTCGGAACACACTGCAGGGATCGGCACGGCGGCATCCTGTATCGATGTATCGGGGTTAGCATCTTGTTGTGCACCATCTGCGGTTATCGATGCGTCATTGAGATCACCAGGCAGCACACAAATGTTTCTGCTCTCGTCGCACACAAAACCTTCAACACATGGGCATGACCGAGCGCTCAAATCGATACTTCGAGCGCAGGCAACTGAAAAAACTACTATAACGAGAAGAAACAGCCAATTGGGCTTTGTCTCTATACTCTCAGAACTAATCACAACCTATCCTTGAATCAGCAACCATAACTTCATCAAAAACTATACTCTGAGGGTAACTTGCAGCTGGCTGTATCTGTTCTAGTATGCCGTATTGAAGATCGGTGCCTTGACTTATGCTTGCAGCATCGAAAGGAACATGTGCGATGCACTCATCGTTAATCCAAAGGTCTGCCGTATCCGTCACGCTTGATGCATGAATTTCAACGCATTGCCATGCGTCTAAAGTGAGACTGTGATCAAACAGTTCATCACCAGTAGCGTCAGGATTGACCCACTTTATTCCCAATTTTGCTGTTTGATCTAATGTTATTCGAAAGCCATTCAAACGAAAAAGTGTAGCACCCAAACTCCAATCTGAAGGCAGATTAACATAGAACCTAAAATACAGCTCATCGCTTCCGCTTGGGAACAAGTTACACGTACCTGTATGACTGAAAACGACACGGTAAGCTACTTGATCCGTTGAAACCGTGTACTGCTCTGAACCATCACCACGATATTTTGGATCGATGACCGTTGCGCTTGTTCCATTGCCTACGGTTATTGTCTGCCATTGGTTACAGGCAGCGTGCCCGCCACTATTGTCTCCTGAGAGACAAAATACGGTTTGAACATCCCAAGGCGCTTCGTCGCAATTTGTATTATCGATGGGCATTACCGTTGTGCCCATAACTGGATCATCAGAACACTGAGGACCTGGATCCACATATGCGTCTGGTGTGGCAGCATCGACAAGAGGAATAAAACTGTCCTGCGCCGCGTCGCGTACACCGGTATCTTCCAGGGCAACTACGCACGTATTGGTTCTCTCGTCACAGACATAGCCGGTAACACACGGACAGCTTTTTCCAATCAAAGTAAGGCTGCCCTTACTGCAGGAAAAAAGCAGAAAAAAAGCGAAAATCAAACTAATTTTCAGGCCACTCATAATCCTCACTTATATTAGGCCCATTAGCTCTTTGTTGCCAGTCAACGACACTAAACGAGTATGCTCAAGTAGGCACAGAACCACACCTTTGCTGCATACAAACGGTAAGCTTAAAGTAAAACCCACGGTTCATTGTTGAACCGTGGGTTTTATCACAGCATTACAAATCTAGTTACAGCTGCCTTCTTCATAGTATGAAAACAAAAAATCAGAGCCGGGATTTTCAGCGCCTACCATACACATATCGCTCGCTACGCTTAGCGAGTAGAGCTCAGAGCTGGTGTTATTTGTCTCCGTGGCATCTATCATACCAGCAAGGACCTTTATCTCTGGAATACCATTAAACTCGATGCAACCATTTTGCTTTGGCATGAGCAGCTCTGCTTTGGGAGGACCGCCAATCATGACTTCAAACAATTGATCTTGAAGCCAGTCTGGTGCATCCGAACCTGCTACTTCCGATAAGCTGATGGCAGCTGCCAAATCAAGCTTTGGCTCAAGAGTGAGCTTTAGGCCTTCATCCACCATCTCAAGACTGCCCGAGAACTTGCCCTCACTATCAGTATTCCACGCAACATCCACTACGGGATTCTCACCATAAACAGCCGTAGCACTCTGATTGCCAATCGACACGTCCGTGAAACGGATCTGCTCATCGATACCATCAATCTCGAGCACACCACTCAAACCAGACATATTTACGTTAATGGTTTTAAGTGAGGCGCAATCTTTTGTTGTAGGATCGCAGTAGTCGTTTTCCGGGACAATCAATTCAAAGTCAGCAAAACTTGCAGTTGTCCTAAAAATCTTATCCGGTTGGCTCATTTCCAAAACAAGAGCGGGAACCGCCTTAGCAAGACGAAACTCCGTGTCGGGAACATTGCGTCCTGGGGCTATCACTTCGATGTCAGAAAGAACATTAACGTTAATTGTGTAGACACCGTCCTCGATGCGGGCGACTGAGAATCCAATCTTGCCTTTGGCTTCTAGCGCAAGAGGCGGGTCACTATCGATCACATGAATAAACTCTTGCTCGGCTTTAGCAAGCACTGCAAGATCAATCTCGCCACTGATGTTGTTTTCATCGAGATCAATTTTAAGGACGCGATGTTCATTGGCACCTAAAAGCAACTCTACATGAAGCTTGCCTTCTTCTGGAGAACGAACGAGCCAGACCACGGGGTTTTGCTCAAGCTCGCTTGCGCAATCATTGTACGAGGGAGAAGGATTGGTGTACGCGCGGCAATGGATTTCAGGGCCAACGGTGTAGCGAACCTGACTGGAACTTGCTTGCTCGGCGTACTGAAGATCAAAGGCTTCTTCCTCAACGTCCATCGCACCCCAAGCTGACTCAGCTAGACGTGGCGTGTTTGTGATCGTACTTCCATCGCAATATCCACCATTGAGCACTTGAAATAGACTTTGCAAGAGCCCTTCGTTCGTCACGGCAAGTGCGTTCTTTAGGCCAGCGCCGTGCGCATCAAGCATGGTATTAACACTGTCAGTCGCCTCTTCAGCGCTGAGCGGACGTTCATCATCACTGCATGCTGCGATGCTCAGACTAAACGCCAAGCCCACCGAGAATATTTTTTTTGTCATTGCTACGCCTGTTTCCTTTCAAGTTAGTGATAAGCAAGCTGGCTCACTCTCAGCAAAATCCGTACCAACAGATTTTCCGAGAATAATGAGGCTGCAATTGGCAATGAGTGTCGCAAAGACGGCACAACTGTGACAAAAAAGACACAGGTGTGTGCACGCTTTGTAAAAATAAAAGCACAACGGCGTCCAGATGTTCACATCAGCTAAAGAATGGGCAAGTGCCTCGGTTTGGACCCGCCGTCGATAATATCCGCAAGCAAATCATAATCTGCAGCGTCCGTAACGTGGGCTTGTACGATATCGCCTGCCTTTGCAGTGCCATTGGCAAGATAAACCTTGCCGTCGATATCGGGAGCCTGGCCACGATGTCTTCCTTCCAAGAGAAGATCGCTTTCATCGCTCAGTCCTTCGACCATTACCTCAAGGGTTTTGCCGATATAGTCACGCAACTTGCGCTTGGAAATATCGTTTTGCAGCGCCATGAGTTCCGCTGCACGCCGCTTTGCAACTTCTCTTGGGACTTGCTCCTTTAAGACGGAGCTCGGCGTGCCATCTTCTTTGGAAAATAAAAACACGCCCACATGATCGAACTCGGCCCAGCTCACAAATTTTTTCAGCTCATCAAAGTCCGCATCGGTCTCGCCGGGATGGCCCACAATAAACGCCGAACGTAAACACGCATCCGGTATTTCTTGTTTAAGTCGCTCCACGACCCGATAAATACGCTGTCCACCGTGCCCTCGGCTCATCAAACGCAGCATTCGATTGCTGGCGTGTTGCAACGGCATATCAACATAAGGAAGCAACTTTTTACTCTGCCGAAAAAGCTCAATTAGCTGATCCGTCATTTTTTCGGGATACAGATAAAACAAACGCAGCCATGCAAGATCGTGAACCTCCTCCAACGCGACTATCAATTCTTCGAGCGAACTTTTACTTTGCAGGTCTCGGCCGTACGCAATGGTATCTTGACTCACGATGTTAATCTCACGGCTGCCCGAAGCTACCAGTCGGCTTACTTCTTGAACTACGTCAGCAACCGGACGTGAGCGTTGTTTGCCGCGAATACCGGGAATCGCGCAAAAACTACAATAACGATTGCAGCCTTCAGCTATCTTCACCCACACACTGTGTTGTTTAGACGATAGAGCGCGCGGATCATCGCTCCGATAGACGTAATCCATTGGGTTGCCCACAAGCATGCGAGGCGGTGTCGATGAAAGCACTGTCTTGAGTTTGAGCATGTCGCTCGAGCCAAGAAAATGGTCGACTTCGGGCAGCTGATTTGCGAGCTCTTCCGGATAACGCTGCGAAAGGCAGCCCGTAACGACAAGCTTTTGGCATTTGCCTTCTTCTTTGTAGCGCGCCATCTCAAGGATGGTATCGATCGATTCCTCTTTTGCAGCGTCGATAAAACCACAGGTGTTGACGACGATGACCTCAGCTTTTTTGGCATCGTTTTCATGAATAAAACCTGCACCTTGAGAGACGCCGAGCATCACCTCGGTATCGACACGGTTTTTCGGACAACCTAGGGAAATAAAATGCACACTTCGGATCGAGTCACTGCCTGTCAAAGGCTTTTCGGTGGACGAAGGTGTTGTAGAACGAACTCTGTTTGGCATAGGGAATTCCGCGGTATATAACACGGACACACACAATGCCATAAACACCGTTCTTTTAGCGAAACTCCCAATCTAAAAGACTGCTCTAAAATGGCTTCCGTCACTAAAATGACGACGTTTTTTCGCAAGAAGCTAGAAGCTCTGGTTTTGGCTCCTCGGAAGAATCTCCGCGCATTGGCTCGGTTCACCGTTGAGCGGCAGTCCCTTAAAACCAAAAAGAATACCGAGCTTTTGACCGTTGGGATTCGGGCTTGCTAAGCTAAGGCTCTAGTGACAATCGAACTCACAGTATTGGGCTGCCACGGTGGGGAAACAAAAGTGCACCGTACCTCCGCTTTTATGTTGAATAAGCGAGTTGTACTTGATGCCGGCGCTTTGACCAGCATGCTCACCTTAGAAGAGCAACAGAAGATTGCAGCGGTCTTAGTCAGTCACGCTCACATGGACCACGTGCGGGATCTTGCTACGCTTGCCGATAATCGTTTTCAGCAAGGGGGTCCATCTATTGTGGTTGCTGCTTCACAAGGAACGATTGATTCGCTGCGCACTCATTTTTTCAACGGCAAGCTTTGGCCTGATTTCACTAAAATTAATACAAAAGATGGTCCCACTGTTGTTTTTAAAGTCCTGGAGCCGGAAAAATCTCAAAAAATAGCTGGCTTCGATGTCAAAACGATTCCAGTTCACCACACGATTGAGACAACGGCCTTTGTCGTGGACGACGGTAACTCTTCTATTGTGTACAGCGGCGATACTGGTCCGACCGAACGGTTGTGGAAAGTAATTGAAAAACAAAAGAATCTAAAAGGGTTGCTTATGGAAGTGTCCTTTCCAAACGATCACCAAGGCATTGCAAAAGCTTCAGGTCATCATACGCCCATAACTTTGGCAGAAGAACTTAAAAAGCTGCATTCGCATCCCGATCTGCCTGTCATGCTTTTTCACATCAAACCGGTGTTCCAAGCCCAGGTCGAAAAAGAAATTGCAAAGTTCTCTCGCTCTTCTTTGGAAGTTCTTAAACTCGGCGACCATTTTAGCTTCTAAATACTCAACGCAAAGCTGTTGCTTTTATTCAATGCAGCTCTTTTGTCTTACTGCAAACAAACCATACCGGGCATGACACACGCGCCTTGAAGAGGATTACAGCACTGCATCGGTGGTGCACATGTCGTATCGCCACAGGGTACTGATGCGGCATCAATTCCAACATCGATAGCCGCATCGCTCACGTCCACGACATCAGAAGAAACGTCAACCGAGGCATCCTCGTTTGAACTCGTACTGCCGTCATCGCAACTAAGCACAAAAACCAACAGCCCAAGTACAATGATATTCAACCATTTAGATCGCATATACTGATCATTTAAAAGCTCAAAACACCTGAATAGCAAGCGTTTCAGCGAACAAAAACTTATTCACATGAACACTAGCAGTCCGCACTGCAATTCATTGGCGTTTCAGGGCCTGCACAGTATCCATCACCACAACACATGGAAGTTTGCCCTGGTGGGCAAGAAGGAAGCTGACCGGTGTTGTTTCCTCCCGGATCCGGCGCAAACGAATCGTCGGGACTCGCGTGATAACACCGTGGGATGTAGGGAAAGGTTTCAGTGAGGTAATAATGATAAGTAGTCATTTGCTCACCGTTAACACTGACTACACCCGTACGACCGTTGCACTCATCTAAATCACCTGAGTCCTCTGCATACTGCCAATCTTGAACAAAGGTGCCATCGTAGCTGCCACCGGGACCAGAACTTCCTGATGGACGCGTTCCGTTTTTGAGTGCATAGCTTGATTTAAGTTCGATAAGATTACTTTGCACATCATTCGCGTCTTCATAGCCCCACTTTGCAAACACCGGGTAGCCGTCGGCTGCCCACCCAACAAAAGTTAGCGCAGGACTGCTTGGCAACAGACCCGTTGGAATCCCGTGATAGTGATAGGAACCATCGGGTTGCACATGTGCGAAATTGCAATCCACTCCAAGTCCGTTTGGATGCATAGTCGTATCGCTGCCACCGTTGACTTGAAAATAGTCTGGCGCATCCGCATAACGCAGGGCTTCATAGCGCCAATCTGGGTTATCTCGCCACATCTCGGCTGTGCCGGGCTCAAAAACAACGCCGCTGATCGCTATCCCAAAAGTAAGTTCGGAATCTTCACCCTTCCCTGACGGAGAAACGGGCACTTCGAAATTATAACTTTGAGCTGCAATGGTGTTGGGATTGTCATTGTTTGGGAATTCACCAACATCATGGTTGGGAATACCGTTGGCGGTAATCAGGCGTTTATTTCCAGAAATGCTTTCAAGGTATTGATGCTGAGTTCCAATGGAACATCCAAGCGCTGCACTTGTAAGTTCACAAGCTAGGGGTTGGACGTTAAAGTTACTCGTATCCGAACTGCTTTGCGGTGTTGGCGTTGCGGTGCTTACCGTGCCAACATCATCGCAATCAACAACTGTTGTGTCTGAATCATCGTTCGCACTTGCATCGTTCAGACCGCCATCCGAGCCTGCGATAGGACTTTTCGAATCGCCACAAGCCGAAAAGCCAATCAGCCCTACGAGCATCGTAGCCATACCAAAACGTTGTTTAAGGTGTCGTCTCACGTTTTTCCCTCTGGTTATCAAAAAATACTCGCAATGCTTTGTGGCCCGCAAGTTGATGGTGCACCGGACCCTCAATTAAACGTCGCTCATGTCGGTTTCGTTCTTTGGAAAAACGAAATGCACTTAGCCGGTAAGTCTCGCCATCATCACCTTTGAGCGTGATCACAAGTGCCTTTGGCTCTCTTTTCCATAGATACCGCAAAGTCACTCGCAAATAACTCGCACCGCGTTCAGGATGGTTATGGACATGTGGCGTACTTAAATCAGAAAAGAGCAGTTTACCCAGCTGACCTTTTTCGTCTTTTAGTTCAAGTTTTTTGGTAAAATCCTTGAGCATGGCACGACGTGAAGCCTGTGTTTCTTGAGACTGAAAATAGCCGTCGTGATTGACATCAAACGATGCAAAACGCTTGGCCGTGGGTGTCATGACAAGATCCACTTGTTTTCCAGAAATCCGTAGATCAGCATGCTCTGGACTAAAACCATGCGCAAAAGCGATGCACAAAAAAAACTGAACAGCAATGACTACACCCACACAGCTCAAGCTTGCAAAGCGCATTGATCGTTGCATTCAAAAACCCTATTCGAAAACACGTCCATTGACCATGCCGGCAGCGCTTTTCATATGTTCAAGGCCTGTTTTTGTCTTGGGCTCAAATACTTTGATCCTTCGCGCAAGGTCAAGGAAGAAACAGTTTGCCGGTGACGCTTCAGAAAACCAAAACTTAGATCAGGATTTTTCTTGGACACTTCACGCAAGATCCAGCCAATCGCCTTGCGAATGAAAAACTCTTTTTCTTGCAGCATGGGCACTGCAAGTTCTTCAAAATAAGTAAAATCGCCCTCGCCACAACGTAGCTCAGATAAAAGACTTAGAAGCGCACTTCTTCGAATCCAAAAGTTATCGTGTCTAGCCCAAACTTTCATGCTGCGTCTTGCGCTTGCATAGCGCTGAACCATCACTGAGAGCACGCCTGTAGCAAGCCAGTCCACGAGCGCCCAGCCGGCACTTTGGATAAGCAAGCTTTTAATTCGACTAAGATCGCTTGCCAAAAGCCGATCTGAAAAGAGTTCAAGCAGTGCAACACAGAACGATCTGAGTTCATGATTGTCTTTGCGCCAAAGTACATCAACAAGCGCCCAGAGTTCGTCGTGTGAATAGTCCGGATGCGCCTTGTAAAACATCTTGGCTTGCTTGCGTACAAAGGGAACCCCCGTACCGTAAAACTCAAGCGCGCTTTTCAGATAACGCTTTTCATAAACAGCCCGCTCCTTACGCCCAGCCTTTCGAAATATCTCATCCAGCTCACTTGCCACATCTGTCACCTTTTTTGTTGCTTTAATGACAGAATTGTCAGGTTTTTTGGAATTATTTGCCATTTGTTTCATCGTGCTGCTGTTGTTTAAGATGAAAGGATCTTTGGTGAGACACCCCCTGCGGGTCTACCGTATCTAATTCTGTTCTAAACAAAAGTAGCACTGACCTCCGTCATCCCTGCTTGGGGACATGCTCTGATCTAAATAGTCAAACGATCACAAGCAATTACAAACCCGATCGCGAAACCGTCGATAAGTACAACGGTTCCGCGATCGGGTTTGTAAGCAATTGATATAATTCAATTTATTTTCCTAAAGCATGTCCCCAAGAAATTTGGTGTAGCAACACAAATGAATGCGAGTCGTGCCCGGACATTCCGCACTGTGCGCAAGGCGATCGAAACTATGAAAGCAAAGCCGCTTGTTCGGAAGCGGACTATTGCTACAAAGCAAGCGCCTGTAATCGCGAAGTATGGTGTGGACATTTTACGGAACAGCTAACTACATGCCTTGCGTTCCCTGCTTGCAGCGACGATCAAGTCGAAGCCAATTCACAGACAGGTTGTCCGGAAGATTCTGCTTGCACACCCGAGATTGTATGTGGTTCGGTGCTTTGGTGCGTATCACCCATCGCAACCGATGCACTCTGTGATTTTGCAGCATGTGAACTTAGCGGTGCTGTTTTCGAATCGGTGAACACATACGAGTGTGGCCTATGTCTTCTGGAACAAGATTGCTCGTGTCACTGGTCAATATCTTTCACTGAAAGCCGACTGCGTTGGAGCTATGGCGATGTTATGGAAGGGAAGGACTATAGCTGCATCGGCGGAAACATCAGCACAAACGATAACAGTTACTCGGGGTTTTATGACCCACGTTCGGGGATTTTAACTTGGGACGGTATCGAATACACGAGAACTGCGGATCCAACCCTATAAATTGGTCCTGATCGTGCATCGCATCGGCGAGTCGTAGGGTAGTTTTGAGCATCTATGGCTAAATCCGACTGCAGATAGCACCGTTATCCCGAATTTAATTCGCGAACTTGGCGTACTTCCGTGTCAAGAAAGCTGGAACCGAGCTTTTGTCGTACAACTTGCATAATACACAAACGGCTTGCATGAAACGAATAGGTCTATCATTGTTGCTGGAATACTTTCTTGTAGCCCCATAGGAAATTTTATGCGATTTTGGTGTCTTCTGATCGTGCTAGCCTTAATGCTCGGCGCGTGCAGCTCATCTTCTTCATCAAACAACGATGAATATGGTCCACCGCTCAACGATGGTAACGGTGCTGGTGTGGTGTGTGAAAGTGATTGCGCCATCCCTGAGTATTTGCCTAGCGTTGCTGCTTTGCAGGGTGTTTCGGTCAGGGTGCGTCGTGATACCGCAATTGTTAGCTTTGAAGGTGACGCTGCAGGGCGTGACTACCGCATTTACGTGCAGCCTGAACAAAGCGATGTGATGGTGGATTCAAACGGTGCTCTTAGTATTCAAAATGCGGTCTATCGCTGCGGAGGGGATCGTCCACTGCCCGAATTTGAAGGAGGGATTTCCGGAGAAGTTCATTTCTACGATCGTAGCGAAAATGAGAGCCTGCTTGGTTACGTTTATTTGTTTGAAGGTGATGGCCGCATGCCGGTTTATGCACTGGGCGATCCCAATGCACGTGCAGATACTGTGACCGGATCGTATTTTGATGCTGAACGATTGCGCTACTACACCACCGATAAAAATAAGCGCGATGAACTGATAGCTTTAGGGTGGCGTGATGATGGCATAGTTTTTTACGTTCCCAGCGCGAGCAGTGAACAGACCAGCACACTTTATCGCTATGAGAGCAACCGACAGGCTTACTCTCAAGATCGCCGTTTTGTTTTGCTCCTGGCGGAAGGTCCGGAGTATGAACAACGAAGTGGTGATGATGATGCCAAGCCAATCGAAACACTCTTTCCGATCTATAAAGAAGCGCAACCGGATACAGTGGCGCTTCATCGAGTGCTCTATGGAAATGCTGATATTCACGATGTCCTTGCTGCTGGAGAGGCGCGTTATCAGCGCATTTTGCATCAAGGTAACTCGCCTATTTGGGAGCTGCAGTGGCCCGGTCTCACTGAGCGCACCACCCTTATTGTTGAAGCGCTTGATGAGGGCTGCCCATTTCAAGCTTTCTTAGCACCGCAGGACCATGAGGCTGTTGATCACGTACTGCGCTATACAACGATCGCGACTTTGCAAACAGAGTCCAGCACCGGCGAAGCTTTTGTCAATGGCCAGTTCGATGCATCAAACCGTCCGCAGCCTATTGCGCGCGCTGCAGTGGTGGTTGAGCCTGCTCCAGATCCAGACATGGATTGGTTTGATGGCTTTGCTAACCCCATCACGCCCGATCAATTTGAATTGATCGATGAAGACTACAACAACGGCAACGAGCATTTGCGCTCTGAGCTTTACGATGTGGATTTTAATAACACACATAATCCCGTACGACTTTTTGGCACGATGCAAGGCGAGTTTTGGGTTGCCTTTGCGGATCGGGAAGGCGGTGTTAACGGCCGCTTTCGTTTTGCCCCCTTGCAAATGGCGATGGTAAGCGGTGATTCGTATTTGCACGTCAGCATGGAAGCCGATTTGGCCTCGACGGGCAGACGGTATCCGCAATTGATGGTATCAACGCTGCCACCTCCGATTCAGCGCGATCTTGAACAAGGAGAGACCGTCGTGCTGCAAACATTCGGCGATCGCACCGAGATTCAACTTCAATATTGTGACCATCGCACTTGGGACGTTAACAACCAGTGCCCCATGCTTTCTGTTTACGGCCGAGAACTAAGTGACTATGAAGATGATACCAGCCCCTGGGCGCCACAACATGCCCCGGCAGAGCTTGCGGCTTTTGATCGTCGTGGCAAGTTTGATTTGTTCTTATCAACGACGCATGCGTACGTATTTTTCGAAAACAAGCCTTATTCCTGTTCGGTATTGCCCGGCGATGGGCTGCCTGCGGGCGACGTTTCGGTCAATTTTGGTACCGTGCTTTATCACTCGGGCATTGACGAAGGTGTGGTCTATGGTCCACATGAATACCTAGGGCGTGTGGGTTTTGCGCAAACCAATCGTCACTTTGATAATCTTGGTTTCAAGAACCGAAGTGTGCTGCCTCAATGGAATGAGCACATTCCTTGCGTGGAAGGTTCATGGGAAGTTCGAAACTAACATGCTGTGCCTGGCTTTGCCTGGTAAGTACGCTCGCTTTTTGCGGAAGTAGTCCTCGAGAAATTGAGCTAAACGACGAAGAAAGCACCCAGCTTCAGCAGCTGTTTTACAGCGAAGACCTTGAAGCGCCTCCCGATATTAGCAATGCCTATGCCGATGATGCAGACGCAGCTTTGCTAGGCCAGCGTTTTTTCTTTGATCCTATCTTTTCGGGTCGCTTGCTTGATGCAGACAACGACGGAATCGACAGCGACGGGGATGGCCAAAGTGATTCACTCGGGTTGGTTGGTGAGACTGGCAAGGTGTCTTGTGCAGGGTGTCACCTTCCGGAAGCAGGCTTTTCGGACAGTCGCAGCCGAGGCAAACAGATTTCATTGGCCTCAAGCTGGGTGCTGCGAAGAACACCAAGTTTACTCGAGGTCGGACATCGCAAGCTGATGATGTGGGACGGCAGACGTGATTCTCTGCATAGCCAAGTCTTCAGCGTGATTGAATCCCCGAGAGAAATGAACAGCTCAAGGCTCTTTGTGGCCAAACAAATTTGGGAACACTACAAACCGGATTATGAAGCGGTTTTTGGACCGTTGCCACCGCTCGATGACACAGATCGCTTTGCGGCCTTGGATGCGGAACAAACAGGTTGCGACTTTTCCGTGGGTGAATTCATCAATTGCCATGGAATGCCTGGGGATGGTGCCGAGTTCGATGGCATGAGCGAAGCCGACCAAACAGCAGTAACAGAGGTTGTGATAAACTTTGGTAAAGCCATCAGCGCATACGAACGCAAACTTCGTTGTGGGCCGAGTCTCTTTGATGCATGGCTCAGTGGCGATAACTCAGCATTGAGTCTGTCTGCTCAGCGCGGCGCCAAAATCTTTGTTGGCACGGGTAAGTGCGTTGAGTGCCATTCTGGACCTCTTCTTAGCGACAATGCGTTTCACAATGTCGGTCTAGAGCCTCGACGGGTTGCCGTAGCTTTTGTTGATGCAGATGACCGAGGCGCCATCGTTGGACTTGAAACGCTGCTTAGCGATCCCCTTAATACTCTCGGCCAGTTCAGTGATGGCTATGATGAACGTTTGCCATCGGCGCTTGAGTCGAGCATGGAGGGTGCATTTCTCACCCCTCCGCTGAGATGCGTTAGTCTACGACCCTCGTTTATGCACACCGGCCATATCACCGAGCTGGAAGATGTCGTTTCGTTTTTCAGTCGTGGAGGGGATCCCGCTGGCTATCCAGGAGATAGCGAGATTGGCTACCTCGGCCTCGATACGCAGGAGCAACAGGACTTACTTGCTTTTTTGAAGGCCCTGGATGGTGCCGGTCCTTCGAGCTCACTGCTTAGCCAGCCATAGGAACTAAGCTCCTGATATCATCTAAAATCTTTGCTTTCTTCGCCTTGACACGACAGCCGAGAAGATCCAAACCGGCTATGTAAGTCACTGTAAGGAAGGTTCTTAATTATGAAATCCTATCTTTTTTCTATGGTTTCCGTCTTTCGAGTGTTTGGATGGCTGTTTGTTCTATCGCCCACCGTCGCTCAAGCTCAAAACTTGCTTGCTAATAGTGATTTCTCTCAGGACAATAGCGGATTTGTTTCGGATTACACCTACGCTCCGGGTACCTGTCCTTCGTCTAACCCAAGCGCTTGTCCAGGTTGGCCGGAAGGCACTTACACTGTTCAAAATGATCCGAATGCCTGGCATCCTTATTTTGATACCAATTTTTCAGATCATAGTCCAAGCGCTGACAACATGGCTATGTTTGTCAACGGCTCGGTGAATACAAACTGGGTCGTATGGCGACAGACTGTAAGCAATCTGACTCCCAACACAATTTACGATCTTTCGATTTGGGCTGTGTCCATTCATCCAGCCAATACCGCGCGGTTAATTTTGCGGGTTAATGGGGCCATTGTTGCTGGCGATTTGGTGCTCTCTTCCGAATTTGGCCAATGGGCGGAATTGGCTGGCGTCTGGAATAGCGGTAGCGCTAGTTCAGCGACGATTGAAGTGTGGAGTATTAACTCTCTTGCGGGTGGTAACGACTTTGCTCTGGATGATGCTTCGTTTTCTGCGCGCCCCATACCGCCTGAAGTCAGCATTGTTTACCCCGCCAACGGCGCCACACTGAGCTCCAATCAACTCAGCATTCGCGGCACCGTCGATCCGGTTCCGCCACAAAGCACACTTTCGGTGAACTTTGATCATCCGGAAATCTCCTGCGCGACGCTTGATGTCGAAAGCAACGGCATTTGGACCTGTATTCCAATTGGCAATTTTATCGACGGTGAAAATTATGCGGTAACTGCCGAAGTAAGCTCGGCTACTGGAACGAGCTCAAGCTCTGTTTCTTTCACTATCAACGACGGACCTTTTATAGAGATTCTAAATCCCAATCCGAGCAGCAAAATCAACGAAACAGATGTTGAAGTATCCGGCCGCGCTGAAATAGACAGCATCTTGGATGTTTACATCGACGGCACGGAGCTCTGTGTTGATCTTGCTATTACTGATGCTGATGAAGGCAAATGGAGCTGCCCAAGTCTTCAGAGCCTCGGAGATGGACTCCACACCATACGTGTCGTTGCAACCGACAGTTTTGGTTTTAGTAACGAAACATTTGCAGCCTTTACCGTTGATACGCAAACCTATGTAACTATTCTCAGCCCTAGCGATGGAAGTACCGTGGGATCTTTGCTGCCTGTGATTACGGGATCCTCAGAGCCCGGCGCAGCTCTAACGCTAAGCTTTAGCGATAGTTCCGTCGGTTGTGAGACCTTGCATGTTGATCCCAACGGCGATTGGTTTTGCACCCTAGGTACAGAGCTAAATGAGGGACAAAACTACGTTATTACCGCGCGGGCCATTGAAGATATTGGCCCCAATCCTGCCATCTTTGCTCAGGACCAAGTGACTTTTTCCGTCAACACCTTCGTGTTTGTGTCGATTGATTCGCCAAAGAACGGCACGGTAACCAACCAGCCCCAGTTTACGGTAAACGGCACGGCTGAGCAGGGTGCTTCTTTGCTGGTCACACTGAATTCCAACCTTGAAATCTGTAGCATTGCTTCGGTTGCTGCAAGCGGCAATTGGAGCTGTCCGCTGCCCGAAGCACTTGCTGATGGGAATTATCTTATCGAGGCGCACGCCACGGATAATGGACAAAAAGCTACGGCCACTTCGCTTGTTGTGGTGGATACCAAGTTCTCGCTAACTATCGATGAACCTTACGACGGTGATACGACTTATCTAAGAACACCGGTGATTCGTGGCCGCTCTGCTACGGATGTGGATCCAAGTAGCATGGTTCTAACCTTGAATCATGGAGCATCTTGCACCCTAAGCATCCAGAGCAATGGTGACTGGCAGTGCATTCCAACGACACCGCTTCTGGATGAAACCGTATACTCAATAAGTGTGAGTGCATCGGATCATGCTGGAAACACTGCTTCGATTCAAAGCGAGTTTACCGTACGCACGCATGCTTTTTTGACGATTGATGCACCAGCACTAGGAGCAGTGATTGATGATCCTAGCCCAAGTATCCGTGGTCGAGCAGATGCAGGATACATGCTGTCGCTAAGCTTTGTAGGTGGAAGCCTTATCTGTGAAACCGAAGTGGCCGCTGACGGAAACTGGAGCTGCCCAGTCACTTCGGCGCTATCCGACGGGGATTATGTCATCCGAGCAACTTCCACAGATCCAAGCAATGCAAACAACGTTGCTCGTAGAACAAGCTGGTTTACGGTCTTTACCTTGGATCCAAGTGTGGAGATTACAAGTCCAAGCGGTACAATCGATACGCTCGAGCCCGAAGTCGGCGGCTCAAGCAACACACCCGATGGAACCCTTGTCACCGTGAGCCTGGATGGACAGCGCGTCTGCCAGACTGTGGTGACGGACAGCGCGTGGAACTGTGGCTGGAACGGCGCTATCGTGCTTGAGTTTGGCAAGGACTATACCATCGAGGCAGTGCTTCAAGTAGGCACCAAGAGCGCAAGCGATTCAAAGAGCTTTACGACTCCGGCAAGTGAGCCGCAAGCAGGCAACGTGCTCGATGACCTTGGTGGTGCAGCTGGTGGAGGTTGTGCATGCACTGTTGCTACGGCAGATGATTCACCACTCGGCGCCGCAGCCCTGTACTTTGCCGCAATGGTGATTGGACTTATCCTGAACAGAAAACGAGCAAGACGCTAAACAAACCCTTGCTCGTAAAAAAACCGGCCCGGCTCATGCTCGGCCGGTTTTTTATTTTCTGATATATTCTAGGCAAACCAAAAAAAGGAAAACGATGACTTATCGACTTTATTACTGGCCGATGTTGCAGGGCCGGGGCGAATTTATTCGCCTTGCTCTTGAAGATGCATCCGCACCGTATATTGACGTTGCACGTCAAACGGAAAATGAAGGCGGCGGCATCTCTGCCATCAAAGAGATCTTGAATAGAAAGACTTCTTTTCCTCCCTTTGCGCCACCCGTTCTTGAAGATGCTAAGGTATTGATTTGGCAAACCGGACATATCCTTCAGTATCTGGCGCCAAAACTTGAACTTGTACCAGGCGGCGAGGCCAACTACAGAGTTGCTCAGCAACTGCAGCTCACGATCACTGATTTTGTCTCTGAGATTCACGACACACATCATGCCTTAGGACCAAGCATTGCTTATGAAGAGCAAAAGAAAGCTTGCAAAGAGCGAAGCGCATTGTTTTTGAAAGCCCGCATGCCGAAGTATTTAGGGTATTTTGAGCGGCTATTATCACACACTGAATCTGAGTATGTTTTTGGAAAGCAATGCAGCTATGTCGATCTCTCGCTCTTTCAAATCATCCAAGGCCTTGAGTACGCTTTTCCAAAAACTTTCGGGCACTTCAAAAACAAGATCCCTCACTTGATTGCCCTAGCCAACAGAGTTTCCAAGCGAGCAAACATAGCAAGCTATATTTATTCCGAACGCCGCATCCCCTTCAACCAACACGGCATCTTTCGTTATTATCCCGAACTCGATGTTTGATTCTGCCTGGCTTCCTGATATCAGCTAAGACAGGTGCTTGAAACTATTTCGATATTTTTGAGACAGGGGGTTGCTCTGGCTTGGGGCGCTCCGCTGCTTGTGCTTGTACTAGGCGGCGGGCTTTATCTCATGGTACTCAGTCGTGGTTTGCCCCTTCTTCACATGACTGAAGCGTGGCGTTTGTTGCTTCGCACAAGCGATAAAAGCGGAACGGGCCAACTAAGTCACTTCCAAGCGCTCAGCACAGCGCTCGCCTCTACCATTGGCCTAGGAAACATTGCGGGTGTTGCCATAGCAATAACCCAGGGAGGTCCAGGCGCTATTTTTTGGATGTGGATCAGCGCGACGCTTGGCATGATCATTAAATTTTTCTCTTGCAGTTTGGCAGTGATGTACCGAACAAAAGACAAGCATGGAGAGGTTCTCGGCGGACCAATGTATACGATCGAAATCGGGCTTGGTCACTCGTATCGATGGTTGGCTATATTCTTCTCTGCGTTCGGGTTAATGGGCTTGCTTGGCAGTTTCAACGCCAATCAAATGGCCACAGTGCTTTATGAAACAACTTCTGTTCCCAAGTGGAGCACAGGTATCTGCTTTGTGCTTATCACAGCAAGCGTCATCATCGGCGGCATCAAACGCATTGGTCGCGTTGCAAGTGTGCTCGTTCCCGCGATGTGCCTTTTATATCTTGGCTTGGCTCTTGCCGTGCTCTGCTTGCATATTGAAAAAGTTCCAAGCATCTTTGCCATGATCTTTCACGATGCCTTTTGTGGAAGCTCTGCCATCGGCGGGTTTTCAGGTGCTGGCGTAGCCTTTGTTATTCAAACGGGTGTTAAACGCGCTGCTTTTTCAAACGAGGCCGGCATAGGCACAGCGCCCATGGCTCATGCTCAAGCAAAAACGAATGATCCAATTTCAGAAGGTTTAGTGGCTATGATTGGTCCGTCCTTGGACACACTTTTTGTTTGCACCCTCACAGCGTTCGTTATTTTAAGCAGTGGAATCTGGACCGAAGGTCAAGGCGTCGAAGGGATCACACTTACTCTACGTGCTGTAGAAAACAGCCTAGGTTTATTCGGAGTGATCGTTTTGCTGATGGTCGCCAGTCTATTTTCGATCACGACGATGATCGGCACATCCTATTACGGGAAAAAATGCAGCGTCTATCTCTTTGGTGAAGCATCAACCCCCTATTACTATGCCTTTTATCTGGGCATGCTCATGGTCGGGGCCCTCTGGACTGTCGATAGCATCGTTAATCTCAACGACATTGCCTACGCACTCATGGTTTATCCGAACATGACCGCAACCCTTATCCTTGCTCCCCGGGTTATGAAAATTTTTCGTGAGCATCGCGCCAAAAATCTACGAACTCGAAGTCATCGAGACACTCTCTAAACTCAGGCAACGTTTTTACAAACTCTCCGGATGCCTTTTCTGGAAGGGGCACTTCAATGGCTTGTCCTTCGCCCTTATGATCTTTCGCAAACAGTACATAGACTGATGGCACGATGAAGAGAGTGAACAGGGTGCCGATGCTCATGCCGCCGACAAGAACAATACCAATGGAGTTACGCGCGGCCGCGCCTGCCCCAGTTACAAGGGTTAATGGGAAATGACCGGCCACGGTTGCAACGGTTGTCATTAATATAGGCCGAAGGCGCGTCATGGCCGCTTGATGGACCGCATCGATTTTCGATAGACCTTGTAGTTGCTGAGTATTCGCGAATTCCACAATGAGAATAGCGTTTTTAGCGATCAAACCCACCAGGGTGACTAGTCCCACCTGCGAGTAAATGTTTAGCGTTGTGGTCCAGCCTTCGGTAAGACCAAAAGATAGTCCTGGCGGGCCAGCGAATTTTAGAAAAGAAAATATGAGCGCGCCAAACATCGCCAACGGAACCGAACCTGCAAGGATCACAAAAGGGTCGCGAAAAGAATTAAACTGAGCCGCCAACACCAGAAAAATAAGCAAAATGGCCAGGCCCATGGCTGGAAGAAACTTTCCTGACTCTTGGCGGAGCTGTCGTGACTCACCCGTGTAATCAACACGATAGCTCGGCGGAAGAATTTCCTTGGCTGCGTTCTCAAGCATGGTGAGTCCGCCGTTGAGCGAACGAGGCGCCAAGCCAGAAAGCTTCACGGAGTTCAGCTGTTGAAAGCGATTAAGGGTGCGAGGCTCGATGCTCTTTTCCAAACTGGCAACCGCACCAAGAGGAATGAGCTCGCCACGAGGGCCACTGATGTAAATATCGGGGACTTGTTCGGTGTTAAGTCTACTTGCTCGTTCGATTTGTGGAATGACTTTGTAACTACGTCCATCCATATTAAAGCGATTGACGAAGTTTCCGCTGAGCATCGCTGAAAGGTCACTGCCTACTTGCTGCATGCTAAGGCCCATGGAAGCAACCTTGTCACGATCGATCACGATCTTTGCTTTTTTCTTGATCCATACGCACATCAATAATCGGCGGGAAGGCAAAAAGACCGCTCTTGAGCGCTTCTTCTGAAAGTTTTTCAACAAAGCGCAAAATTTCCTGATGATCGGCAGTTGAAGCAACCACAAGCTCAACAGGAAAAGTGCCTGCACTGGGCAAGGCTGGGGGCAGAAAAGCAGGCGCACGCAAGCCAGCGACCTGACTTAACTTGCCCGCTAACTCTGCTTGGATTGGAAAAATACTTCGCTCACGCTTGCTCCATGGCTGCACCAATACGCCACCAAAACCACCCGTAGGGAAGGTGATCTGAAAACTGTGCTCGTACTCGGGAATGCTTTCAAACTCATGTTGCATCTGTTCAGCAAAAGGCGTGAGCTGCTCCAAGGTAGCGTTCGGTGGCACATCAATCGCACTAAACACAACACCTTGATCTTCGTTTGGCGCAAGCTCCTGTGGAGAAAACATGTACAAAGGCACAATCAACAAGGCGAGCACGATCCAAATGCCGTAGATCATTTTTCTTCGCTGAAGCGATTGACCCAAAATACGCCCGTACAAATTCTTGAGCCGCTCAAAATCACGGTCAGCGCGAGTGGAAATCCAGCTCTTTTTATGATCGGCGCGCAAAAGCTTCGACGACATCATCGGCGATAAGGTGAGCGCCACAATGCCTGAAATAAAGACTGCTCCAGCAAGGGTAAAGGCAAACTCGCGAAACAGCGCACCCGTTAGCCCGGCTTGAAAGCCAATCGGGGTGTAGACCGCTGCAAGCGTAATGGTCATGGCAACGATCGGACCTACAAGCTCTCTTGCTCCAGAAAAGGATGCTTGCAGCGGGCTTTGCCCTTCACGCATGTTGCGCTCAACGTTTTCGACAACTACGATCGCATCATCGACCACCAGCCCCACCGCAAGAACAATGGCAAGCAGGGTCAAGAGGTTTACCGTAAAACCCATCACCTGCATCAAAAACACAGCACCGATGAGCGACACCGGAATTGCAACCAGTGGCACAAGCACGCTACGCAGCGAGCCCAGAAACAGAAAAATTACCACGATCACAATCAACACCGTTTCAATCAACGTGCGCACCACTTCATCGATTGCGTTGTTAATATAGGTGGTGGAATCGTAGGCGATGGAAGCAGTAAGCCCTTTGGGAAGCTCGTCACGGAGCTTGGAAATCTCCTCGCGCACGCTTTTGATTACATCAATCGAGTTGGCGTTGGGTAAAACCCACACACCCATAAACACAGCTTTCTTACCCGAAAAGCGCACTTCCGCATCGTAGTTATCGGCGCCAAGCACTACATTGGCTACTTCCTTGAGCCGCACTAGGGCACCGTCTTGTTCACGAATCACAAGCTCTTTGAATTCATCAAGCGAACTTAGATCTGTTGTGGCCGAAAGATTAATCCGAACCAAGTTGCCCTTGCTCGCTCCTACTGCAGACAAATAGTTGTTGGCTGCCAAGGCCCGGCGTACCTCGCTCGGACTCACTTTGAGTGCTGCCATTTTTGCAGGATCAAGCCAGGCTCGAATTGCAAACTGTCGTCCACCTAAAATATCGGCACGCTGCACACCGGAAAGAGCTGAAAGCCGCGGTTGCACGATGCGAGTCAAATACTCGGTGACTTGATTGTCCTCCAAAATGGGCGAATCAAAGCTAAGGTACATGGCTGCTGTCACCGAATCCGACGGCTCGATGTTGATTGCGGGCAGTTCAGCTTCGGGCGGCAAATCCGCACGCACCTGATTAACGCGTGAACTAATATCAGCAAGCGCATTGGCGGCGTTAAAGTTTAATTTAAGCCTAACGTTGATCGTGGATAAACCTTGAACACTCTCTGACTCGATGTAGTCAATGCCATCAGCTGCCGCAATCGCACGCTCCAGTGGCGTCGTAATAAAACCACGCACCAAATCGGCGTCTGCACCAATATAGGGCGTGCGTACCGTGATCGTAGCGCTTTGCAGTTTCGGGTATTGCCGCACATTAAGCGAGCGAATAGCTTGCAACCCGCCCACCATGATCAGCACATTGATCACAATTGCAAGCACAGGGCGACGGATAAAGATATCAGTGAATTTCATCGTGATTCAACCATCGCTAGGAATTGGAGGGAGTGGGATGGAGCTTGGCATCGAGTTTAACATCGTTGTTAACATTCACAGTGGCGCCGTTACGTAGTTTAAAAGCACCAAGCGAGACGACTTCTTCATCGCCTTCGAGTCCCTTTTCAATGGCCACAAAATCGCCTTGTGTTTCGCCCACACGAACGAATTGCTGCCGCGCGATTTTCTGAATCTTTCCGCTTTTTGATTTGCTCTCTTCGATCACAAATACAGAATCACCATAGGAAGCGTGCACCAATGCGGTCACCGGAACAGTTACGATTTTTCTTTCTTTAGGCATAAGCACCTTGACGGTGACAAACATACCGGGGCGCAAAAGACTGTCCGGATCATTGGCTGTGGCGCGTACTTTCACCGAGCGGGTGGCTTCATCGACCGCAGGATCAATTGCAACGATTGATCCATCCATAGCCGGTCTGTCATTACCATCAAGATGCAAGCGCACGGGCAAACCAACGTGAACTGTCCTTAGATGCTCTTGCGGTAAAGTAAAATCGACGTACTGGTTTTCACTTGATTGAAGCACAACAACTGGCGTTCCAGGATTGAGATACTGCCCAACGTTTACCAGGCGGATGCCTAACTGCCCGGAAAAGGGTGCACGAAGCACTTTGCGTGAGATTTGAGCCCGAAGCGCCGAAGCTTCGGCCAACGTTGTCTTTACCGTGGTTTCTTCCGAATCAAGCTCTGCTTCTGGAACCGCATCCTGGGCGGCAAGCACGCGTGCACGATCACGATTAGTCTCTGCTAAATCACCACGCGCCATCGCCGAATCAAGTTGCGCACGCTCAACACTGGTATCAAGTTCGAGCAAAACAGATCCTTGTTTGACTTTCTTACCGGATTCAAAATGAAGAGCTTTAACCACACCGGCGGCATCGTTACTCAAGGTCACGCCTTTGCCCGCCGCAACGGTCCCAATTGCAGAAATGCTTGCGTTCCACGTTTGTCGCTTGGCTTGGCTGCTGCCCACCACTTCTGGCGGTGGCCCAGCTTTTTCAGCTTCCTTGCCCGCTGCGATAAGCATGCTTATTTGAGAAAACTTAATGCCGATCAGGACGACAACAAGCGCAGCTACGGCGCCAATTGGAATAATATAAGGTCGAAGACGGGAAAAAAATGAGTTAGCCATAACGGGTCTCCGCTAGCCGCAGCACCGTAATTTTTCGGCCGCGTCTGCTCGGAAACCACAGGGCTTAACCCACATTGGCAATAAATCCAAGAGCAAGAGTGAAGCCTTTGCAAATTCCAGCATTGTCCTGGAATATGAAGGTTAAGTACCTTGAAAAATTGCCAACTTTAGCAGAAACAGTGGTGCCTACACTTGCTTTGCTTCTAGGTGCTCCCACCGTGCCAGCAAATTAGCGGCTTGTGCTTTAGCTTCCTCAAGCTCTTTGCTTTTTTGTGGGACCTGTTCTGCTCGTGTCGCGTAGAAATCAGGATCGGCTAGTTCTACTTCAAGTTCGGCCACTTTCTTTTCGGCTTGTTCTATTTTTTCAAACAGCGCATCAAGTTCGATGCGTTCAGCATAAGTAAGTGCTTTTTTGTTTTTGAAGTCATTTTCTACTTTTCTTTGAGGCGACTTGCCTGGTTTGTTAAGTCTTTCGCGCAAAGCGCGCTCTTCCTTATAGACCTGATAGTCGTTGTATCTTGATACTTGTTTGTCATCGTCAAACGCCAACAAGGAGGTACACACACGATCCAAGAAGTAACGATCGTGGGTCACGATCAATGCAGTCACGTTATTATCGACAAGTAAGGTTTCAAGCGCACCTAAGGTTGTTGTATCAAGATCGTTGGTTGGCTCATCCAATACCATCAGATTGATAGGCTGAAGCAATAGTTTTGCGAGTGCCAGCCGGGCCCGTTCTCCACCGGAAAGCATGCTCACACGCTTTTGAAGATCATCATGTTCAAACTGAAATCCTTTAGATACGAACGTACATCCGTGGCTTTGCCAAAGAACTGCACAACATCTTTTTCTCCTGAAATATTTTCGCGAAGGGTAAGGCTCTCGTCACAACTTTCTCTTGCCTGATCGAGGTATCCCACCTTCGTATTCGACCCTAGACTCACTTTGCCCGTTAAGGGTTTTTGTTCGCCTAAAATGGTTCGAAGCAAGGTGCTTTTGCCGCTGCCATTGGCTCCTACGATGCCCAAACGCTCGCCTTTCAACAACTCAAAGTTTAGACGCTCGGCAAGTATATTGCCGTCATAACCCACCGAAACATTGCGTAGCTTTAAAATGCTATGACCTTGCCGAGCAGTGTCTGCTTCAAATACCAGTTTAGCCTTGGACGCGCTGCTTTCTTGCTCCAACACTTGCTGCGCTCGACTAATCCTTGCTTTTTGTTTGGTGGCTCGAGCTTTTGGACCACGCCGAAGCCACTCCAATTCGCGTCTGAGAAAATTATCGCGATTGGCTTGCTTTCGATCATCGTGAGCCTCGCGTTCGGCTCTTGCTTCAAGATAGGCTTCCCAACCACCTTGATAAACATAAAGTTTGGCTGCTTCAATTTCAAAAGTGCGATCCACAACGCGACTGAGTACATAACGATCATGCGTGACCAACAACAGCGCGCCTGAAAAACTCTGAAGTAGATAATCCTCAAGCCATTCAATGGCTTGCATATCCAAATGATTCGTAGGCTCGTCCAGAATCGCCAGGTCCGGTTCAGACAAAAGCAGTTGCGCAAGCGCCACTCGACGCTGCTCTCCGCCACTAAGATCACGAACAA